>JAXGPR010000009.1:0-73285 GCA_040766895.1 Anaerolineaceae bacterium | reverse complement strand
TAGCTAATATTTTGACTGTTCTAGATTTCATAAGTTTGCCTCCAAATTTGTGAAAATGTGATGCGAAATGGATACGGTGCACGAGGTATGGCTTGGCAAAGCCATTCCTTATGCTGGTGGGGAAAATTATTATGTTTTTCTATAATGAGCATCCTCCTTTTTTTACGAGAAACTTTTAATGATGCTGCTTGTTAAAAGAGACTATACGGGAAATATTCTGCTGGGAGAGAATTATACATTATTCTCACGAATTCTGGCAGTTTCTTTATGAAAAAATTCAAGTTTGAAATCAACTCTCAGTTTAGGACTTATACGTAGATAAGCCTAGCACTTAACTAAATCTGCCTGGCAACTCTACTAGCATGTGCCAGGCAGTCGATTTTCTATACATTTTCCCGCTTGGAGTGGCTCTTTAGTTCCTCTCAATATGAACTGTTCGAGTGAGAAATTTCAATCCCGCGGACACACAAAAAGCGGGGTAGCAAAATCGCACTGGGGTTACGCTTTCCGTAGCTGCTAGAAGTGTTATGCACGGTCTGCTCCTCCGAAATCCAGTCAACATTTTCTCCAAAGAGGTCTTCAAAGGTCTGTGTAATGCGCACGTTATAGGGCACTTGCACGCTGCCATCTTTCTTGAGCAGCAGGTTGCCAAAGCGTGAGCTACCGGTAATCATCCCCGCCGAAGGATTGACGATGTTCATGTAGTGCAGGTAAGGAATGTAAAGGATATCCTCATCGCGCGGCATGGCAAGCAGCGCTTCTAACCCCGGCATAGACCGCTGCCCTCCCGCCATGGACAAATTGAGGTGGTCAACCGTGTGCCCGGTTGGCTGGGCGCCAAACTCATCCGCATCGTCTTGCTCCCAAAAGAAGGCTTTGAAAACGCCATCTTCAAAGAAGGGGAACGGCTGGCGCGGTATTCCCATCAGGTCATAGCTAAGGGGAAAGATTTCACGCCGTTCGGGGTCATCAATCAAAGTGAACAAAGGAGAAAAGACTTTCTTTCCCAATTTCTCCTCACCCAGGAAGGAATACCCGCGCTTCATCGTGCCGCCGTTAGGCCCAACCATGGCGAGTATGTCCAGTACATCGCCAATCGCAGCCGGACCAAACACTACCGTATACTTGCCCAAGGGTAATTGCAGGGCTTGGTCGTGTTGGTAATGGGAAAGCATCAGCGCTAAGTCATTATGTAAAAGCTTAGGCGTTAAATCTACTTTTGCTTGGGCGGATTGTTGGGCATTCACTTCCCATTTGAGTTGTTGGTGCGCCAACACCACTTCTATTTGCGCATCGGTGCAGGCAAAATACTGAGTGTGTTCACTGGTGGTACTGATTTGTGCCGTGGTAGTGATCCCATTCGAAAAGATACCTGAGAGCTTGACTTCGTCGCTTTCCAGCCCTTGGGCTACTTGGTTGAAATATGCCAAGCGGTCTGCATTCGTCAGGCTTGCCAGGAAGGGGTCAAATGCCTGCATATCAATCACATCGCGCTCATAGTGTGGAAGCGTGGGAGTATAGGAAAGGGGCTGGGCGTGCTTTACCATCTCTGCAGCGATGTCGATGCCTTGCTTAATTGGTTCCAGCTTTTCCGGGTCAGCGATCATGGAATAAGTGGCGCGTTTTTTGCCCTCATAAACAGTGATTTCCAGGCGGATAAGGTGCTCATTCGTATTAAGGGAGATAGCCGAATTGGCAAAGCGCATCAGGTAGCTATCTTCCTCATGGTAAAAAATGGCTGCCTGCAATCCTTTTTGCAAAGCGTAAGCACGTAATTCTTTTAGTAAGCTAATTACATTTTTCTCCATGGCTACTCTCCTACAGTCACATCATCAAAGCGGCAAATTGGCACACCATGCCCCAATTGCATGATTTGGTTTGGCTGTCCTTTGCCGCAGTTATTTACATATTCCACTTGCCACGTGCGTTCATCGCCCACAGCGGTGAGCGAATTATAGAACTTGAGCGTTTCGCCTTTATAGGTGGTGTTTTTGAGCACGCCTTTTACCTCGCCGTCTTCCACCAACCAGCCGATTTCGGTGGCAAAGTGAAATTGCTCGCGGTTGGAGCCGATTGACCAGCTCTTATCCCCATCCAGGATCACACCGCGCTCCGTATTTTTCACGATGTCGTCTAAGTCTCCATCTGCGCCTGGGTCAATATTAATATTCGTCATGCGCTCGATAGGCACACGATAGAATGAGGTTGCTCGGTTAGCTCCAGAACTTCCCTCAAAAATTTGGCGGTGTGCTTTGGCATTGGCTTCTTCGACCATCTGCCTGCCGGTAATTGCACCAACGAGGATGCCTTTATCAATGAGGAGGTTGTTTTGCGCAGGAACGCCATCGTCATCGTAGCCAAAGCTGCCCGGCGAGTTTTCCAGCGTAGCATCTGCCCGCACGGTCAACTTAGGCGTGCCATAGCGCAGCTTGCCAAAATCCTCCAAACGTACAAATGACCCGCCGGCAAATGCCAGCTCATACCCCAAGATACGGTCCAGCTCCAAGGCATGCCCAATGGTTTCATGCGTTTGCAAGAACATGATGCCGGGCAGTAAGATCACCGAACGCCGATCTTTGGGGCAGTCTTCCGCCACCAGGAGCTCGTTGAGCTCGCGCGTGATGCGCTCAGCCTGGGCAGTAAAGAACTCGGTATCGAGCGTTTCCCATCCGCGCGTTTTGCCTAGCCTGCCCGCCCTAAATTTACGCCTCTGCATCCCGCCATCTTTATCCATACCCATCACCATGATCATAGGGAAAACATCGATTATTGTTTTTTCGATTTGACTGCCTTCCGAATCAAGGAAAATAATTTTCTTTTTGACAAATTCCACTGCAGTGATGCGTTGCACCACACCAGGCTGGTTGAGAGCCATATCCATTTTCTGCAGGAAAGCGACTTTCTCAGACATTGGCACGGTGAAGGGGTCAATCTCGTTAGGGCTGGAAAATGAAGCTTGCAAGGAGTCTTTCTCAGCCAGACGTACCGGGAAGGTTACTCTTTCGGCAGCTACACGTGCGTTATCGTATGCTTTATCAAAGATATCCCCAAGGTTGCCTATGCTGGAAGAGGCAGAGAAACCCCAAGCACCTCGGTAGAGCACACGCACACCTACCCCACTTTCAGAGGATGCATTGAGTGCTTTAAGGTTTCCATTCCACATGACTAAAGAGTTGGATTCTTCAAAAGGATACCAACGTGCATCTACATAAGTAGCGCCTTTAGCCATGGTCTGATCGATAAATTGTTTGAGTTCTCGTTCCATAGTGTTCTCCTTTGGATTGTTCGATTGCCTTCCCCATTATAATGAAAGAAAAAGCAAAAACTGAGATTTGGTGTAATAACTCGATTTTTGCGCTGTGAGAGAAGCAGTTGAGCCTCTCAATCATATTAGAGACAGAAAAGCAGAGGTAGAGATGTTTGCTGATCCTAAAGGTCCGATTACCCACTTTGAATGGGCAACTTTTACCGTCAACGGGCAAGTACACAGCCCAGAGGCGGGCGTGGGCAAGGATATTTTCCTTTCTCCAGAAGGTATAAGCGCTTGGTACGAGCGCAAGGGACATAAGCTCAAACGCAGCATGGTTAAGCGAGCACTCGCGCTCAAGCCAGAAGTGCTGGTTATTGGTAATGGCGTCGAGGGCGCGCTTGAAATCGGCAAGAAAGCTCGGAAAGAGATAGAAAACGCTGGTGTGAAACTCGTAGTATTGCGTACGCCAGAGGCTTGCCGAGTATACAACCAATTATACCGTCTGGGTAAGCGCGTAATCCTCTTGGCGCATGGAACCTGTTAATCCGCTGGGTTGTTCCAGCCAGTGAGATAACGCCCCTTCCAAGGCTGAGGTGGATATGGAACTAATTCATAACTTTATCCGTTAACTATCATATACTTACACTCCTAAGAAGAGGATGCCATGGCCGAAACTGAACTGGAAAATAAAACACGCCCATTTCACTTTTTACGCTGGAACTGGTTACTCGGGATATTAATTCACCCGCGTAGGACTATTAATGAAATCTTAGCTGAAGAAAAAGCGAATTGGCAGACGCCATTGTTGGTCTTGACCGTCTTAGTCATTTTAGCGGTTGTCGTGGAAGCACCTATCCAGCGGATTGTTATTCAATCTGGTGCAGAAATCCCTGAGAACTTCCAGTATTGGTCAACAGAAGAGCAAAATGCCTTTATGCAATCCCAAGCCATGCAGACTTCACCGCTTTTTCTGTACGTTTTTCCAATCTTGACCCGTATAGCGGGCTTCTGGTTGATTTGGTTTCTCCTGAGCAGCATTCTACATCTCTCCATCACACTTTTTGGAAGCCGCAGCAGCCGGCAGCAAGTCAGTAATCTGGCGGCTTGGACGATGACGCCCCTTGCCTTACGCTTGCTGGTAGAGATTATAGCGGTACTAACCACTCACCGCCTCATCGAAAATCGCGGTCTATCTTCATTAATTGCAGCTGATGCTGAGGGCTTCAGTGTTTTTCTGCGCGGCATACTGGCGAATATCGATCTGTATTATGTCTGGCATGTAATTCTGCTATTGGTAGGAGCTGTGCCGCTCTCTGGTCTTTCGAAATCTAAGGCTAACCAAGCCACACTGATTGCTGCCATTACCATGTTGCTGTTAATGGCTGTACCTGCTTTACTTTCTTCAGTATTAAGCAGCCTTTCGACCTCAAGCGGCTTTTACTTTTTCTAAAATGGACGTGAAAATGGAAAATGGATTTATTCAGACAGAAGATTTAAAGAAGTATTATCGTATGAATACCGTTGGCGTGAAAGCACTCGATGGAATTACTATCGATATCCCGAGGGGGGCTTTTGCTGTCATCATGGGCCCTTCTGGCTCTGGCAAAAGCACATTGCTCAATTTGATTGGCGGTTTGGATTGGCCCACCTCCGGTTCAATTTTTGTAGATGGTGAGGAAATAGAAGCTCTTGATGAAACAGAACTTGCTGCTTATCGGCGCAATAAAGTAGGTTTCGTTTTCCAATCGTTCAATCTCATTTCTTCGATGAGCGCAGAGGAAAATGTAGGGTTCCCGCTACGCTTTGCTGGAGTGCAGGCAGCACAGCGCAAACAGCGCGCCCGCGAAAAGTTAGAAGAAGTCGGGCTCGCCGATCGCATGACGCATAAGCCTACGGAGCTTTCCGGCGGGGAACAACAACGCGTAGCGATCGCGCGTGCACTCATCAATAACCCGGTGCTTATCCTCGCCGATGAGCCTACAGGCAATCTGGATACAACCAGCGGGCTTTCCGTGATGCACACTTTGGCTGATTTACAGAAAAGCGGTAAGACCATCGTAGTAGCTACGCATGATCCCCGTATGCTTTCTTT
The DNA here is from genome assembly GCA_040766895.1 of Anaerolineaceae bacterium. Lineage (GTDB taxonomy): Bacteria > Chloroflexota > Anaerolineae > Anaerolineales > Anaerolineaceae > Mesolinea. Next base: position 67,943 of record JAXGPR010000009.1, on the reverse strand, counting down.
TGCCACACAGACGATTTACCTCTTGGATGGAAAGGAAGTCAGTGAGGAAATATATCATCAAACTATTGAACAACTTTCTTGGGAAGGCACAAATTAAAATGAAAAAATCTACAACAAATATTCTGCTTATATCTTTAATCATTGTAGTGCTGGGAGCTTTTAGCCTCAACTCATCAGCCTCAGCGCAAACTCCAAACGACACATCCACGCCCGAGCCGAACCTGACACAACCCTTGCTGTATATTGAGTCATATTCGCCCGGCGCTAACGATGGCGTTTCGCCTTGGGCGCCTTTCAATTTCACTTTTGTCTTGGCTAACAATAGCGATTCCGTTGCGCGTAATGTGGTGATGACTTTCACTAGTGAGGATTTCATCCCTCTCGATGGCGGTGTTTTTACGCTCAACAATATTGCCAAAGGAGACCGACCAGGAGCAACCTTGCGATTCCGCGTCAGCGATTACAGCACTTGGAAATATTCTGGGGTGATCAATGCCAATGTCGCTTACACTGATGAAGCCGGCACGCCTTACACCACCAGCTTTATTTTCTATATTGCCATCGCACAATCTGCCAGTGGCAGCGCCACCCAGACCCCTACGCCTGTTTCGGAAAACAAGCCCCAGCTCGTTATATCTAAGTACAGCACAGATCTCGACCCGCTTCAGCCTGGAAGTGCCTTTAAATTGAACCTTACCATCGGCAACGTAGGTCCTGCCAACGCAAAAAATGTTTCATTAGTTTATGGCGGCGGGTCTGGGCAGCTGCCTAACGAGCAGGGCACTCCGCAAGCCGGCGTTTCAGGATCCACAGCCGACTTTGCCAACTTTGCCCCAGTGGGCAGCTCAAACATAGTCCTGCTAGGTGACCTGGCGATGGGTGCTCAGATTGAGACCGAGCAGGAGTTTGTGGTGAACGTAAGCACAGTACCCGGTGCATATCCTCTAAAGATCTCGCTGGTTTCCTACACAGAAAATGGCTTGCGCGTCATCGACGACCAAGCCATCACGTTGCTCGTCTACTCGCTACCACAGCTGGAAATCAGCTTTTACCGCGACCCAGGTATGTTTTTCAATGGCATGTCGACAACCCTCCCCCTTCAGATCACCAACCTTTCCCGCAAGTCGACCGTTTTGGGCAATATGACCGTGACCACTGATTCTGGAGATATTATGAATGGTACATCGTTAGTCGGCAACCTTGACCCGGGTGGCTACTTCACACTCGATGCGATGTATACCCCTTTTATGGAAGGCAAAGCCAAGATTAACATCACAATCAACTACACCGATGATTTCAACCAACTGCGCACATATGAATCCAGCATGGAGATCGAAGTGCAGCCGGCGATGGTGATGCCAGAAGAGCCTACCCAAACTAATCCTGAGATGCCCATTGAACCGGAAGAACCTACTGGTTTTTTTGCCAAAATTTGGAATGCCATTAAAGGCTTTTTAGGGATCGGCACCAGCAGCGAACCTGTTCCTCCAAGTGTTCCTTCTGGCGGCGAGGAAACGTTTCCATCCGGTGAAATTATCGTCCCAAGGAAATAGAAGGCTGAAGAATATCTTTAGCGAGAGCGAATCTAAAGGATAAGTTATGCGGTTTTCGGATTTAATTAGTTTGATTGTGGCTAACCTCAGCCGGCGCAAAGGGCGGGTGTTGCTCACTGCAATTGGTGTAATGATTGGCACAGCCGCTGTCGTAACCCTAGTTTCTTTAGGTGCTGGTTTACAAAAAGCTGCCACTGAATCTCTTTGGGGAATTAGTGACCTTTCAAGCATCATGGTATATCCAACCTATGGCGGAGAAATGGGTGGAATGGTTATGATAGGCGGATCTCAGCAAGAACAACAAGATGCTGTTTTGCTAACGCCTTCAAAGATTTCAGAAATTGAAGCCCTCCCCGGTGTGGAACAGGTAATTATCCAAGATTACCTTAGTGTCGGAACGGAAATCAAATTAGATAAACTATCCTCTTGGGGGAATATTCAAGGCGTAAGTGTGTCCGATCTTAAGGATATGAACTTGGAAGCATCTCAGGGAACCACAGAACTTGGCATGGGTAAAATCATTGTTGGCGCTTATGTTAATCGCAATTTCTATGACCCTAATCAACGCTACGATGAAGGACCAATTGATCCACCCGATTTGATGGGTAAGATTCTTAATGTCACACTCATCAAGTGGAATGAGGAAGGTGGGGAAACAAGACGTACCTATCGCATGGAAGTGGCTGGCGTGTTGCAAGAAACCCGCGGAGAAGCTGATTACAGCATGTATATGACTTTGGATGAAATTACGCGTTGGAATGAATGGGGGCGAGGGCAGCGGATAAATCGTGAAAAGGAAGGCTACAACCAAGTCATTGTGAAAGCTGAAAGCCCCCAGATTGTACTGGATGTTGCTGATCAAATTACCGGCTTGGGGTTGCAGGCTTATACCCCGCAATCAATGGTGCAGGGGATCAATAGCTTCTTTACCACCATGCAAGTTATTTTTGGCGGAATCGGTGCAATCTCACTGCTCGTGGCTGCCATTGGCATCGCCAATACCATGACTATGTCCATCCTCGAACGCACGCGCGAGATTGGGATTATGAAGGCAATCGGAGCAACCAATAATAATATTTTAGCGATTTTCCTCGGAGAAGCGAGCGGAATTGGTTTTGTTGGGGGCGTGGGTGGCTCCATCTTAGGATGGGGGGTCAGCAAGCTGATCAACATCCTCTCCAGTTCTTATCTTGCCAGCCAAGCCTCTGCCCAAGGCTATATGGGAAACACGATGCTCGCGACCGTTACGCCCTTCTGGCTCCCCATTTTCGCAATTGTCTTCGCGACTATTGTTGGTTTAATATCTGGCTTGTACCCTTCGCTCAATGCCGCCACGCTCGTGCCGGTTTCGGCGCTAAAGTATGAATAAACGTTTAGATTACCACTTTACAGCCTCAAAATTAAAAATGAGATCGATCTTATCTGAATCAATCTCATTTTTCGTTTAATTCTTAGCCGATTTGTTGTTTACCCCTTCACCGCACCTCTGGTAAGCCCACCTACAATCTGATCCTGTAAGAGGAAGTAGAGCAGCATGATCGGCAGCGCTCCAATCAGCGCGCCGGCAGCAAACACACCCCACTTTTTATCAAACTGTCCGGAGGTAAAGAGCTGCAACCCAACCATCAAAGTATATTTGCTGGAGTCATTGAGCAGCACTCTTGCCATCAAGAAGTCTCCATAGGTGCCGATGAAGCTCAGAATTCCAATGGTCACGAGGATAGGTCGCATCAATGGTAAGATCAACTTAGTGAAGACTTGCCAGTCATTAGCGCCGTCCACATGCGCAGATTCGTCGATATCCCGCGGAATGGTGTCCATATAACCCTTCACCAGCCAGATGTTCATGCCCATCGAACCGCCCAAGTAGACCATAATTAGACCGGCGTGGGTGTTGAGTCCCAAAGCTGGTACGATATTCCCAATATTCGAAACGAGGGCGAAGGTTGCAACTAAGGCAAGCAAGTTGGGGAATACCTGGATAAGCAATATACTCTTGAGAATTGGCACCCGACCCTTGAATCGCAGCCGCGAGAATGCATAAGCTGCCATAGTCGTGATTGACACGCCCAAGATAGTATTAATCCCAGAGACTTTAATTGAATTCCATAACCAAGTCCAATATTTCAATTCGCCGAAAGAAAAGTTGGGATCCTTGTTGAAGAGGCGTTGGTAATTTTTAATACCTGCATTCGCTGGAATCAGGCTTTGGGTTGCCAACGAGTTTGCGTTATCAAAGGAGGCTGAAACGATCCACAAAACTGGGAAGATCGAAAATGCAATCAGTATGACTGCGATGATTAGGCGAATAGCAACCCCAAATCGCTTTTGGAACTTCTGTGAGCTACGAAGCCTTTTGTAGGTTTGAGCAATGTTAGACATTTTCACTCACCTCCTCCCACATATTCGTGAAGCGGTACTGGAACAAGGTAATGGCTCCCACAATAATGAACAGCATCATGGACATCGCTGAAGCCAATCCGTAACGGACACCTCTGCCGCCAGGAGCAAAAGCTAAGTTATAGATGTAACTGATCAAAATATCTGTGTAGCCAGCTTGCGTGGCGGCGCCTGGAATGGGCGGGCCGCCTCCAAGGAGCAGATAGATTAAGTTAAAATTGTTAAAGTTAAAGACATACGATGAAATCAGCAACGGACCCACACTCACTAAGAGTAAGGGGAGGGTGATTTTCCAAAATCGCTGCCACCCACTGGCTCCATCAACCACAGCCGCCTCATAAATTTCAGAAGGGATGGACTGCAATGCACCACTCGTGATGAGCATCATATAAGGGAAACCTAACCAAAGATTGACGAGGATAACCGCAGTGCGTGCCCAGAAGGGTTCTGAAGTCCACCGGGGAGCAACGCCAATTAAATCAATCAACGTGCGGTTGATCACCCCAAATTCGGTATTGAACATACCACGCCAGATCAAAATAGAAATTACGCTTGGGATGGTGTAAGGAATCAAAAGAAGGGTTCGAATAAGTTTCTTTAGCGGGAAACCTTCTTCGTTATACATAATGGAAATCGCCAAGCCTAATGCGAACGTGGTAAGCACGCTTAAGGTTGGAAAGATAAAGTTCCAAATCAACATGGTTAATAGTGGCCCCCTAAGGGCTGGACTATTGAAGACTTCTTGGAAATTTTTCCAACCGACCGTCGCACGAAAACCTGGACTGATCGTCTTCCCGTCTTTGGTAGTGAACGTGCCTTCTTTGTTGAAATATATATCCCCATTAGATTGATCGATGATAGTATCGGTAGCCTCATCGTACTTATATCTCAGCTCAAGCTCGGCGGCTTCTTTCGACGTGCGAATCTGAACCGTCTTTTCCCCTTCTATACCAAACTTGATGTTCGGAAGTTCTTTATTAGCGGCAGCTTGCAAAGTTGTTAAGCGGGTGTAACCTTCCAATGAAACTGGAATTCCCTTAGTATCTGCCTCTCCTATCCCTGGATCTCCAGGTTTGGCAGGAATGATTTCCTCTCCGGGTTTTGCTAGATAAGTCTGTCCATCTGAATTATCTACCAGCCAAAGAGCATAATCTCCTTCTGGAGATCTATAAGCAGTCCAAGAGTAGGTCTTGGCATCTTCTGGTAAATATGTTACTTTCTGAATCTGGGCTAAAGCTTGTTTTTTAGTCAGTAAATGCCCATCCCCATAATTGGTAAAACCGATATACACGGTGAAAAATATGGGGTAAATATTAAACATAAGCAAAAACGCCAAACCCAGTGCCATCCACCTGAAAGGATAACCCTTGTCGAGAGTAAAGATGATATTAAATCCAACAACAATGATGCCCACGATTATCGCGAGCTCAACATAACCTAAAGAAATAGCTTGAACAATGAACCAGACGCCTACAGCATCAAATGCCAGGATTAATATTTTCCACAGAACAGTGGTTAAAGTAAATTTCTTGGGGACAGGCTTTCCTTCTGAGGAATCCGCAATTGCCATTTAAGCCTCCTCGTCGGCACTGGGATGTGCCAAAATTTAAACAATAAACAGAAGGTTGAGGAATTTCTTCCTCAACCTTCTTTTCAAAAGCAATGTTACTTAACGACTATCTCCAACATATGTGTGGCTTCATCGTAGATGAATTCCACAGTACCGTCAGCTGGTAAACTGAAGGTATAGTTGGGGCCATCTTGTTTTCCGTCCGAACCGTAGTTAACGGTCCAGCTGCCATCCAAGGCGACCTTGCATTCATAATCGCCAGCTTTCAGTTCGAATGGACCGCTGTGCCATTTGCCATCATCGCCCTTAGCCATCGCTGTGGCAGCGCAGTCTGGTAGCCAATCGGCATCGCAACCCACCTGCGACTGATAAGAGCCGGGAACATTGACCATACCATACAGGGGATTAGCAATCAGGTTGCGAATCTTAGCCGCCGCATCCTTGAGAGCCTCTTCTGGGGTCATCTTGCCATCACGTGCTAAAACAACCGCAGCATCCCAGCTTGTCCAAACGGAACCCATCGCAGGAATGGCAGGCATAGGTGTAGCATTTTTCCCCGCTTCGCCGAAAGCTAGGAGGTCAGGATCATCCAATTTTTCGAGGACGGGGAGATAAGCAGATGGTCGCTGACCTTTCTCATAGAGAGCGGTCATGATCTCTTCTGTCGCCACGTAGTCGGTGAGGAAGGTTTCTGCCAAAAGTTTATTTTCACTTTGGGCGTTGATCAAAATGGTTTGCACGCCTGAGAAGGGATAGCCTTCACCTGCTGGACCAGCCGGGAAGTTAGTAATGGCGTAGGGAATTCCAGATTCGCGAATGCGATCTAATGCCCACGGGCCAGCCATGATGAATGGGGTCTTGCCAGTTTCAAACAGAGCATGGTTGTTCGCCCAATCCCAGTCGGTCGGCAAGTTGCCCTTTTTCACATTCTCGACTAACCATTCGACTGCAGCAATCATGCCGGGGCTGTCCACACCTAAGTCCTGGTCGTTCCAGTTACCATTGGCGTCTTTGCCAAAGATGTAGCCACCAAATGCCGTATACAATGGATAGAGATCATAAGTGGTGCCGGTTACAGACATAATGTAATCGACTTTACCTTCGGCTTTGAGGGCTTCACCGATGGTGACAACTTCATCCCAGGTTGTGGGCGGTTCTTCTACGAGATCAGTATTATAGAAGAAAGCCAGGTTCTCTGTAGCATAGGGCATGCAGTAAAGCACACCGTCATAGATACAAGCATCAAGAGCAGATGGTAAAAATTCCTGCTCTTTGTCACCCAGATCAACCGGCGCAATCAACCCATTTGCCACCATAGTAGCAACTTGGTCATGCGGGATGCCGAAGAGAATATCTGGGCCTTCACCAACGGGAGCATAAAGCTGGAAGTCATCACGCAAAGCAGACTTCAGCACAACTTCCAGTTCAACGCCGGTTTGTGCCAAAAAGTCTTCTTTCAATGTATCCAGAATTGGCGCCCGTGTATCATCTGCCCATACTACTAGTTTTCCAGCTGGCTCGGTCACTTCTTCTGTAGGAGCTTCCGTGGGTGCCTCGGTTGGAGCTTCGGTCGGAGCTTCAGTTGGAGCTTGGGTAGGGGCCTCTGTTGCTTGTCCGCAAGCAGCAAGCAAAAGAGATGCAATCAGAAAGACTGCGAGTAGAGTATAACTTTTCTTCATATCTTTTCTCCTTTGATTAGATTTGAATAGTTTGGCTTTTCGCCTTGGTAAACAGACATCTCAGCCGCGCAATTCAGAGGGAAACTTTGCTCTTGCAGGGCTTGTGTTGCGGTATAGCGTGGCTCTGCTTGTGCGGAATGCCCTCTGAGAATCGCTTTGGCTAAGGTGTTCTCAATGGAATAGCTCACCAAAGAATAACGGTTCAGCTCAGCATCGGTAAAATGAGACATTAACCAATTGATATGGGCTAAATATTGTGGATAGATGCGCTCAAATAAATCTTTTCCAGCATCGGTCAAAAATAGCTGGAAGCTGCGGCCGTCATCCGGGTGATTTCTGCGATCGATCAAGCCTTCCTTTTGTAGACTTCTCACGATGCGTGTGGTGTTGCTCTTGGTGCAAAGCAACAGGTCAGTGAGATCAATATAATTGATCCCAGGATGGTTGTAAATATGAAACAGGGTATAGAAACGTGGTACAGAAAGCTTAAATTGGTTTAAAAACGCTTTTTCTGCGTTATCAATATGCAGGAATATTGCTTTGAGTGATTTGTAAAACTCCATTTTCTCTGTGTACATATTCCTTCACTTTTTTGGAGCAATCCATTTAGTGTATATATCAATTATTTTAATAGACTTAAGCCGTTTGTCAAGATGATATTTACTGTTTGTAAACAACATATTAAATTCTTGATCAGGATAGAAAATAATGCTATATCAACCCCACTGATTCGCGAATATAAAACTTATTGGCCTTTAGTTGGATTGGATATTATTGTAAGCCAGGGATTGTTACAGGCAACCTCCCCCTAAATTCAGCAAAGCCAAACATCGCTTTTGCCAATGCCTGCATAGAAGGCTCAACGATGCTATAAGTGCAAAGATAAGTAGAAACCTCTGGGAATGCGGCTAAATCGTAAGGCAAGCGCATTGCCACTACAATTGTGGGAACACGGCGTTTCATCACTTCATGCACAAGCGCTTGCTGGTCAGGTTGGCTGTATGCATTTAGTGTCCCAATGATTACCAAAGCATATTTTTCCACTTGCTGGAGTAATGCAGCAATGTCCTTTTCCTGAGGGTTAAAGGGGAAGACGAACTCGTCCACATAGGGATGATATTCTCTAAGTGCATCCGCCAAGCTGAGCTTCAAATAAGATGAGGTATCAGCTGGGGTTAGATCTTTTATTTCTGGAACAAGCAAGGCGATGCGTTGGTTAGTGCTCAGCTGAATCGGGAGGATTCTTTGGCGGTCCCGAACCAAAGTGATCGAATTCTCAGCAATCTCTTGCGCAACCTGAGCATGCTCAGCGCATCCGACCACACTTAATTCCGGCATAGTGGCATGTATTGAGAGCCAGCGCTTTAATTCCAAAATGCGGTTGATTGAATTTCGTGTCTCGACTAAATCAAGCTCTCCCGATTTGAGAGCCTGGGTAAGAGCTGTGGCAACACGCTCTTGATCTTTGGTGTCTGCCGTGAGCAGGAGCAGATCTGCTCCAGCCTGGGCGGCTCGGATAGCCTCCTGACCAAGGAACTCTCCTTGGCGGATGGCGCGCATATCCATAGCATCCGTCACGATAACCCCTTCAAAGCCAAGCTGCCGGCGCAGCAGGTTTTGCAATATATTCCTTGAAAGCGTAGCTGGAGGTGCATCAGGTCCATCCAAGGCTGGTAAGCTGATATGCGCTGTCATGATCAATTTTGTGCCTGCGCTAATGGCTGCCCGAAAAGGAGGTAATTCCACCTTTTGCACCCTTTCTAAGGAATGCGGTAAAGTTGGCAAGCCATAATGTGAATCGTTAGCGACATCACCATGGCCCGGGAAATGCTTAGCTGTCGCAGCGACGCCTTGGGATTGGATGCCTGCGATCATTGCAGCAGTTAGCTGTGCAACTTTTTCGGGATTCTCTCCAAAGGAACGAATACCAACAACTGGGTTGTGTGGATTGACGTTGACATCCGCGCATGGGGCATAATTTACGTTAATACCCATAGCGGCTAACTCTCGGCCTAGAACCTCACCCGCTCGACGCGCTAACTCGACCGATCCACTGGCGCCAAGGGCCATGTTTCCTGGCAAGTGCGTTGTCCCCTCCCCAACCGCCATAAGCTGCCCGCCTTCCTGATCTGCGGCAATAAGCAAAGTGGGTATTCCAATTTCTCGAGCTTGCCGCTGAAGTGTTTCGGTTAGGTGGCGCACCTGAGGCGGGTTTTCGATATTCAAACTACGAAATAAGGTTATACCTGCAGGTTGATAGCTCTTTAGAGCTTGAACGATTTCCTTCGAAGGGCTTTGTTTGCCTTCAAAAGCTAATAACAGCTTTTGCCCCAAGGTCTGGCTCAGGTCCATGCTAACCTTTCATCCCAGTGACCACAACCCCTTCCAGGATGTACCGCTGCGCAAAGAAAAAAACGATGATGAGCGGGACTGTTGTGAGCACGGCTGCAGCCATAATTGTTGGCCAGGGTTGAACAGTCTGGTTGATATTATAGAGAGTCGACGTATAGACAGGTAAAGTGTACAGACCAACACTTTGTAAGTACATCAAAGGACCTAAAAGGTTATTCCATAAGCCTACAAAAAGGAAAGTGGAGACAGTAGCGAGTGGCGCCCTCACCAAGGGCAAGATGATATTCCACCAAATCTGAAAGTGACTAGCACCATCCACAAAAGCGGATTCGTCTAATTCTTTGGGAATCTGAGACATAGATTGACGCAATAGAAAAACCATCGATGCCCCGCCAGCAAAATAACCTGGAATGACAATGGGGTTAAATGTGCCAACCCAGTTGATTTTGTTGAAAAGCACATACTGGGGCACGATGAGCGCCTGAGGTGGAATCATCATGGTGGAAAGCATCACAAAGAAAACGATATCTCTACCAGGCCATTCAATGCGGCTAAAAGCATAAGCGACCGCTGCTATAGATATGAGGGTGCCCACAATTGCTAAGGTAGTCGTGAATACAGAGTTAAAGTAGACGCGTAAAAAAGTAGGGTTCTGTAATAAATCGAGGTATGCTTGCAGCGATGGTTGGGCAGGGATCCAAACAATTCCGGGTGAATTGGTCTCGCTAATGGTTTTCAATGATGACGAAATCATCCAGAACAACGGAAAACACATCATGATGGTTGCTGCAGTCAATAAGATATAAAGCACAATACTTTTGACGATCTGCCAATTTCGCTTCATTTCAAAATCCTAATAGATATCATAAGTAACCCAGCGGTTTTGCAATCGGAACTGGATGAGCGTAATAATCAGAATGATGATCATAATCACCCATGAAATTGCTGAGCCATAACCGATTTCGAAATGGCTGAATGTCTTTTGCCACAGGTAATAGACCATAGAGATAGCTGATGGCACCAAGGGTTGATTATCACGATAAAGCACATAGATGGGTTCAAAGATCTGCAGGGTAGAAATTAGCCCAACAATCAGGTTATAGAAAATATACGGGCTAAGCAATGGGAAAGAAATCTTCCAAAAGCGCTGCCAGCCAGAAGCTCCATCTACCTCAGCAGCCTCTTTAAGTTCTCTCGGAATATTATTCAAACCTGCCAGGAAAATCAACATCATCGTGCCACAGCCCCAAATCATAAGCAATACGATGGGCATCTTCGACCAAAGCGGACTCTGCACCCAAAGCGGCACCCGGTTAGCCGCCGGAAATCCTGTCTCGATAACTTTGTTCAATAAATTAAAGTTCCCGTTCGTGATCCCGAGGAAAAAGGCATTGATAACTTCGTGGACGTAAATTCCCGCTCGAACCACATATCCAATAGCAGGAACAGAAGTGGAAATCGAACGGATGATTTGATTGATAATGCCTGTGCCTGTGTTGAGCATCAACCTCCACACCAATAGCACCGCGGCATTGAAACCTAAAACAACGGGTAAATAGAAAGCCATCCGGAAAACGCGCTCACCTTTCATCTTTTGATTGAGCAAGACGGCTAAAAGCAAAGCGATGCCCATTTGGAGTGGTAGACCGATGATGGTGTAATAAAGCGTGTTCACAATCGAAGCGCGAAAACCACTATCTTTAGTTATCAAGTGGATATAGTTTTCTAAGCCAACCCAATTGGGAGCATGGGTGAAAGTCACGCGGTAATCCGTGAAACTCCAGTAGAGGGAGAGCCCCAAGGGAACAGCCACGAAAATCAAAAAGCCAATAATCCATGGTGCAGCAAAAAAATAGCCAGCGAAGGTGTTTTGTTGATGCTTTGGTGTGCCCCCACGGGCTCGCACAATCGCTCGGGCTAATGCACCCAACCCATAGCTGCTGCCGATGATAAACAAAACTGTCAGCGCTGCAGTGACTAATAAATTTATATAAGGATTATCCGGCATAATTTTTCCTTTAGTTAGGATAGGGTTGAAGAGTGTAACCTCTTCAACCCTATCAACGAGGTAAAAACTATTTGAGCGCGTCGCTATATTCTTCTTGAATCTTAGCGACGACTTCTTCTGGGGTTAATTCTTCGGTAATCAGTTTGCCTAAAGCATCCTGCATAATCGTGGAAAGTTTAGCTGATTCCTTAATGCCGGCAAAACCAACGCCATACTGTGCTGCCAGCTCTGCTTCGCGTTTCAGCTGCGGTGATTCAACCACAAAACCGTATTGCGAATCGTTTCGAGCCGGGATTAGACCCATGGTTTCGCACCACTTATTATCGCCCTCTTTGCTCAGCGCCAACTTCAACCAGTCAGCAGCTAACTGCTTGTTCGGGCTATATTCTGGTACCGCAAGCCAGTCATTGAAGCCTAAAACAACGGGTGTACTTTCGGGGAAGTTCGGGGGATCCCCATAGAAGGGATCAATGCTGATGCTTTCCCAGATGGGGCGGTCAAACGCAGGCGCAGCCCAGCCAGAATGAGCCAAGCAGACGGCACCGTTATCTTTCCCAGTGGCGTCATCACGGTCAATCACTGAACCCTGACCAGTCGGTAGTGTTCCGACAGCATCGGATGCAGGTCCATAGGTAGCCTGGCGCATATCCAGCATGAATTTGGTGGTTGCCAAGGCTTCTGGGGAGTCGAAGTTAGGAGTGCCATCCTCTTTATAGAGTTCTCCACCCAGAGAGTAGAACACAAGCAGCCACCACTGCCAATCTGCCATCGAGGCAGCATCCACTGGGACAAGCGCTTGCTGCACCAATGAATTCGTGGCAGGATCCACAATCGAGAACTTGTCCGCAAAATCAACCCACTCGGCAAAGTTCTTTGGGGTTCCGGTAGTCCAGCCACCTGCTTCCATGATGTCCGTTCGGCAGAAGACGTAACGCGGCGCGGTGAAAATAGGCAGCCCACGAATCTTGCCATCATATTTAGCATTTTCCAGCGCGGGTCCAAAATTGGTGATCTCTGGCCAGGCAGCCTCCCCTAAGTAGGGGTCCATATCGGCTAAGCTCTCGCCATAGAGCGTGTTCATTTCCGACCCAAGATTGATGATGTCGGGACCCTCGCCTGCCGCAAAGAAACCACTGAAGGTCGTATCCCAGCCGGACCAGGTACCCTCAGTGATTTCAACGGTTACGCCAGGATGTGCGGCTTCAAAAGCAGGGTTGATTTCGCTCTTTAGCCATTCAATCGTATCCGGCGTATAGTCTAAGAGGTAAATTTTTAGTGTGACTTTTTCGGCAACGGGCTCTGTAGGTGCAGTTGTTTCAGCAGGTTCTTCGCTTTCTTCCACTGGAGTGGTAGGAGCCGTTGTTTCCGTCGGTGTAGCGGTGGTTCCGCCACAAGCTGTCAGGATCAAGCCTAAGACTATGAACACTGACAATACTAAGTAAATATTCTTTCGCATCTTAATTCTCCTTTTTAGTATGTTTGATTAAAAGTTTTAAAGTTTAATTTAGGCATAACAATCTAAAAACCTTCCTTTATCCTCCTTTCATCTTTCTTCCGAGGAATTTGCGGACGCACTAAGCCGCCCTATCCGTGAGGTTACATCCTGGCTGAAATGATCAATGTACTCCAAGACATAACTGGACACATCCAAGCTGGGATCTTGAATAAGCGGGGTTAAATCCATCCCAAAGATCAAACCATTGGATTTATCCACTGCATGGGATTCAAAAAAGGTGGCATTTGCCAGCCGCCGGCCTAGCGCAGCTGAATCGTAGCGCTTACCGCCTGCAATTTGCGAATCGAAGACACCGAGCAAAGCAGCTTGCAAGTTTTGATGCTCAGAAACATCCATAACGATTTTCTCTGAGTCCACCATCCAATCCAACGAGCGCCAAATTTCACAGCCGATGACCTGTACCGGGCGCTCGTCAGGAGCCAAGCTGCGCAACGCTTGGATCAGCCTAAGCGAGACTGCCACATGCGTATCGTGCTTATCAGCTAAGTTGTGGGTGTAAACAACTTTGGGTTTGGTTGCCCGCAAGAGCGAGATTAAATCTTCCACGAGCTCGTTATGGGTAGGGTCCTTAACCATTTTACTTGGGTAATCGAGCAGCACCATAGCAGCATATTCACCCACATCAGCTGCCTTGCGCTGCTCACTAAAGCGGATCAAACGCATCGCTTCATCCGTGTAATCTTTATAGAGACCGTCCCGAGGTGAGCCGCGCCCGTCAGTGACAACTACACCGGTGAAGGCTTTATCTGCCTGATGGAAACACGCCAATATCGGTTGAGCTGCCATGATTTCGATATCGTCTTGATGCGCAGCAATGCAAAGGTGTGTAGTGCGGGCTAAGGCTTGCTCAACGGGCAAACCAGTTGGGATATAAATTTCAGCGGTTTCAGAATTAAATTTCATTTTCTACTCTCATCTCAAATCTGGCAAACTGGCTGCGGCAACCGCCTGACCAAGCCGGCGGAATTTTTCATTGGGGAGATGCAGCGTGATACTTTTATATAATTCGGGAAATTCCGCTTCCAAGACTGCTTTTGCGCCTTCCACGAGAAGCTCACCTCCACAGCCGGAAGTACATCTGCCAACAATTAGAACGTGTTTGAAATCATAAAAATCCGCATAATGCGCCAAGGCATAGCCGAGATAAACTCCCATGCTCTGCCATATTTTTATTGCCCCTTTATCGCCTGCTTCTAATTTTTCCTGCACATACTTGAGTTTTTCTGCATCGCTTAGCTCCGTTGGAATATCAATACCAGCTCGAGGTGCAAGACGAAAAACAGCTTGTTGAGAAAAATACGAAGCCCCACAACCGCGATCTCCTGACCAAGCGTCAATCGGTGCTTCAGAGCTGTAATCAATCGGGGCAAAGGCTAACTCATTCAACCAACCGGTAATATGCATGTCCGCATCAACAAATCCAGCTGCCTCGCTGGAGCCCAGCGCAATCCCAAGGATAGAACCTTCGCCAATGGACATAGCTCCTGCTAAAGCAGTGACTTCGCCATCGTTGATCACTTCCAGCGGAACATTCATTTCCTTTTGGATGTTGATGAATAAGTCCTTGATTGCACTAAAGTGCTCTTCTGGCACAGCTCGAAACAGAGACGAAACTACCGGGCGATTATCAATGTATATCCCAGCTGAGCTTCCGCCAATCGCATCCAAGCGCGGCATCTTTGAGGCTGCACGCTGTAAAGCACCTAAAATTTCGTGGTAGTAATAGCTCGGATCGGAATGTTTGTGCGGCTCCCAGATCGTTTCCTCATTAAAAACCGATTCACCATCGATCACCGCGGCTAATTTGTAATCTGAGGCTCCTAAGTCAAAACCTACCCGGCAACCATCCCAATGACCACCGAGCATTTTGCCGCTCTCTTTTTCCGCCGGAACCTCTTCCGGAGTACATACGCACACCTCAAATCCAGCCTCATAAACCTGGTCACCCATAAAGGTAGAGTCAAAAGCCCGCTCACCATTATGGGAGTACAGGTCGCGAATATATTCACCCAACGCTTTTGATCCACCTAAATAGATGCGATAGCCGCCATGCTGCCATAGCAAAAATTTAACCAGGCGTTCTATGTAAGCATAATTCTGGGCAAAAAGTGGATGCCCTTCTGGAAATACGTTGGTTTCATAACGTGAAAGTTCATTCCCTTTGCGTTCTAAACCAATGACAAAAGGCACACCATCACGCGCTGCGAGGTTGCGAAACGATCGGTTACTGAGCGCAGCAGGCTGAAAAGCGGCGTCAAGCGGTGGTAAAATCGCGGGTCTTATTAATTCTTTAAGCATGGTTAACTTTCAGCTTGTCTAAAAAGAAGGGCATAACCATCCATGAGAAAATGGGCTGCTGCGCCTAAAATACAAGCGCGGTAATCCAGCTCTCCCACTTCCAATTGCGTATCCTGGGTCAGGCGTTCCAAAGCGCTTTGCAGCATAGCTTGCCGCACAGCGTTCAACCAAGGCTCGCCGAAGCGGGTCATATCTCCAGTAAGGATAATTTCTTGAATATTAAGTGTTGCGCTCAGAAATCCAATAAACTCCCCCAAGGAACATCCAGCTTCCAAGACAACCTGGCGGGCAATACCATCACCAGCCTCCAATCTTTTCTCAACCTCATCCAAGCTTACCAGCTGAGCTTCTTTGGAAAGTTCCTTATACCTTCTAACCACAGCTTGGGCACTGGCGAGTGTTTCCAAGCAGCCAATTTGCCCGCAACGACAAGGCAAATCATTTCCATGCACACGCACATGCCCAATCTCGCCAGCGGAGCCATCATCCCCCTGAAAGAGCTGTCCATTGAGTAATATCCCAGCACCAATGCCATGTTTAACGTTGATTACGATCAAATTGCTTTCAGAATGGTGCCCGCCATAGACGAACTCGCCAATTGCAGTCGCCTGGCTGTCATTCAGAACGGAGACCGGCAAGCCGTATCGCTCCTGCAACAACGCTGCCAGCGGCAGATCCTCCCAGTCCAGGTTGACCGCATCGACAACTTTGCCTTCCCGTGTGTTGACCAGACCTGGTGTACCTATACCGATACCGATGATGGGCTCCCAACCTTTTGCCAGCAATTGATTGAGAATTTCATATACAAATTGCAAAGCTTTTTCGCCATCGCTGCCCACAATAGGGACTTCTACCGTTTCTTTGATTTCACCACTTAAGTTGACGATTGCGCCAATGAATTTATCCTGACCAAGGTTCAAACCAATCAGATAACGCGAATCAGGTACTAAGCTAAGCAATATAGAAGGCTTACCATTGCCAGAGGTATCCAAGCCCACCTCCTCCACCAAGCCTTCTGCCATCAATCCTGAGACAACCTCGGAGACAGTAGCTCGGGTAAGCTTGGTTGCACGGGCGATATCAGCACGGCTGATCTGTTGATTTTCGATAATCGTTCTAAGAACAAGATCGCGGTTATGTTGCTTGGTAAGCTGTTGGGTCGCTTTCTTAGGGGTCAAAACTCACCTCCGTCGTGAGTTAGTTAGTACACTGAACTAACATACTTAGTATACATCGATTTTTCCAAAATACAAGGGGAATTTGTGCTTTTTTGAGCAAGTTTTGGTGCGATTTTATGAAGTACTTTCCGCAAACCATTTCAATGAGGATTTCCCTTGACGTATTATTATCCTAAGGTTAATCTTAGAGCATGACCGTTATCTCCCTAACAACAGATTTTGGTAATCTAAATGGCTTCGTTGGCACGATGAAAGGCGTAATTTGGGGCATTGCTCCAGATGCACAGATTGCCGACATCTCCCACGAAATTCCCCCGCAGGATGTCCGCCAGGGTGCCATTGCATTGTGGCGCGCGGTGCCATTCTTTCCTTCGGGTTCCGTGCACGTTGCGGTTATCGACCCGGGCGTCGGCACAGAACGACGAGCGATCGGCGCACGCTTTGGCAGTCACTTCTTTATTGCCCCAGATAATGGATTGCTCACTCCCCTACTGGAGGATGCAGAGGCTGCGGGAGATTCTATCCAGTTGGTCTGTCTTGATCAGCCTCAATTTTGGCTGAAAAACGTGAGCCATACCTTCCATGGACGCGATATTTTTGCTCCTTGCGGCGCACATCTCGCGGCTGGCGTTCCCCTCAGTGAACTCGGCACGCCTATCACCGAAATTGTGCGCACACCCTTACCTAAACCTATACGCACTCCACAAGGCTATCAGGCTCATATCCTTTTAGCTGATGTTTTTGGGAACCTAACCACAGATTTGCCCGCTGCATGGGTCAAGAATGCTTCCAATGTTACTTTTACGCTACGCGGCTACACACTCCATGGTCTTGTGCCGTCTTATGGGCATGCCAAGCCCGGTGAGCTGGTGGCGCTGGAAGATAGCGAGGGCTATATCGAGATTGCTCAGGTGAATGGCAACGCCCAAAAGGCTCTTGCTGCGCAGATTGATGATATCGTTGAGGTCCGCCTCAATGGCTGATACCGATCCTTTACCGCTGGTCATTCGTGATTTATCTTTCCAATATCGGTCTCGCAACAATCCAGCCATCGTAGATATATCTTTAGAATTACACCCTGGCGAAGTAATGCTGTTAGCTGGCTCCAGCGGGTGTGGCAAAACTACATTACTGCGTTGCATCAATGGTCTCATCCCGCATTCTTATCGTGGCAAGCTTTCGGGAGATATCTTAATTTATGGGCAAAGCAATGCGGGGATGAAGTTAGCAGAAATTTCTCAAAAAGTGGGCACGCTATTGCAAGATCCCGAAAGGCAGATTTTGGGCAGCTATGTGCTCAACGAGGTATGCTTCGGGTTGGAAAATTTAGGATTGCCGCGCGAGGAAATGATCCGCCGTGGAGAAGCTGCCTTAGAGCGTTTGCACATTTTACACTTACGCGACAAAGAAACTTTCGGCATCTCTGGCGGTGAAAAACAAAAGGTGGCACTGGCAGGTGTATTAGCCATGCAACCCAAAATCCTGCTTTTAGATGAACCTTTGGCAAGCCTTGACCCTGCCTCTGCACGGGAAGCCTTGCTGCTCTTCCGAGAGCTTGCCGATCAAGGCATGGCAATCATGCTTGTCGAACATCGGGTTGAGGACGTCTTAACCATCGAACCTGAGCGGGTCGTCTATATGGAAGACGGTCGAATATGCTTTCATGGTGATATTCAAGGTCTCGTTCAAGTGGTAGATTATCACAAGATAAAATTGCCTGCTCAAGTTGTTGTTGAACGCGCTAAAGCCGAGCCACAACCCAATTTCGAACCTGCGGTTCCACTATTAGATACCAGTAATCCGCTGATTGAATTTCAGCAGGTCCACTTTCGCTATCATGACGATGCGCCAGAAGTGTTGCACAATATCAATCTCAAGATCCATGCCGGCGAAGTCATTGCTATCTTAGGGCACAACGGCTCAGGGAAAACGACGCTGGTAAAACAAGCCTTAGGGCTGCTTAAACCAACAAAAGGCAAGGTTTTCTTAGAAGGCGTGGAAACGCACACTTTAACTGTAGCCAAAGCTGCCCGAACGATCGGCTATGTTTTCCAAAGCCCCTCACAGATGCTTTTTGCACCCACGGTGAAAGAAGAGCTATCCTTTGGTCCTAAAAATTTAGGCTTTGATCAGGAGACCATTGCCCAAAATGTACAATGGGCAATTGAAACAGTGCATTTAGAAGACGAATTGCTAACTCCTCCACTCGCACTCTCATTTGGGCAGCAAAAACGCGTGAGCATCGCCTCTGTGCTTTCTATGCGCTCGCGCATTTTGATGATGGATGAGCCCACCGCTGGCCAAGATTATTGGAATTACCAGGCTTTTATGGATTCGATCTTGCAAATGCCTGGTTTTGATTCCATCATTTTCATCACGCACGATCTTGACTTGGCTTTGATTTATGCTAACCGCATCATCGTGCTTTATGATGGAGAAATTGTAGCGGATGGAAAACCTGTAGATGTACTCCAAGATAGGCAAAAAATTAACCAGTGGCGGTTGGTTGCCACCAGTTTGCTCGAGCTTAACTTCCAAATGTACCCAAAAACAGGCAAATTCTTAAGAGCTGAAGCATTAGCGCAATTTATGGATTAAAATAGAGTTATCTCATTCACCGATCTATTTTCAAAAGGAGGTTCTCATGGAAGAAAAAAAGAAGTTGTGGGGTTTTGAAACCAAGCAAGTTGTCTATGCCGCCATTGGTGCGGCGCTATATGCCGTATTGGCTATCGCAACCAATATGCTGCAATTACCCGGGGCTGGGAATGTTTCCATCCGTCCTGCTGTGGCTATACCCATGTTCTTTGGTGTGGCTTTCGGTCCGATCGTAGGGTTTATCACTGGCTTTGTGGGCAATATTTTGGCAGATTTGCTCTCTGGTTATGGCTTTTGGCTTTGGTGGGATTTGGGCAATGGTTTGCTAGGCCTTATTCCCGGACTTATTTATCCCACGATTGAAAGCTTTCGCGCCAGCAAATCCATCTGGAAAGCAGAGATCTTTGTAGTTTTAGGAGCCCTAGCTGGAATGGGTTTGGCATCTCTTTCCGAAATGTGGGTATCTGGCGCAGATATAAACACAGTAATTTTCGCCAACTTCTTGCCAGCCTTTCTATCGGATATCATCAATGGTCTGATCCTCGTTCCTCTCTTGATGATTGCTTACGCTGCAATCGTGGAACGGAGCGGCAGAGACTAAAATATCGGGCAGGCTGGAATATTAGCCTGCCCTAACTTTTTCTCTTAATTATGCTAGTGAGTTGGCGCTATAAATATCGCAATAGCCCCATGGATCATATTGACCCGCGGGCACGTTGGATATTTTCTTTTGCTTTCCTTATCGCAGCCACTTCCACCTGGAACTGGATGTTCTTACTTACCTATTTTATTATTGCACTCATCTGGTACCGCTTAGGAAACACTACCTGGAAAGAGACCCGCGGCGGCTGGAGGCTGGTATTATTTATGCTCTTCATGATGATTGTGATTAATACAATCATTACCGGAGGAGGCGCTGGCGGCGTGGTTCCCCCAGGTGGTCAGCTGGTTTGGCCAAACGGCTTCACCCTTTTTGGAAAAACCATTCATTTTGGGCTTACAATCGAACGGTTATGGTTTGCCATTTGCCAGATTTTACGCGTCTTAGGAATTTCGATGAACTTTATCCTTATCCCTTACACGATGGATGCACGCTCATATGGTGCCACCTTCAGCAGCTTAGGAATGCCGGATAAATTAGCTTACACTACGGAGTTAGCGATCCGCTTTATCCCCAGCTTAGCGCGGAACTTTTCCGTCACCATGGACGCTCAACGCGCGAGAGGTTTTGAGCTGGACGATATTAAAGGTGGGGTTTTCAGCAAAATTGGCAGAATGGCTCCGCTCATCATCCCAGTGACTATGAACGCAATTCTCTCAAGTGAAGACATTGCTGATGCCATGGATTTACGTGGGTTTGGTCAAGGTAAACGCACCTGGCTTTATGAACTCCGGTATCACCGCTGGGATTATATTGTTCTAGGTTTTAGTGCTCTCCTAGCAATTGGAGGTTTGGTTGCCAGCTACGGCTTTCACATGGGAGACTTTGTAGTTCCACAATTTTTCTACAATCTATTTGCCTAAGTAAACTTTTTTATCCTTTCGCTCAGGGGACTAATCTCGAATTGAAAAATAGCCTTTTCCAATAACCATAGTCGGCCGCCCTGGTAAATAAAACAATACTCCACCCAACCACGGTGGAGTATTGTTGAAATGTTTGCTTTATTACTTGGTTAGGGTTGTAAGATAAACTGCCAATCCCATCTGAGAGATTTTTTCTAGTTCGCCCTCAATATAGTCAATATGATCTTCCTCGTCTTGCAGAATCGCATCCAGCATTTCCTTGGTGCCATTATCCCCAACTTCAACGCACAGCTTGATGGCAGCGTTGTACTTCTCGATAGCTTCTTGTTCTGACATACGATCATTTTCGTACATCTTGGGAACATCTTCACCAATATGAATGTTCTTGAGTTTACTTACGATCGGCCGACCCTCCAAAAAAAGGATCCGTGCAATGTGTTTTTCGGCATGCTTCATCTCGGTGATAGCGCGTTTTTCAGCGGATTCATGCAGCACAGGGTATCCCCAATCTTCTGCCATTTCTGCATGCACGATGTATTGATTGATCGCAGTCAGCTCATCGGAGAGCAAATCGTTCAAGGTTTCAATTACTTTTTCATTCCCTTTCATATCTAACTCCTTTTCTAAATGTTTTGCTAGATTGTATTATAGCATAATCTTTGATTAGATTAGACATTTTCCGAAAATATTAATAAAACTCATAGTTTCAGGTCACTTCCTGCCGCTTTCTTTTTTTTTTGGCTATTCCAAAAGCCAATAGACTATAATATCGCTATGGCAGATATTTCCTTGACGGTTAATGGCTGTTCATATTCATTTCCCGAGATTCCAAATGAAACTTTAGCAGATTTATTGCGCCAACGCCTGCACTTAACGGGCACAAAAATTGGTTGTGGAGAGGGTCACTGCGGCGTGTGTACCGTGCTCCTCGATGGGAAACCCGTAAAGTCCTGCCGAATAGCTGCAAGCAAGGCTATTGGGAAAAATATTCTGACGATAGAAGGATTGCAAGCCCTCTCCCCCACCCCCGGGAACTTGCACCCTCTCCAGGATGCTTTTATCCAGTATGGGAGCATACAATGCGGATTCTGCACACCAGCTCAGATTATGCAAGCTTATGCTTACCTGCAATCTCATCCCGATCCTTCTTATGAAGAGCTAAAAGGAGCACTTAAGAACGTCCTGTGTCGCTGTGGAGCCTACGAGGCTATCTTGCAAGCAGTATTGGCAGCAGCTTACACAATGCGCACTGGTCAGCCATTACCCACCCCTAAGCCTCAGTCTGTTCCCGCGCATACACATGTTATTGGAACACCCCAACCTCGCCCAGACGCCCTGGCTAAAGCGACAGGTTCTGCTATTTATACCGATGACCATAGCTTTCCGGGTATGCTCTATGCGCGTGTTTTGCGGGCTGGTGTTCCGCACGCAATTCTCACCAAAATTGACACCTCAGCAGCTAAGTCACTGCCAGGTGTTTATGCGATATTGACCGCCGATGACCTGCCTGCCGCTCGTGAACATGGCCTTTTTAGTAAAGATTGGCCTGTCTTAGTCGGTATTGGCGAACGCATTCGCTACGTGGGAGATGCGCTGGCTTTAGTAGCCGCCGAAACGCAAGCCATAGCCGATCAAGCCATCAAGCTGATCAAATTTGAAGTGGAGCCGCTGCCGGTGCTTTTTAGCCCGCAAGCCGCGCTTCAACCAAACGCACCACAGACACACCCCAAGGGCAATTTGCTCAAGCATATTAAAGTGCGTAAAGGCGATGTTTCCGAAGGTTTTACCAAGTCAGAAGTCATACTTGAGCATACTTTTAAGACGCCTTTTACCGATCACCTTTTTATGGAACCAGAATGCAGCATTGCGGTACCACTTGCTGATGGACGCATGGAAGTATATGTCGGTTCGCAAATTCCGTATGCCGACCGTGAACAGGTCGCTGCTGCATTAGGCATCCCAGAAGAAAAGGTGCGCATCCGCGGGCAAATAACAGGCGGTGGCTTCGGCGGCAAAGAAGATATCGCCGGCCAGATTCATGCGGCACTCTTGGCGCAAGCCACTGGCAAACCGGTCAAATTGCTCTTCACCCGGAGGGAAAGTTTGCTCGTGCACCCTAAGCGGCACGCTACCCAAATTCGTGTCAAGTTAGGCGCGAAAAGAAACGGATTACTCGTAGCAGCTGAAACCGAACTTTTTGGTGATACAGGCGCTTACGCTTCACTGGGCGAGAAGGTGATGACCCGTGCCACAACTCATTCCGTAGGTCCTTACGTAATCCCTTCTGTGAAATCGGATTGTTATGCGGTTTATACCAACAATCCGCCGGCAGGAGCATTCCGCGGCTTTGGGGTGCTGCAATCAGCATTTGCAATCGAAAGCATGATAGATATGTTAGCCCAGGAATTAGGCATGGATCCCCTTACTTTGCGCAAAATTAATGCATTACAAGTGGGCAGCCAAACGAATACGGGTCAGCTTCTGGAAGAAAGCGTTGGCTTATTGGATTGCCTGAATCAGATTGAAACTCACCTCCACCGGATCGCTGGGTCAGAGCCGTTTAAACCCCAGGAGATTAGGCGTGACGGTAAGGATTACATTACGTGTTGGGGCATTTCAGCAGCTTATAAGAATACCGGTTTGGGAGGAAACGGACCAGATAAAGGTGCTGCAGATGTGGAGCTACGTATGGACGGCAGCTTACAAGTGCGCACGGCAGCTGCTGAGATTGGTCAGGGTTTGGTAACTGTACTGCGCCTTTTGGTAGCAGAAACCTTGAACCGTAGCCCTGATGATGTTGATGTTTTGGTTATGGATACCGACCTTACACCGGAAAGCGGCCCAACGACTGCCTCGCGTCAGACCTTTGTGACTGGAAATGCTGCTCTATTGGCAGCACGTGATCTCCGCCAACATTTGCTCAGCGCAGTGTCTGTATATTGGAATATTCCAATCGAGCAGACTGAGTTGACTCCTCAGGGCGCAGTCTGCACGCCTGACCAACAAGAGCAATTTGATAATATGTCTATGCGCAACCTGAGTTGGCAACAACTTGCCTCTTTGCTTGAGCACACTAGCACCGGTCGATCTATCAGACGTAATTACATTGCCCCTCAAACTCACGAGCTTGGCGAAGGCAATCCGATTCACTTTGCCTTTTCGTTCAGCGCCCAAGCAGTTCAGATCGAAGTAAGCTTAGAAAGTGGAGAGATTAGGGTCTTACAGGTCATTTCCGCGCATGATGCTGGGCGTGTTCTCAACCCTTTAGGTTTCCAAGGGCAAGTCGAAGGTGGCGTGGTGATGGGTTTGGGGCATGCTTTAATGGAAGAATTTAAGGTTGATAACGGTATCATTCAAACAGACCGAATAGCACGTTACCACATCCCCACTATGCGGGATAGCCCGAAAGTCATCTCTATCATAGAGGAGCACCCTACCACCAGTGGACCGTTTGGAGCTAAAGGCATTGGCGAAATTGTGAGCATCCCCACTCCACCCGCAATCACCAATGCGCTTTATAATGCCATTGGTCTGAGAGTAGATAGTCTTCCTGTCCGCGCTGCGGACGTTTTAGCATATCTTCGAACTATAAAACAAAATAAGGCGTCTGACTAGCTAATGTGACCAAGCGGTCACTTAGTCTGATTCGTTTTATTTAGCCAAATTTATCTTGCAGCTATTCTTTCCAGAAGGATTTCCATTCAGCATTATGCCGATGTGTGCCATCGCACAGCGGTTTGTTGCGCGATTGACCGCAACGACAAAGGGTTACCCGATTCCGCGCCACAAACGGCATCCCGTCCGAACGCACAATTGGAATATAACCCGTCACCCACAGTGGTCCTTCGATCGGCCCGTCTGAGGTGATCTCGATTGAATCAGCTATCTGCTTAGGCAGGTCTGGCTCAATTTCTGGTTCATCAGGTTCAATTTGGTAGGTAAGCGCGCCCGAGGGGCAGCGCTCGATCATCGCCATGGCTAAGGAGCGCTTCATCGTGTCTTCAGAATCGATCACCAGGTTCACTATGCCAATATTCCGCAAGTTACAAAATCCCGAGCTCATGCACAGGTCACTATCCACATAAACGATGAGATGTTTTCCTCCTGGCAGCTTTCGTTTATTTTCATCTGAGCCGTCAGTTATTGCAGTTTCTTTTCCATCAAATGGAACACGTTGATGGGTTCCGTCACAAAAAGGTTTATGCTTGGAATTACCACAGCGACAAAGGGCATAACTTTCTGGCGGGGTTTCAATTTTTTCGAGGGTTTGCCAGGTGAGCGGTTCCCCATATTCGGACACGATTTGGGTTTTCTTCACCAGAGGAATATTGCCTTCCACGATGTAAGGTCCGTTTTTAGTAATCGTTATTTTCATGTTTTCTTCGTTTTCCATAATACTCCAGCGCTTACCTAAATGATTATAAATTAAATCGAGATTATTTCCTGTAATTTGACAGGCTCTCTGCGCTAATTCTAATTTCAATCTTGAACATTTTATGTTATAATTTTTATGAATTCAATTCTATTTTTATCCATAGGAGGATAATATGAAACTAAGTGCTCCAAAAAATTTAACCTTTTATATCGCTATTGTAGTAGCCGTAATCGGATTGTTGGGCCAACTTGGCGTAATTGCCGCCGTAGCACCATTCGCATTCTGGCTCGTTTTCGCTGCTTTTGTTTTGCTTGCTTTAGGCAATTTATTAAGCGGACTCTAATCTGTTTTATTAACCGTGAAAGACGGCCTTTTTGGGCCGTCTTTTCGATTCTTAAGGGAATTTCATTGCCTTGTCATGTATTGATTCGTTCCACAACACCAAACTTGGTCCGTTGGATCGATACGGTACCAACCGTCTTTTACTTCATATACGTTTACCACTTCTCCCTTAACCAAGTAACCTAAGATGTCATAATTCTTTCCCGGTCCTTTGCGCTTATATAAAGCACTGACAATCACCTTCGCTTTGAAAAGAGGTTCGGGGGGTTGATTGGGGTCAAGCCGACGCATATATTGGGACTTCCCCGAGCACCAAATTGACGCTGTCGGATCGATACGGAACCAATCGTTTTTCACTTCATAAACATCAACTTCTTCTCCAAAGCTCAAAGAACCAACTGCTTTATATTCAACACCTGGTCCTTGGCGAGTATATAACGCGGAGACAATACAACGGGCTCTAAAGAGGACATCCACTGGATCTTCTATTGGCGGATCAATGTAATTAGGATTATTAAAATATCGCAATACATCCGCTTTATTCCCATTCCAGCGATCATAGTCCATATATCGGCTGACTGAACCAATTCCTTTGGTTTTCTCTCCAGTTTGATGGATGAGGTAGGTATCCACTCCTGTCGGCAGAACGGGTGGTCCGGGATGTTCAGGGGTGAATAACGGGTATGGCAGGGCTTTACGATACGTAGCCAACCACCAGTCGAGCTTGGGTAATTGACTGATGGCAAGATAGCTATTTACCCAAGAGGCTCTAGAATAGCAGATGGGATACCTTCCGGTGCGCGACCGGCAAATGTCAAGGCATTTCTGGGTTGTGGCGGTGATTCGTGCGCGAGTATTAATACCAGCTACCTCTAAATCAAGCACCAAGCGGTCATGATTCCAATCAACCTGATTGTCTAGAATTTTAAAGAGTGAGTCCATCTGAGCCAGCGCACTTTCTCCAAAGTACACCACATGATATGCCAAGCGACAGACTTTAATGCGCGCCATCTCGCTCCAGTAATAATCAAACATTGGATCTTCATAATTCCAAGAGATGCCTGCGCGAGCAGCGATAAAAACCACTTCCTCAGTATGATTTTTCAGTGCATCAAAGTTTTGTTTTTTTGATCCATCCTGGCTCGACTGGTATCTGCTGATATCTACACCAAATGCTCGTGACATAATCTAATCCTCCAAAGAATCAACCCAATATGGATTGATTACGATTATGAAAATTAACTCAGTATTTAAGGTGCAATATCAGTGCCATAATAGGTCATATAGAAATATCCAAACTTAAGCTATACGCAATTTTATGAGAATAAAGATGGTTGACTATCTACTGAAACGAACAATTCACGTTAAGATGGATTTCTTATTTCCCCAATCTTCCTTCTGATCGAGAATGGATCTTTGAAATTCTTATTAATTTGTCATTTTGAGACGTTCAAAGTGATAATGGTCGCTTGTGCTTACGCATCATTATTTAGGTATTGATCTAGAACTGAAATCAGTCGAACAAACCTATGTTGATTAATAATGATTATCAATAGCTTATTTCAGATTATTCACTCGGACTTTGAGTGCTTCAGTGAGTTGTTCCATCTGCCCAACCATGCGGCGGGCATCTTCGGGAGCAACCTCGCTGACCAACGCGTCGGCTATTGAGCCCAACTTGTCTTCCTGCGGCAGCTCATCCAGATTGAGGAATACGCGCTTAAGAGACCGAGCTGACTTTGTGGCTGGATCTGCCGGCAGCCGCACTTTACGCGTCTTTTCTCGACCTGAAATACGCTCGAGAAATGCATGTACATCCTGATAGGTGCGGCCATCATGCTCGGCATAATACCGTACAGCTGCCGGCCAGAATTTAGCATCATACTGCATGATTTCGCGTAAAACGCGCTCTGGCATTTCCGCGCGGTCGCAAATTTCCAGCAAATCTTGGGGAAGCTCGAAGAATTTCATTAGGCGACCATAATACGTGCGTTCTAATTGCAATGTTTTGAGTAACATATCCTTGGTTTCATCACTCAAGCGCACATCAAGAACCTGACGAAAGTAGCTATATTCGTCCAAAGATTCATTCGGCTGAATACCGTTAGATTCGAGAACGATCCTAGCCGCAGCGCGCGCCTTACCAACTGGTGTTAAGGCTTTATAAGCCATGTTCTCTGCAATTTGCTTTTCTAAGCTAGGCTGATTATCGATGATAGCTAAAACATAAGGTTCATCTTTGCGTCCGCTAAGCACAGATTGAAAAGCCGTCGCCCAAAACCGCCGTTCACCTGTCAACATCTTGAAAACTTCACGTCCGTCTTCATTAATTACTTGACCGGTAATAGGTTTGATTTGCCCAGTATCATGCAATGAGTCCCCCAAAGCAATGAGTTCCTCAATTTCACGTCGAACCAGGCGGTCTTGCTCAGCTAAAGCCATCCACTTGCGGACAGTTTCTTCCCAATCAATTTCTTGCCGAAAAAACGCTTCCCGTAATTCAAAGGGCAATAGAAACCGAGCTTGAAAGCGATCAGGTTTGATCATAGAGAGGGGCACGCGATAAACGCTCTGCCGATTGCTCAGCATCTTAGGCGTTTGGTCTTCTTCACGTTGCTCTTTCTCAGCAGTGCTTGCATTAAAAGCATCACTCGTGAGATTAATTAAATCTCCAAAGCCTCTCTTCTTTGTTTCTGCCATCTCACACACTCCTTGTGATCAACACGATCTGTGCTAATGCGATTGTGCCCATGGGCACACTTTTTATTTCTGTGCCCGTGGGCACATTTATCTTGGTTTTGATTACTGTGCCCATGAGCACAGTGCAGCAAGTTTTCATGTTTCTAATTTTCCTAAAACAGCATCGACTAGATTTGAAACACAGCGATACGCTTGTGACTTTTCATTAGTAAATGAAAATATGTCATATCCCGCTGTAGTCGCAGCCGATATTTCTGCTAAATCCTTCACGTATGGGAGTAAAAGATGCCCATATAAACGCTCCAGATCTTCGATTACATCCCGCGATTGTCTCCGCACCATTCGATAACGCGAAGGAATAATTCCTAATATTTTCAACTCTGGATTGAAGGTTTTTCGGATACTCTCAATCATGCGCAAGATATCGGCTAAGCCGATCAAGCTCAATCCGTCTGGTTCGATTGGAATAAGCACATGAGTACTAGCAACCAAGGAATTCATGGGCACAATACCAGCAGATGGGGGGTTATCAATGATTATATATGCATAATCGTTTTTGATCGGCTCTAAGTAATATGTCAGTTGGAGTTCTGGTTCCTCACGTGTTTTCAATTCCGCTTCCAAATTTTCCATTCGAGCTTTATTGGTCTTAAATATCTTTACCTTTTTCTCTCGTTTTCTAGGAATTAGCGAGTCTTCGACGATGCCTTCTGAAGCTCCAAAACCATTAATTAATGCTGAGGGGAAGTTGTTTTCTGCTGTAATCATAGGAACAAACTGATCGTCTAACCCCCCTCCCATAGCTGTAATTGTTGCGCTCAACTGATCATCCATATCAATCAGCAAAACCGGTTTGCTCTCTGGTTTTCGCGATTCATACGTTGCTAATCCAGCGGCAAGGTTAATGCTAATTGTGGATTTGCCCACTCCACCTTTTCGATTAATTAAAGATATAATCGCCATTAGTCAACCTCTTATTTAATGAGGATATATGTCCTTTCCATTTTACATTATTTTACTGTAAATACAAGCCGAAATTAATTATTATTTTACTTTATTGGTCAGTTGAAGAAACTAGACGTTTTTATTTGAGTACTTGACTTAATAGCTCACGCATGCTAATCTATTTACTAAAAGACGGAGCAGCATGAGTCATGATTACAACACCTGATCTTCTTCAAGCCGGATTTTTAGAGCACCCCTTTATTCATTATCAAGATACACGATTCTTCTATCCCAATCTTAATGAGCAGCGTAAGGTTTTTGAGGTGGTGCATAGTTTCTTGTGCGACCAAAAGGACCCTTATAAAAACTTAGGAGTCGTCGCTGGACCAGTTGGCAGTGGTAAGAGCATGCTGGCAATGAAATTAGCTCAAACACATTTCTTATTAGAAAATCGAGGCACGATGTTTGGGCTCTACTTAAATACCAATACTTTAACTGAACCTCGTCACTTTCTCATGGCAGTTATTGAGACCTTAGGGATCCAATCGGCGCGCTCGAATGCCAACCGTATTGAGAACATATATGAACGCCTTGAGCAAAGTACTGATCAGCTATTACTGGTCTTGGATGGTCCCCCGGTTGATCAGGAATATCTCACCCAACTTCTTGATTGGTCTGTAGAACACCAAAAAAAGATCCGTACAATTATTTTTCTACAGGATTTAAACAACACTGTCAGTAATATTGGCAGCCTGAGTCAATTTTTAGGTCTTTATGTACCTTTCCGTTCTCCGAGCATTCAGGAAATTGCCAGTCTGCTCTATGCACGCTGCCGTATGGCTGGTCTTGCAGAGCCTCTATCTGTTCTACCAGAATCTAAAGCTATTGAAATTGCCGAAAATGCACATGGCTCTTTGACCGAGGCTTTATTCTTGGCTTCAGATTACCTATCAACCGTCTTAGAAGAACGTAAGACTAAACTGACCATTCCGAATCTGATTTCACGTATTTAATAGTTTTATTGATTTTTGCACCGTCATGAGCGACATAACCACTGGTACTTGGCAACAAATTCGAGAAGAGCTGGAGACCCTATCAGTTCCCAATCTTCAAGAGCTGCTGAATTCTGCGGATGTCCAATTTGATGGAGCATATACCATTACCGCAGAGCCAAAAACCTATGCCAAGCTATGTCAGTATTACCCGTTACTAGACACATTAGTCCAGGATGTTACCGGTAAACGGTTGAAACTTTCTCTTCGTTCAAGTGTGCCCATGGGCACACTTAACCAAGAATCAGAAACTGTTTATAGCATTGATTCAGGAGCTTCTAACGTCGCCGAAGCGATAATTTCTCCGGAATCGATTGTTGCCATACCAGCTTATCTATTTCGCTTTGTTCCCTATGTTGGTTCGGGACCTGTTCTCATTGCCACTGCCTTAAGGCAAGCATTTTACCGCGCTTCAAGAGAGCATGGGGCCGATCAACTCTACCCTAAGGCGGGGGATGCAGTCTCTATTGACGTAAACACCCTTCTGGATATGCTTGGCAATGTCATCAGTCGAGCGACTTTCTTTCGCATTTTCAAATCTGGTAATATGGACTGGTTTGTTCGCCGAGCAGAACCTGTTCACCGCTTCGTAGATGGCAAAGTTACCAGAGCTCCTAACACCTACACGTACAGGGGAATGTTGTTAACACCAGGGGATGCACAAGACTTGTTCACCTGGTTTCAGGCAAATTTGGCTAATCACGAACCTTCTGAACTGTTAACCTACGCATTGGAATGTTCCAGAAGTCAAATACTTACTTTTCCTTATAAAACGCCAGAGGTAACCGGGGCTCAACGTTTTAACGTTGCTACTTCAGTCCATGAAGTTTTTCAGGCTGCGTGTGAGCTATCTAAAATCAGTTCAACTCAAGCTGCTTTGTGTGATCGCCTTGCTGCGCACTTAATCCGTCCTGAGAGCTTCTTAGCAGTTCCATGGTATTGGTTTCATAGCGTTCTTCCGGAATTGGGCAGCGATTTGGGTATGCTTTACTTGATGAGTAGAAATTGCTGTTATGTTGACTGGGCGCATGGCAACGATCGAAATACATTTTGGGTGCAAGGCGGTTTATCAACCTTACAAAAATGGATAGGATCCGAAACACTGCCAAAACGCATCCCTCAACTTAAACCGAGTGCGCGTGGTAGGCCTCGCAAAAAGGAAATTAATTCTCAATCCGAATACACACGCAATTGGCGTGAAACCAAACGCGAATTGGCTAGTCAATATCTTTGCCGCATAACTACCCGCCCATCCGAAATGGGTACCGATTGGTTATTGAGGGTAAACGAGGTTCAGCTCACGCCATCTGACGAAATATTACAAGGTGCTATATACGGCTTTTTGTTAGAGCCTGACCAAAACATGACGCCCCTAACTTGGCATGCATTTGCAAAAAATCAAATTTTCTATACCCTACTCCTTCGCGCAGCTCGCTATAGCCCCCAACGATTATGTCATTTTGAGACTTTAGTTCGGGCAGGAA
Source organism: Anaerolineaceae bacterium (assembly GCA_040766895.1). Lineage (GTDB taxonomy): Bacteria > Chloroflexota > Anaerolineae > Anaerolineales > Anaerolineaceae > Mesolinea. Next base: position 36,369 of record JAXGPR010000009.1, on the reverse strand, counting down.
TTTGTCAGGATGAGACATTAGACGCTACGTTAATTAGTCATTTTGATACTTTAGTTGATAATTTAAATTGTCATTTTGAAACTTTAGTGACTGCTGATATATGTCAGTTTGAGACGATAATTAAAATACTTTATAAACTTAAAGACACAAAGTTTTTATTCGAAGATAACCAACTACCAGATACGACATTTTCCCCAGATAATCTTGTTATCAATAACAATCAGGTTGGAGGGGAAGATATTTATTATACTATTGGAATTACCGCTATTCTTGATCGCATCAATCCTATTCTACGGTCGCAAATTCGGGAACAACATGCTGAGAATAATCTACTTTCCTGGTTAATTTATGGCAGCCTCACCCCTGAAATACGTAACCCTTTGAGCTTTGCTGTTAGTCGCACCCTAGAAACTGGGATGGACGCGAGCGGACCTGCTGCACGTTTAGCTTCGTTGCCTCCGCATGAACTTGTGTCACTCTTATTGCGCACGCAGAAGCGCATTGAAGGCGGTTATTTAGGATGGTCACAGCTCGCAGAAGCAGGTGCGGAAGACTTAAATGCTCTCTTGCGATCTGCAACTGATAGTCAGACGCAAATACATCTACTCCAACGTCTAATAGATAACCTTGAAATCAAAGCAGATAGTTAAAATAAGTATTAAGCCATAAGGTAGACGGATTTGAAGTTAATGGGGGAGGAGAAGCATATTACCCACTCGGAAATTTTCAATGACGATCAATACAACCCGGCATGGATAAAAAAAGAAATTTAGTAAAAGTTATAGTACCTGAATGGAGTTGCGCATAGTATTATATGAGCATATATTAATGTGTATGGATTAGTAAATTACATTGCAGATTGAATTGCGCATAGGTATTGTATTCATGGGACGCCTTTAGGTGCGCTTGGGGTTAGATATCTTATACGATAATGACAAGAAAAAACTTACAGCAGTATAGTTGGTTTATCATGGGCAACTGATCAAAGCAAAAGGGGAATAAGCTATAATAAATTGTACTTACACACGAGGTGAATCGATGAATTATGCTGTCATTATGGCTGGAGGCGCCGGCACGCGGCTTTGGCCGATTTCACGCGAACACTTACCCAAAACAGCTTTAGCCCTCTATAGCAACAAAAGCATGTTTCAGATTGCAGTCGAACGCTTAGCGCCGTTGTTTACACCTCAGCAAATAATCGTTGTCGCTGGGGCAAGACATGCTGCATTTTTAGCAGAGCAAGTTCCAGAAATCCCCACCGAGAATTACATCCTCGAACCCGAGGGTAGGGGTACGGCTTCAGCCATTGCTTTAGTTGCGGTTCACCTTTTTACAAGAGATCCTGAAGCTTCAATGGCTGTGCTCACAGCCGACCATTTCATTGGAAAACCGCAAGTATTCCGGCAAGCTTTAGCAGCTGCCTTACATGTCGCCCAAAGTGACTACTTGGTCACATTAGGAATTACCCCAGATTCGCCTTCAACGGAATATGGTTACATTGAACAGGGCGAACAACTATTAAAAGTAGATGGCTTCAAAGTGCTTAAAGCTAAGCGCTTTGTGGAAAAACCTGATCTTAATACTGCCCAAGCCATGCTCGAGGCGGGCAATTACTGTTGGAATAGTGGCATGTTTATTTGGAAGATTAGCACGATCCTGAAAGCATACAAGATGCTCATGCCCGAGCTTTACCAGCAAGTCATGCTGCTTGGTCAAACGATTGGAACTAACGCATACTCTGATACTTTAGCTCAAATTTGGCCGCACGTTAAAAAGCAAACCATTGATTATGGCATTATGGAAAAAGCCGAGCGCGTAGCTGTTCTTCCTGTCGATATCCAATGGGCAGATGTCGGGAATTGGGCAAGCCTAAAGCGACTACTGCCTCATGATGAGCACGGCAACGCTATTCGGGGGGAGGCACTACTCTTGGACTGCCAGAATAACCTGGTTTTTACCGATAAACGCCTGATCGTTGCTATTGGCTTGGAAGATTTTGTGGTTGTGGATACCCCAGATGCCTTGCTCATTTGCCACAAAGACCGTGTACAAGAAGTACGACAAGTCGTTGAGCGTTTGAAAGCTGACGGTAGACAAGAATTAATTTGAGCTCTAGGAAGGGCTAAAAATTAGATTGGACCTCGCCATATAAAACGACATTAGCAATCATAATAATTTTCGATTTCAAATGGGCTTGGGTGCTGGTTGACATTTTCAGCTTCTTTGCGTTTTACTGTCGTCCAAGTCTGGATCAGGGTATCATCAAAAATACCGCCAGCCTTAAGGAATCCTGAGTCACTCTCGAGTGCTTGCATTGCCGCTTCCACAGAGGTGGGCAAGGATTTGATCTTGGCGCGTTTTTCCTCCGGCCAATCGAATATATTCTCATTGATTGGCCCAAAACCAGCTTCTGTCGGGTCAATTTGATGTTGTATGCCGTCTATCCCAGCTAACAGCATGGCAGCCATGGAAAGATATGCATTTCCAGTGGCATCTGGCGGTCGGAATTCCATGCGTACAGCCTTAGGCGCCGTTGCGTATTTAGGAATACGGATAGCGGCGCTGCGGTTGCCGGCCGAGAAAATGGCTTTGACCGGTGCCTCGAAGCCTGGTACAAGCCGTCGATAAGAATTTGAGCTAGGATTTGTAAAAGCCATGACCGCAGGGGCGTGGGTGAGCAATCCGCCAATGTAATGCATTGCGGTCTGACTTAGCAAAGAAAAACCCTCTGAATCGTAGAAGCAATTTTGATCATTTTTCTGCAAAAGCTGATGATAGTGGGTACTGCTCCCGGCTAATCCATAAATTGGCTTGGGTAAAAAGGTAGCAGTTTTGCCAGCAAGCATCGCAGTCATCTTGACGACATACTTGATCAGAAGTGCCGCATCGCCCGCTTGAATGATACCCAGCAATGGCGTTTCGATTTCGGATTGGCCTGGACCTCCTACCTCATGGTGGTGATATTTGACAGGAATGCCCATTTTTTCGAGGGTCACAACGATCCGATCGCGCAGCTCATAGTAGTTATCACAAGGGGGAGCAGCATGATAGCCGTGATTATCCGGTAATGCATAACCGTTAGGGTTGACCAGATCTCCCCAATTAGCCTCACCAGAGTCAATTTGGCATAAGCTCAGGGATGGGCTGTTTTTGAGAGTTACGCGGTCGAAAATGTAAAATTCGAATTCAGGTCCCCATAGGCTGCAATTGGCAATACCGCTATCTTGCAAGAACTTTTCACTGCGTTTAGCAATTTCTCTCGGGTCAAATTGATAACGTTCTTTGGTATCTGCTTCAAAAATATTGCATAAAAAAGCCAAAGTTGGCTGTTTATGAAACGGATCAATAAAACCTGTAGCGAGATCAGGCTTGAGCACCATGTCGCCAGAGTGCACATGTTTGAAACCCACGCTGGATCCATCGAAGCCAACCCCTTCAGACATAAGCTCGGATGTGAACTCACGATTTGTGATCGTCAAGTGATGGAGTTGACCCCATAGGTCACCATAGAGCAGATCAATAAGCTCGATGCTGTTTCCACGAATGAAAGCCAATGCGTCCTGAAAATTTGAGAACATGAATATCCCTTTCTGGTGTTAAGGTGAGCTTGATGTGCCCTAAATTATACTCTAAGCGGTTTTATGGCTTGTTTTAAGAAGAAATAGGATTTGCGCTTTGAAGCTTACCCTTAGAAAGCTGAAGTAAAAGCTAAAAAAGCGCGCTAACAACGCTTTCAGGCAATCCAACAAAGAAATGGCAGCCTTTTGAGCCCGTATATAATCAGGGCGCTTAGGCTGAAAGCAAGCAGTGTCAGCACAGGCACCGAAAAAATGGGGTTAAAGCTAAGAGGTGTGAAATGTAAGAACTTGTCCAAACCAAAGAGTACCATCGGATGAATGAGGTAAACCCCTAAGGTTTGTCTTGCAATGGTGGCAAACAGCTTTTTCGTGTTAGTGGAAAACGAAATCTGCTTGATCTTATTCTGGAAGAGCCAAAAAATAGGTACCGCTACCATAAAAGTCATTAAGGAAAGTGGGGTAGAAAAAGTTAAAGTGGTTTCACCAGCTTGTTGAGAGGCAAAATGCGTCAGGCTAGCGTTGAGTAACACACCAACTGGCAGAGCTAAGTATAGCAACCATCTGGTCAGCTGATTGGGCTTGAAGTAACGGTGGATAACATTACCGAGTAAGAAGTAACCAGCAAACAACATCAGATGCCCAATCGGGAACTTAGCCACAAAAGTCTGTAAAGGTTCAGCAAAGGGTAGAAAATCCCAACCCATCGAAAAGGTGTGCCCGATCGAACCGACTACCATTAAAGCAACTCCATATTCTATGATAGCTTTATTGCTATGATCTAAGATCAGCTGTAAGAATGGCGAGATCAGGTAAAGGCTTATTAGAATCGGCAGAAACCACATATGGTCAGAACTTTCCAGCGTTCGCCTAAGCACGGTCGGAATAATTTCCGATGAAGGTATCGGAGGTTGGGTGAATAAAGAATAAATTGCATACAGGAATGACCAGAAAAAGTAAATTACAACAACCTTTTTGAGGGGACCTTGGAAAAGCTGTTTCAAGCTGCGCTGCTTGCCTAAGCCCAAGAAGAGCACACCGCTCATCATTGTGAAGAGGGGTGTCGCTGCTCGGGAAAAAGCAAGGTAAAGATTTACAGTTTGCCAGCCAGGTGCTTCGATTGGCATGGCTCTAAGTTGGTTTGCAGTGATATTAAGCATCACGATTAATAGGGAAGCCGCAATGCGTAACAGATCCAGCCAGACCAAGCGCTCGCCTGCTGGGGCAGCCGTTGTTGTTTCAGTGTCCGTTGGCATTCTGTTTCCTTCTATTACCTACTCCAAAAGCCCATTGTATGGGAAGCGACTAAGAATATCCAACCTTTGTAAAGGTTTATGGAGAATGTTCAAAACACGTCAATGCTTATTAGGTAAAAAATAGCCTGAAGTACATACTTCAGACTAAAACTTCAGACAATATGCAAATTTATATCTCCTAATCCCGCTCTCCGCGCACATACGGGACGCCCAGAGCTGCTGGTGCCCCAATGCGCTGCCGGCGGGAAGCTGCCGAACCCAAAACCAGAGCGATGATGGTCAATAAGAACGGCGTCATTTGGAGGAAGAATGCCAGGTTATGGTTGTAGAAGAAAGGATTAGGAGCGCCAAATAATATCATCGGTCCTTGCAAATCTAACATAAAGCGGCGTAACATGCCGAAAAGATATCCGCCTAATGCCGCACGCAAAGGATTCCATTGAGCAAAGATTACCAATGCCACCGCGATCCATCCTTGCCCGGAAGTCGTCTGGCTGCTATACCACCCAGGAGATATGGCAATACTAATAGCACTGCCTGCCAAACCTGCCAAGCAACCTCCGATAAAGGTGTACAAGTAGCGCGTGCCATAAACGCTGACGCCTAAGCTATCTGCTGCAGCTGGCTTTTCTCCTACGGCGCGTAAATGCAGACCCGGACGCGTTTTATTGATGTACCACCAAGCTACGGGAATAAATAGATAGCCGATATAGACGAGCAGATTGAGGTCACTAAAGAAAACCCGCCCCACCCATGGGATCTGTGAAAGCAAAGGGATGGTAACGTTTGGGATAAGCGGTGCATTTTGTCCGGTGAGCCCTTCGCCGAGTACAAGGGCTAGCCTGTACCTAAAAAGGTAAGCGATAAACCGCTGACCACCTGATCGGCTTGAAAATGAATGGTCACGACCGCGTGCGCTAAGCTAAGAAGACCGCCTGCAGCAATGCCTACGAGTAAACCAATCCAAGGGTTACCCGTGGCAAGCGAGGTTTTGAAAGCTGCCATGGCACCTACTAACATCATTCCCTCGACGCCGAGGTTCTGTATGCCCGAAAGCTCGGTCAGGATTTCCCCGATGGCAGCAAAAATCAATATCGTTCCGGTTGAAAGCCCCGAGCGGAGGATAATTTCAAAGTTCATGCAGCCTCCGAAGAAGTGCGCACGAAGCGGATTCTATAGCGCAGCAATACATCACTACTGATTACAAGGAAGAGGATCGTTCCCTGGATCAAAAAGTACAACCCCGAGGGTTGAATTTCGCGCCCGGCGACAATAAGAGCGCCGAAGAGAAAAGAAACCAGTATGGTGGCAAGGGGATTGAGCTTCGCGAGCCAAGCCACAATCACACCGGAGAAGCCGTAGTTAGTGGAAATGCGTTCTTGCAAGCGGTGAACCACACCGCTAACCTCAGACATGCCAGCCAAGCCAGCCAATGCACCAGAAAGCATAAAAACCAGGATGATGTTCCGTTTGATATCGATGCCAGCGTATTCCGCTGCCTTGGGGTTATCCCCGATCAAGGTGATTTCGTAGCCCCAACGGCTGTGATTAATGACGTGGGTAAGGATTACAGCTGCAACCAACCCAAAGACTACACCCAAATGGAGTGTAATTCCTGAGAATGCTCGGTTTTGCTGGGCTAAGTCAGCTAAACGCGGCAGCCACGCAGTTTTCGGGAACATCTTCGTCATTTGAAAGCCAGCCTCGCTAAAGGTGCTATAAATCCAGTAATTATTCCAGTAGACAGCCACATAATTGAGCATCAGCGTGGAGATGATCTCACTGACATTGAACTTAGCCTTGAGGAAACCAGGGATGAACCCATAAAGTGCGCCACCGATCATCCCGAAAAGTGCCATTACCAAAAGCACGACGGCTCGAGGTGTCGTTTCCATGTTCATCAATGGGACAAGTGGCACTAAGCTGGCACAAAAAGCACCGATGTAAAACTGCCCTTCAGCGCCGATGTTCCAAAGCTTCATGCGGAAGGCAATCCCACAACCCAGACCAATTAGAAGCAGTGGTGTGGCTTTGACGATTACATCCGAAAGCGCTCCCCAGCTGCCAAAAGCTGCATTATAGAAGTACTGGAAGGTCTTTACCGGGTCTCCACCGATGAGCAGCAGGATTACCCCGCTGATTAAAAAAGCCAAGACAATCGCGCCTACCGATGTGGCTACTGGCAGCCAGCGGGGAGGCTCATCTAAACGTTTTTCAACCTGGAGGTAAAAAGGTAAGCTCATACCTGACTCCTCAACGCGCCAGTCATCATCAAGCCAATGGTATTGAGATCGGCTTCTTCTGTCCTGAATTCACCCACTAACTCTCCCTCATAAATTACTGCAATCCGATCGGAGAGTTCTAAAAGTTCATCTAATTCCTCTGAGATGAGCAAAATAGCAGCGTTATGCTCACGCTGCTCGAGCAGCAGATTCTGAATGGCTTCAATTGCGCCGACATCTAAACCGCGTGTAGGTTGCACAGCGATAATTAAGCGGGGTTCGCTGGAGATTTCCCGAGCAAGGATGACCTTTTGCAGGTTCCCGCCAGAAAGTTTGTTTACCTGTGTGTTCACGCTTGGCGCTTGGATTTCATATTGCTGTTTCAAATTCGCAGCGTATTCCTGTGCAGCCGAGTAACTGATATGCCAATTCTCACTGATCGGTGGGCTATCATAGGTTTTCATGATGAGATTGCTCGTAATGGCAAGGTTGGGCGCAGTACCTACACCGGTGCGGTCTTCCGGGATGTGCGCTGTGCCTTGCTTGATGGCGGTTTTAGGAGATCGGTTGGCAACATTTTCCCCATTGATAAAGACTTGACCTTCACACGCGCGCAAGCCTGTGATGACTTCCGCCAGCTCGCTTTGACCATTACCAGCAATGCCGGCGATGCCCAAGATTTCACCCTCGCGCACTTGCAGGCTCACATCTTTTAGGGCTGGTAACCCGCGGTTGTTGAGCGCGGAGACATGCTGTAGTTCCAGCACAACTTTGCCTGGAGTGTGAGCTTTTTGTTGAGGCGGAAAAGCACCTTCCGCCCAACCATCAGTTCGGCTAACTTCTCTTTTGTAACATCTTGCACACTTATTCCATCCGCTGTTACTTTGCCCTTACGCAATACCGTCACCCGATCAGCCACCTGCATCACCTCGTTGAGCTTATGGCTGATAAACACGATAGATTTGCCCTCGCTGACCATTAGGCGCATCGTTTTCATCAAATCTTGGATTTCATGGGGAGCCAGCACCGCTGTTGGTTCATCCAAGATTAGAATTTGCGCACCGCGGTAAAGCGCTTTTAAGATTTCCACACGCTGTTGTTCACCTACCGAAAGCTGCCAAATCTTAGCAGTGGGGTCCACTTTCATTCCGAAAGACTCGGCTATTTCAGCCACTTTGCGGTCGTATTCGGGCAGGTTCATGAGAAAGCGGGGTTCATTTAAACCTAAAAGGATATTTTCAGTCACCGTCAGGGTAGGCACGAGCATGAAATGTTGGTGCACCATGCCAATGCCTTTTGCAATAGCATCGCGGGGGGAATTGAAGGTAACTGGTTCTCCGTTGATGAGGATCGTTCCGGAATCGGGCTTATATAAGCCGGCTAAGATGTTCATCAAGGTGCTTTTGCCGGCGCCATTCTCGCCCAAGAGGGCATGGATCTCGCCATGTTTTAGAGTGAAATTGACATGATCATTGGCGACCACCCCCGGGAATTGCAAGACGATATCCCGCATTTCAACTGCATTTTGATTTTCTGAAAAAGTTTGCTCCATAAAATGTTCTTACTATTGATAGTGCGAAAATTATTAGCTGAATTCCAGCCAGATATGTATCTGACTCCCAGATACTTCAGGAGATGACCAAACGGTCATCTCCTGAAAGAATAGTCAACTTTATTGTAAAGGTGGTAATTCTGCGGTGACGTTCTCGTTCCACCAGTAGACGCCAATGCTGCAAGGACCGCCCGATTCTTTGAAACAATCCAAGTCGACTTGTTCCAAGCTGACGCCATCAGCGAGAATTTGCCTACCCTGGTTATCGATAATCGGACCCTTGAAGACATCAAAGCGGGTAAATTCGCCCTTCAGCATCTTATCCAGAATTTCTCGAACCATTTGCAGGTCTTCCTCGGGCAACTCAGCAACGCCGGGCATGAGAGTTTCACCTTCCATGAAGCCATATAAGCCCAAGCCACCGGAATCAGCATCGAAGTATTGAGAGCCATCTTCCCACGTGCCAGCGCGGCATTTTTCCACAATATCGGCGTAAATTACGCCCCAATTCCAATACATCGAAGTGAGGCAGGTAGGCAGCGTGCAGTTGCCTTTGTAGTCGTAGGTAATGCCCCATTTGCCTTCAGGAGCAGCCAAAGCAGGAGCAGGCGTATCTGCACCAGTCATGACTACCTGTGCGCCAGCATCAAACAGTGATTTAGCGCCTTCTTGCTCAAGAATTGGATCATGCCAAGTATTGATGAAGCGCACATCAATAGTGCATTCAGGGCAGGTCTTTTCCACACCCAATGCAAAGGCATTGCCCAACCGCAGCTCTTCTGGAATAGGGAAGGTAGCCATGTAACCAATCTTGGGGTTGCCATCCATCTTAGCACGGGAGCCGGCTAAAATGCCTGCGAGATATTTCATGTCTTCCATGGCTCCCATCAAGTTGCCAAAATTTGTGCCGTTTGATTTGTAACCGCTGATATGGATGATATCCACATCGGGGAATTCGCTGGCGACGATCTCAGAGGCATCCATGAAGCCAAAAGATGTAGTGAAGATGACATCGAAGCCTTTGCGTGCCAGTGAACGTGTAACCTGTTCGGCATCTGCGCCTTCAGCTACATTTTCAACATAAGCCGTGTGCACGCCCTCGAGAGTTTGTTCTACATATTGCCTGCCGACGTCATGCGACTGGGACCAACCGCCGTCATCGTGGGGACCGACATATACAAAAGCGACATTGAAGCAGCCTTCAATGGGCGCCGGCACTTGGTAGGAACCAACAGTTTCATACGAAGCTTCTGCTCGGCAATTTACTTCGGTTGGTTCTGTGGCAGCTGTTTGCCCACAGGCAGAGAGGACGAGGCTGAGGATAAGCAGAGTTGACAATAACCAAATACTTTTTTTCATCTTTTCTCCTTTATTCAATGAATTGTGAAACGACTAAATTGGTGGGGGGTTCTCTTTTTTTCGATTGGCTGACTCCTTTCAACGCGCAAAGCTTAAGGCTTGTTAATTTTACTGCAAGCCAATAATTTTGTGTCAAATTTGATTTGATGGACATTTTTTATAACCACCGAGTAATCAAAAAAACAATTACGCCACAAATAAAAGAAATCATTTGGAACGGTGTGTCGAAATCTCACTAACCGGTCCATCATGGCAAACTAAGAAGCCCGGTGCTAATCCAAGTTGTTGGCAGGTTTCTTCTGGCAGCTCACAGGATCCACACAGCCCAACGCCACAGCGCATGACGCTTTCAAATGAAAGCTGCGCAGGTAAGCCGGCAGTGCAAGCCCAGGCTGCTATAGCAAGTAACATCCCGATGGGTCCACAGGCATAGATTGTTTCAGGTTTTAGGGCATTTTGAGCCTCTGGCAATAAAGCCGTCAGCAAGCCTTGTTTGCCAGCACTGCCATCCTCAGTTGCCAGCCAAACATCGCAGCCTAGAGACTCGAATTCTTCAACCAATAAAAGGTCAGCACAACTGCGTGCACCTAAACACACGCCCACCTGATCACCCTGTGCACATAAAGATTTGGCTAAAAAAATTAGTGGTGCTGCGCCATAACCACCCCCAAGAAGCAAATGGGAATGTCCACGAGGCATGAACCCCTTCCCTAAAGGACCGCGCAGCCATAGGTGGTCGCCAGGTTGCAGTTGATTGAGCGCATGTGAAAACGGACCAACATCTGCCACAGTTATGCGCATCGGGTCATTCCCACTAAGGCTGAAAGGTCTTTCATCAATACCTGGCAGCCAAGCCATCACAAACTGGCCGGGGAGTGCATCGGGTAAGCTGCCATCCAAAACAAGGCTGCAAGTATGTGCGTTTTCTAATCGCTTTTCTTGGATACGGTAAGCGGTGAAAAGCCCAGCTTGGTTCAAGGCAGCGCCCTCCCGCGTAAGTCCGCGAGCTGCGCATAGCCATTATCTGACATAAAAGTCGTTAGTTCAGTGCAAATACGAGCAAAAACACTTGGACCGTCCTTGATCACCGCTGAACCGATTCCGACAAGCGTCGCCCCAGCCATTAGCATCTCCGCAGCGTCAATTCCAGAGCTCACTCCGCCAGTGCCAATGATGGGGACGGATACTGCCTGGGCAAGTTCATACACGCAGCGTAAAGCAATCGGTTTGAGTGCTGGTCCGGAAAGTCCGCCAGTTCGGTTACTCAGGACTGGCTTAGCGGCTATAGCATCAATCAACATTGCAGGCATAGTATTAATTGCGGTGATGGCATCGGCACCTTCTGCCACTACTGCTTGGGCTATTCGGCTGATCTCAGGCACGTTAGGGGCTAACTTGATACTTATAGGCAGGCTTACGGCTTTGCGCACGGTGCGCGTAACCGCTGCTGCGCTTTCCGCACTTGCTGAAAAAGGTGTGCCAAACTCACTCGCCACGTTGGGGCAGGATATATTCACTTCAATCAGGTCGGGCTCAGCCTCCGCTATAATGCGTGCAACCTCGCCATAATCTTCCAGCCGAGGGGCAAAAATACTGGCAAAGAGCGGCACGCCTAAAGCTGCTAATCGCTGTTTTGTCTCACGCAATAAAGGTACTTCGGCGCGTGCTCCGGGGTTGGTCAGACCGATAGCATTGAGCACGCCCAATCCCAAGAAACCGTAACAGGGTTTGGATGCCCGGCGCGTGCTTCTGGTCCGCAGCTCTTAGCGGTAATGGCAGCAGCTCCAGAGAGCGCCACCCGCTCCATCAAGCTGGCGCTGGTGCCTAAGATCCCTGATGCTAATACCAGTGGGTTAGTGAGGTTCATCCCCAAAAAGCTGCAGCTGAGCTCAGGTGTTAGCATGTTCTCCTGCGAGGTAGGCGCGTACTTCCAGATAGGTCGTTTGGTCAAGTTTGCCCTGGGCGTAAAGGCGCCCCAAAATTTCTTGCATGGTAAGAACAGAAGAGACTTGAATGCCATGATCCTTGAGTGCTGCTTTGCCGCCTTGTTCGCGATCGACAAGCACTATCGCTTGATGAATATCCAAGCCAGCTGCACGCAAAGTCTCTGCGGCTGTCAGGATCGACCCACCGCTGGTGATAACATCCTCCAATAAGACAGCGCTTTGCCCTGGCTGGAACACGCCTTCTACTGCTTGAGCGGTACCATGTTCCTTAATCTCTTTACGGGGGTAAACCATGGGGCGTTTAAGCTTGGAAGCTGCGATGGCAGCAATGGGCAGAGCTGCATAAGGCACACCTGCCAGGTAGTCATATTCCATGCCAATTAACTTGTCGATATAGGCATCCACAACCATGTCTAAGACGCTTGGATATGAGACGAGCCGGCGAAGGTCAAGGTAAATAGGCGATTTTTTACCCGAAGCTAAAGTGAAACTGCCAAATTTGATGCATCCAGTACTAAAGAGACCATCGACCAAATTCCGATAGGGATCATAAGGGGGAGGTTAAGGTCTAACCGTGTGTTGGTGATTTGATCACGCAAGACTTGTGCAGCACGCCTGGGGTCTTCTGCTCCGATGATGCTGCGCGAAACCGGGATGATCAGCCCCAACTTATCTGAGCGTAAGCCGGCGGATAGAGCTTGCTGTAAATCGCCACCTTGGGCACCCACGCCAGGTGCTAAAATCCAACTTTCTGGGCAGAGATCGCGTACGCGTTGCAGTGCTTCGGGCTGGGTAGCGCCTACAACCAAACCGATTTGCTCCGGTGTGCCCCAAGTTTTGGAAAGTTGGGCGATGTATTCGTAAAGTGGTGGGGTTCCATAGTTTTGAATGGCATTAGCCGAAGGATTGGAGGTTTGGCAGAGTAAAAACACAAATTTATCAGGATCCTCTAAGAAAGGTGCGATGCTATCTTGGCCTAAGTAGGGGCTGAGCGTAACAGCGTCAGCGTTATATTGCGCATATGCCGCGTGTGCGTAAGCTTGGGCAGTAGAACCAATATCACCCCGTTTGAAATCGAGGATTACAGGGATGTCCTCTGGAATTCCCTTGATAATCTCTTGCAATGCGCGCAGACCAGCAGGTCCAAACTGCTCAAAAAAGGCACTGTTGGGCTTGTAGCAACAGACTAAATCTGCAGTTTGATCAATGATGTTCTTGCCCCAATCCGAAAGCCTGGTGAAGATATCGCCAGTGGTGGGTAAGAACTTTTCCTGTGGGTCTAACCCCACACACAACAAGCTGTCGTTTTTAGCGATTGCTGTTACCAATTTTTGAATAAAGTACATCAGGCTACCCTCTATGCTTGACCGAGCACAGCGGCTAATAAAGCCATACGAATGTAAAGGCCGTTTTGTACCTGACGGAAGTAAGCAGCACGCGGATCGCGGTCCACTTTGTAATGAATTTCACCAACCCGTGGCAATGGGTGCATCACGATCATCTTTTCTTTGGCTTGTGCCATCACTTCCGGTGTAATTTCAAAGTAGTTTTTCACCTCTTCATATTGCGCCAAGTCCGTGAAGCGCTCTTTTTGGATGCGGGTGACGTAAAGCACATCGGCGTTCTCGATTACATCTGAAACTTTGTTGGTTTCCCGCACTTTGATGCCTTTATCAATCAGGTCATTCATCAGATCCATGGGTAAGCGTAAAGTCTCAGGAGAGACAAACCTCAAGGAAACGTCATACTGGGAAAGCAAGCGTGTGAGGCTGTGCACGGTGCGGCCGTAACGTAAGTCGCCTACCATCGCTACTTTCAGTCCGTCGATGTGACCCAACTCGCTCTGAATAGTATAAAGGTCCAGCAAAGCCTGAGTTGGGTGCTCGCCAGCGCCATCACCAGCATTGATGATTGGCACTTTGGCATATTTAGCCGCTGTGGCAGAAGAACCGATTTCTGAATGGCGTAAAACGATTACATCGCAATACTGTTCGAGGGTGAGAATGCTATCAATCAGCGATTCACCTTTGGAGACCGACGAGTACTGGATGCCTTCGGTGATGGGGATGACTTTACCCCTAAGCGTGCCATGGCTGAGATGAAAGAGGAACTGGTGCGCGTGCTGGGTTCATAAAACACACACGCTAAGGTGTAATCCTTGAGCAAATCGCAAGTTCCCCATTGGTGAGCCATAGCCTTCATTTCATCGGCACGCTCAAAAATATAGTCTAAGTTTTCTTTGTTAAATTGATTTACGGAAAGAATATCTTGTTGATAAAAACCATTTTGAAAACGGGGTTGGCGCTGGTAAGTTTCCAGCTTAAAGAGAGGTTCTAATTTTGGCGTAATCATAATAACACTCCTGTTAAAGGTATCTAATGATAATTTAGGACAATTCCATCGCGGACAACCTCTCGCCCGCGTAAAACGACGCGTTGTAACCTTCCGATCATAGGCATGCCGCTAAATGGAGACCAAGCGCACTTCGTGTAAAGTGGGTGCTCCGGGAAAGTATACTTTGCTAAAGGGTCAACCTCAATAAAAGTATCAGCCTGCTCGGGCAGGTTGAAGATCTGCCGAGGATTAGTGGAGAGCAGTTCGATGAGGCGAGTGGTGGTAAGGCGGCTTTGTGCTGCTGCCGTAAGCATCAGGGGCAGGGTAGATTCTAACCCCGGCACACCCGGAGGACTGCCTTCAGGCTGCTCTTTTTCCTCTCGCGTATGTGGGGCGTGATCGCTGGCGATGCAGTCAATGGTGGAGTTGAGGTGCTGCCAGAGCGCCTCTTGATCTTCAACGCTTCCCAACGTAGGGCGCACATCGCCATAAGGACCTAAGCGGGCAGCGTCGGCATCCGTCAGGAAAAGATGATGCGGGGTGACCTCGCAGGTCACAGGTAATCCAGACGCTTTAGCTTGCGCAATCAACTCAATTTCGCTCTTTCGCGAAACATGGCAGATATGCACGTGCTTTTTGTACATGGCAGCAAGCCCAATGGCTAAGGCAACAGATTCGCCCTCTGCATGCACGCAAATGGGTTTGGCTGCTGGCCAAACTGAGAAGATGGGCATCAGGTTTGCCAGCCCGCGTACATACAAGGGACCGTAAGTTTGATCCATGTAAATCTTTAGTGCAGGAGCATGCTGAGCCAGAACAGGCAGCTGATCAATGTGGTTGGCTGATGCGCCAGCATATAAAAAAACATCGCACAGACTTTCGCTTTGAGCTCGGGTCTGTGCGCTTTGCCAGCTTTCTAAAGTGACTAATGGCGGCTGGGTGTTAGGCATCGCCAAAAGCATGGTGAAGCCGCCAGCCAAGGCAGCTGCGCTGCCGGTGCGAAAATCCTCTTTATGTTCACCTCCAGGCGTGCGCAGGTGAACATGAACGTCTACCATTCCGGGAAAGATCATGAAAAAGTTCCTTGAAGTAAGCTAAGCAATTATATCAAAGGGTTTGGTTTCTCTTATAAATTCTTTAGTAAGAGCGATCTATGTTAATCAAGTATCTGGAATGTGCTAAATGCTTCGTCAAATTCAGCATATTTCTGAGGAAAATCCGAAACCTCAGTTGCAAATGTTACGATGTAAACTTGACTCCCTTGTTTTACTAAATATTGGAGTACTTTCATGTCGATGTCACCGACAGTCATTGTCGCTCTAACTCGATACAATCATTGTCATTGTGTTGGCAGGGATTATTCTCTATATCTGTAGCTCCAGCATCGGTATAAGTGCTAATTAAGGATTGAATCTCATCTTCCAGTTTTGTGTCTTCTGGAACATAGACAGAAGTAATATTCATATTTGAAATGGTGTTATTGGTTCCAAACTCGGAATCAAAAGCATAAACTAAGTAAACATCACGATTATTAGTAAGTGATTGAACAGCTCCCTCATAAGAACTTCCCATGGTTTTTAATTTTTCCAAAACTGCATCGACAGTTTCTTGATTCCCGCTAATATACCGATCAGGAATTCGAATTGCAACGCCGCCACCAGATAGAACAATGGTTCCTGCTGGTGTAGCTGTGGGTTCAATTACAGAGTCGGGCTGGTTGAGGAACAGGCGGCTAATAAAATACTGAAAATCATAAGAAAAACAGTTCGCTTCATCATTCACCTCTTAATATTTTGTCATATTATATTGTCTTAAACATGTTTGGTTCATAAAAAGCAGCTATTCGCCATAATAAAATTGACGAACCTGCTCATTAACCCGAATTCATCTTGAAGTAGAGCACGCAGGCTTTGGGTCTTTTCCGGTCAGAAACATTTACGTTTTTTCTACCGAGCCTCATGTTGAAACCGCCTCAAGCTTGGATCATTAGGATGCTTGCGGGATACTAATTCAGTCGTTCTGCTCCCATTTGTGTATCAAAAAGTCAACTAATTTCTCTCCCACAGCGTACTTTGGCATCCAGGGAATTCCTCAATTTGCCCATCGGCGTGAATAAAGGCAACCTTGTTCTGGTCCGCACCAAAGACAGGTTGCGGCTGACCTACGTCATTAGCTACTATTAGGTCTAAACCTTTTTCCTGCAATTTCTTGCGCGCGTTTTCATAGGTCTGGGTTGTCTCTGCAGCAAAGCCAATCACGAGCATGCCTGGGTTAAAGCGCCGGCGCTCTTCTGAAACAGTGCGCAAGATATCCACTGTGGGCACAAGCTCCAAAGTCAGGTTCTGCCCCGTTTTTTTGATTTTTTCCCCGGCTGTGGAGCTCGGGGTAAAATCAGCAACAGCTGCCACGCTGATGAAAGCGTCTTTGTCCTGTAGATGTGTCATTACAGCATCTTTCATCTCAGCTGCAGAAGTAACCTCGATGACCTGCGCACCTTCCGGGAAGGGGAGGTTTGTAGGTCCACTGACTAAGGTAACCATAGCGCCCTCATCCAGCAGCGCCTGAGCAATGGCGTAACCTTGCTTGCCTGAAGAGTGATTGCTGATGTAACGCACAGGGTCTAACGCTTCTTGGGTTGGACCAGCAGTCAAGAGGATACGCTTACCCGCCAGCCTACCATTCCTGCCCAATAAGAAACGCACACGGGAGAGAATGGTTTCCGGCTCGGCGAAGCGGCCCAAGCCGACCAACCCGGAGGCTAAATGGCCCGGTCTCGGCCCGATGAACTCAGCTCCTCGCTCCTTGAGCATTTGTACATTTTGCTGGGTGGCAGGGTGGGCATACATGCCGGCATCCATGGCTGGGGCAAGCACTAAGGGGCAGGTGGCTGCCAGAGCTGTTACACATAGCAGATTGTCAGCAATACCATGGGCAAGTTTAGCTAAAGTATTAGCGCTCACAGGAGCGATGAGCAACAAATCTGCTTCGTGGGCTAGCCCGATATGCACCACATGTCCTTCGTTAGCCCATAAATCCTGATCAAGATAAGCTTTGCGACCAGTCACGGTTTGAAAAGTGAGCGGGCTGATGAACTTTGTGGCACTCTCCGTTAGGATGCAATCTACGTTTGCACCAGCTTGAGTCAGTTTGGAGGCTAAAATTGCGGCTTTGTACGCGGCGATAGAACCGGTGATGCCTAAGATAATGTGTTTCCCTGCGATGGGATTGCTCATGGATGCATCCTTTCCCAAATTAGGTAAAGTCCTTCGAGGGTAAGCCAAGGATCAATTGCATTGATACTCGCGGTATGGCTGCCGACAAGTGCGGCTAATCCACCCGTGGCGATTACCTGAAGATCCTCTCCCAGTTCAGCTCGGAAGCGAGCAACCATGCCTTCCACCATGGCGATATAACCCCATAACAAGCCCGATTGCATTGCCTGGGTGGTGTTGCGCCCAATCACATGCTCAGGGAGCTGCAAATCCACTTTGGGCAGCTTGGCAGTGTGGCTTACGAGTGCATCCAGTGAAATGCCCACTCCGGGAGCAATCGCCCCGCCCAGGTAGTTGTAATCGCGGTCGATTGCATCAAAGGTCGTTGCGGTGCCAAAATCTACTACACAGGCTGGCAAGCCATATTTTTTCTCCACGGCAACCGCATTGACCAGCCTGTCAATACCAACAGCTTGAGGTGGATCGTAGCGATTGACGATAGGTGCGCAGTGCTGGCTTTCGATGATTATTGAGGGCTTTGAGAGATAATCCTGACAAGCTTCTTGAATATGGGATGTGAGCGGCGGCACTACCGAAGCCAGCACGACGTCGCTGAGCTCCTCCGGGCGTAAATCGCTGCTGCGGAAGAGACCCAGCAGCTGCAAGCCATATTCATCTGGCATGCGCGCAGGGTCACTCGCCAAGCGCCAGTGAGCTTTTAGCTGGCTGCCTTCGAAGATGCCCAGCGTGATATTGGTATTGCCAATATCGATTGTCAACAACATTTCAAATTGCCTTTATCATGTACCTAAAGTTCATTGCGCCAAGGCGCAGCAGGCTAAAAGCTACGCCTCGGCTTTTTTCGCATTGATTTCTTTCAGAAGGTTTTCGAGCATTTCCTTGGTCAGACCGGCATCCTTTGCCTGCGGGATATCAAGGAGTGACTCCAGGCTCTTCCTTTTAACCAACATCAGCATAGGGTTCTTCGCCAGTCCGGGGACATACTTTTCGATAATCTCCACGGCTTGGGGATCTTTTAGTAAGTCGCCTAATTTGGTCATTAAGTCGTATTTCATTTTTTCACCTTTCATATTGATCTAGATTTTAATAAATTAACCTGCCAAACCAGGTAAATCGCCAAAAGTATGAGCAGAGCGGACGGCGTTTAGAATTGCCTCAGCAACTACTTGTGCAGCGTATGCCCCAACGAGGTTGAAATCCGCAGGTACCATACGCGTTGAGATCCCAAAAATTGTATCGCCATCGAACATCGTATGTGCCGGGCGTACGGTCATGGCGATACCATCCTGCGCCATTTGGGCGAGCTTATTGACCTCTTCCTTAGTTAGCTTGGCGTTGGTTGCCACAACACCTATAACTGTATTTGCTCCCATAGTTTGGTTTTCTTCTAAATGTCTAGCAAATTCTTCCCTCGCCAAGGCTTGCATAAAGTCCAAGGTGCTGGTGGGTTCGGTTTCTGGCGAACGCAAGCCGGCGATTTGTTGTCCGTTGGCAGGGTCATAAATATCACCCAGCGCGTTAACCACCATCAACGCAGCGATGTATAAACCGGGCACGATTTCCATGCTGGCAGTGCCAACTCCTGATTTCATCGCATGCTCTAAGCCGAGGAGCTTGCCTATAGTAGCACCGGCACCAGCCCCTACATTGCCAACCTCACAAAAGTGCCTGGCATTTAAGCAAGCGTTATAACCCATCGCTGCATTTGGGCGGGCGGAAGGCGTCGTCACACCCAAGTCTAAGATGACAGCAGCCGGCACAATAGGTACCACACCGTTTTCGATTGGAAATCCGCGGTCTTTTTCCTCGAGATAACGCATCACGCCGCCCGCAGCGTCCAAGCCATAAGCCGAGCCACCGGTGAGCAGGATTGCATCAATGTAGTTGACCATGTGCATAGGGCGGAGCAAATCGGTTTCGCGTGTCCCTGGGGCACCGCCGCGCTGATCCACGCCGGCGATGGCAGGATGCTCAAACAGCAGCACGGTACAACCCGAAAGTCCGCTTGTGTGTTGGGCATGCCCAACCTGGATCCCCCCCACATCAATAATGGAATTGGTGTTTTCCATAATCCACCTTTCACTCTCAAATACTTATAGTGAGTATAGCACGGCAAAAACTGTTCGTCTGTTAAAATTTGTTGGCGCTATTGATAATTTCCTCGCCACTTTATCCAAAGATAGCGAAATCTAAAGGTGGAAGGATGAGGTCATCCTTAGGTGAAAGCGAGCTCTCACCAAACAAGCGCTGCTTGCCGGGCAGGTTATTTTGCTCGATCACGCGTGCTGAAATAACTTGTTCTTGCTCGCTAAAATTAGCAAAAATTATCAACCTTGGGGAATCTTGGTAAGCGCGAGAGAAAGCCAGTACGGCAGGGTTGCCGCTTTCAATCGTTTCCAATGCACCCCCGGCTAACTCGGGGTGTGCTTTGCGGAAGGCGATAATGGCTTGCATTCGTGCGTAAACTTGCCCTTCGATGGTGGTTGGGTCGTGACGCTTGGCATAGCGTTCCCAATCGGTTTTGGGGCGGTGTACCCAGCGGCTGTCATCTTTGTGAGCTGGGTCATCTAAGTAGCTGTAATCATTGAGCGTACCGATTTCATCCCCTAAGTAAATCAAGGGAATGCCGCCTAAGGTCATGATCATGTCATAAAGCAGAGCAATGCGTTTGATCGCCAACTCGACTTCTTTGGGTCCTTCTTCCCGCAGTGCTTTTTCCAGCCCAGCCAAGGAGGCGCAGGTACCTGAAATGCGGCAGTCGCCGGTTTTAGGGTTCTCTTGGAAGGGTAGACCGCGGGCAAAACTGCCTGGGAAGCGGCCGCGATAAAACTCGTTGAGAAACTTGCGGTGGTCAGATCCGTTGATCCCTAAGCGGGCTGCATCACCATCATCAAAAGTCCAGCCGATGTCATCATGGCAGCGTACGTAATTGACCCAGGCTGTAGCTGGGTGGATCTTGAAGCGGGTTGCCAAAGCTTGGTTTAGCAAGTCCACGTTGCGCGTAGCCAATGTATTCCACAGGAGCGCCATTACCAGGGGGTTATAAGAAAGTTGACATTCGTCGGGAGAGATGTACTTGACCACTTCATCCGGATGGACAATTGCCTCCGATTTGAAGAGCATGGAAGGTGCCACAATACGGGTGAGAGCATTGAAACCCTGCAAAATCATATGGGCTTCAGGCAGGTTTTCGCAATTCGTACCGAGCTCTTTCCAAATAAATGCCACAGCATCGAGCCGAAAGATTTCTACGCCTTGATTCGCCAGAAAGAACATTTCCTCAGCCATATGGTTGAAAACATCCGGGTTGCCATAGTCCAAGTCCCACTGATAGGAGTGGAAGGTCGTCCAAACCCAGGCTTTCAAGCTCTCAAACCAGGTGAAAGCGCCGGGATGTTCATCCGGGAAAATCTCACGCAGATTCTTCTCGTAAGCATCCGGAATGGTGCGGTCCGGGTAAATTCCATACATTTCCTGATAGTGTGGATCGCCAGCGATGGCACGCTGAGCCCATTCATGCTCGTTAGAAGTGTGATTGATAATTAGATCGATGACCAGGCTGATGCCTTCTTTGCGTAGGGCTCGGCTCAATTCTGCTAATTGCTCCATCGTGCCCAGCGGCGGATGTACCTCACGGAAATTACTGACAGCATAACCGCCGTCGTTTTCTTTTTCGGGCATCTTGAAAAGCGGCATTAGGTGCAGATAAGTGAGGCCTAATTCTTTAAAATAAGGGATCTTTTCGTGCATTTTAGTTAAATTGCCAGCAAAGAGATCCACATAACAAACGCCGCCGACCATTTGATTGCTTTGAAACCATAAGGGGTTGTTCTCCCGCTCAGCATCCAAGGCGCGGAGGTCCGTTGGGCGATCTAAAGCGGCTTTAGCCATGCTGATGAGCAGCATCTCTAGGTAATAGAAGAAATCGTAGTGCCGAGCGTAGAGGTGGTGATAGAGCTTGAAAAGACGCGGGAAGTGCTCTTTTAGGCGCGCCTGAAAAACCTGCCACATCTGTGGATCAGCTTCAATTTCAATTGCAAGTTTTTCTTCCAGCCGTGGCAGCAAACGTTCTAAGCTCCAGGCTGCCTCCTGATTAATATCAATTTCACCGTGAATCATGCTTGTGCCTCCTCTAAAGCTTGCTGGGCTAAGGATATGGCGCCTGCTATCCCAGCGCGCGATCCCAACTCGGGCGGTACGATATATCTATCCATATTTTCTAAGATTTCCTTTGATTGGATGTAATTAGCCAGCAATGCAAGCGTCTTTGTCCGCACTAAAGGGATCAGCTGCGGTTGTTGTGGCACGCCACCGCCCAAAATTATCCGTTGTGGCGAAAAGGCACAAATAAATCCTTCCATGGCTATGGCAATGTAGTCTGCCTCCAACTCCCAAGCAGGGTGATCAGCGGGTAGGGTCTCCGCGCGCTGCCCCCAGCGCTTTTCCAAAGCCGGCCCGCTGGCAAGCCCTTCGAAGCAATCTCCATGGAAGGGGCAAATCCCTGGGAAGGGATCACGGGCAGTGTCATGCGGCAGGAGCACATGCCCCATTTCCGGGTGGATCAAGCCGTGCAAGAGCTTCCCTTCAACCATTGCCCCACCGCCAATACCGGTCCCGATGGTGAAGTACAGGAACGTAGAAAGCCCTTGGGCTGCGCCCCAGCGTGCCTCGCCTAAGGCAGCGCCGTTTACATCGGTATCGAAACCGATGGGGATCCCAAGAGTGCAGCTTGCAGACGTCCGACGACATCGACGCCGCTCCAGCCAGGCTTGGGGGTTGCGAATATGTGCCCATAAGTGGGGGAGGAGGGGTTAGGGTCCAGCGGTCCAAAGCAAGCGATACCCAAGCTGCTCAGCTTGCCCAAAGTAGTGCTCTGCGCTTGGAAAAATTGAATTGCACGCCCCAATGTCTCATCTGGGGTGGTGGTCGGGAAGCGCGTCTCAGATAAGATGCTGCCATCAGCTTTGCCCACTGCGCAAACGAATTTTGTGCCTCCGCCTTCGATTGCTCCAAATAAATCATTCGTCATAGTATTTTCCTTTATGTAGATAAGGATTATAGGATTGCCAGTCTTCCATTAAGAGAGTTGGCTCAGCCAAATAAACCGATAAGGTTCCAACTGGATATGCGCCTCGGTGAATTGTTGCCCCGTAAGGACATCCTCGGCTGCCAGAAAATCCTTCGGCAAACTCAAGCTGATAGTCTGGTCGGACAAATTGTTCGCGATGAGCAGGGCTTCTTCTTCAGTTGTCCGCCGATAGGCTGCAATAGCATTGTTACCCGTATCCTCCCAATCAAACGTACCCCAGCCAAAAGCAGGGTGCTGCTTGCGGATGGCAAGCATCTGTCGCACGCGATTGAGCAATGAATTAGGGTCAGCTCTTTGAGCTGCCACGTTGACTTGCGCATAGCCATAAGTATTATCCGATATTACGGGCGCATAGAGCTTCTCTGGAGGAGCAGAAGAGAAACCGGCATTGAGGCTGTTATCCCATTGCATCGGCGTACGCAAGCCATTGCGGTCCTCCAACCAGATGTTATCGCCCATGCCAATCTCATCTCCGTAGTACAAGAAGGGGGAGCCGCCCATGGTGAGCAGCAGCGAGTGCATTAGCAAAATCTTACGCTGATCATTATCCATCAATGGAGCTAAGCGCCGGCGAATGCCCAGATTGAGGCGCATGCGCGGCTGCGGGGCATAAGTTTCCCACATCCATTGGCGCTCCTCAGGGGTAACCATCTCAAGGGTTAGCTCATCATGGCAACGTAAGAAGGTACCCCATTGGCAGATCTCCGGCAGTGGGGGCGTGCGCGCTAAAATCTCGACGATTGGTGTGCGGTCGGCTTTAGCTAATGCCATATACAGGCGAGGCATGAGGGGAAAGTGGAAATTCATGTGCATTTCATCGCCGTTGCCAAAATACTGGATGACATCTTCTGGCCATTGGTTCGCTTCGGAGAGGAGCATGGTGCCTGGCGCATATGCATCCACAAAAGCACGCAGGCGCTTGAGAAAAGCATGCGTCTCTGGCAAGTTTTCGCAATTGGTGCCCTCACGCTCGAAGAGGTAGGGGGGTGCATCCACACGAATACCATCAGCGCCCTGGTCGATCCAGAATTGAACCACGCGCAGCATTTCGCGTTGCACCTCAGGGTTATCGTAGTTCAAATCGGGTTGATGCGAGAAAAAACGGTGCCAATAAAACTGCTTACGCACGGGATCAAAGGTCCAGTTGGACTTTTCGGTATCCAGGAAAATGATGCGGGCTTCTTTGTAGCGCTGGTCGGTATCGCTCCAGACGTAATAGTCTTTATATTTTTTGTGCTCCGGATGGTTAGGATCCCGCGAGGCTTGGAACCAAGGATGCTGGTCAGAAGTATGGTTAGGGACAAGCTCTACGATCATCTTAAGGCTGCGTTCGTGTGCCAGGCGGACAAGCTCACGAAAATCGTCCATGTTCCCATATTGCGGAAGAATTCCGTAGTAATCACTCACATCGTAACCGTCATCCCGCAGGGGGGAAGGCGAGATTGGCAGCAACCAGATTGCATCCACGCCAAGATCTTGCAGGTAATCTAACTTCTCGGTGACGCCTTTTAAGTCTCCCCATCCATCCGCGTTACTATCTTTGAATGCACGCACATAGAGTTCGTAAAAAATAGCGCTTTTATACCAGTATTGCGATGTATTCATTACCAGCCTTCCTTATTGTATCTTTGCAGATGTAATAGGTTTTGAAAAGCCGAACCCCGCAGCTTTGCATGAAGTTCGGCTTTTCTAAAGTGCTAATTTCAAGGTAGATTAATTATTACCCCTTGACCGAGCCCGCCATCAATCCGCGGACGAAGTACCGCTGCAGTGCCAGGAAGACGATCAAAGGCAAAATCATGCTGACGAAGGCAGCAGCGGTCATCAGGTGCCAGTCTTGTCCTTTTTCGCCGACGAGCCGTGCGACAGCGATGGTGACAGTCTGATTCTTCTCGCCTAAGAAAACTAATGCAACCAGATAGTCATTCCACAGCCAGAGGAATTGGAAGATGGCAAAAGAAGCTAATGCTGGCACAGAAAGCGGCAGAATCAAGTTAGTGAAAATCGTGAGGTTAGATGCACCGTCAATGTAGGCGGACTCGAGCAGTTCACGAGGCAATGTACTGATGTAGTTAAATAATAGGTAAGTTGCCAAAGGCAATCCAAAGCCAGTGTGGGCAAGCCAGATGCCCAAGAATGTACCATTCAAACCCAGGCTCACATAGTCTTGTAAGATAGGCACAAGGGCGATCTGTAAGGGTACCACGAGCAAAGCCACAATGATGGTGAAAAATATATTGCGACCAGGGAATTCTAGCCAGGCAAAGCCAAAAGCAGCAAATGCAGCAATTAAGATAGGGATGATCGTCCCTGGTATGGAAACTGCTAAAGAGTTGAGGAACGCACCACCCAAGTTGTTTCCAACACGTGTGATAGTGTTGCCTTGTGCATCCTTATAAGTAATGGTCTTACCCGTCAAAACGTCTTTGTAGTTTTCAAGGGTTAGATTCGTCGCAAATCCGACCCACTGGTTTTGTGTGATGATAAGCGTGCGGGTGCGCTTGTTACCATACCAGGTAGCTTTGGTGCCATCATCTAACTGAACGCCCCTCTGCCATTCCTCGAATGTGGCAGTTTTTCCACCATAGGTGATCGGACCATTAACATCTACCGTTTCAGGTAAAACCACACGATCAATTTCTACGTCCTCTTTATGTGGGAAAACAGTCCACCAACCGGTTTTGAAAATATCTTCACTTGGTCGGAATGAAGTAATCAAAATGCCGATGACGGGAACCATCCAAACCACGCAAATGAAGATCAGGACGAAATTTGTCCAAAAATTCTGGGTTCTCTTTGTTGTTTTCTGTCCCTTAGCCATTTAGAACCCCTTTCTTTGCTCATTAAATGAACGAATGTTATTCACGATGACTGGAGTTACCAGCAATAACAGCACAATTGCAATCGCAGAGGCTTTACCAGCGTCATTATAAGTGAAGCTTTGCAGGTAAAACTCGTTAGCAATCACATTCGTACCGTAATTACCTCCAGTCATCACCCGCACGATGTCGAAGGTCTTTAGGCTGAAAATTACTATTGTTGTAGTAACGGTCAGAAGCGTTCCTTTGATATAAGGGATGATGATATTGAAAAAGACCCTCGTTTCATTGGCACCATCAATACGGGCTGCTTCCAGCAACTCCGCTGGTACGCCTTTAATTGCACTCGAAAGGATCACCATCGCGTATCCGGTTTGCAACCAAATCATAATCACAATAAGGAAAAAGTTGTTCCAAGGAGGAATATTCAGCCACGGTTGGGGAGTTCCCCCCAGAGCAGCCACAATGGCATTGAGAAGTCCAATTTCCTGAATTCCAACACCGGTGCCTTTATAGGTGTAGACAAATTTCCAGATGACACCTGCGCCTACAAAGGAAATAGCCATTGGTGTGAAGATTATCGATTTGTAGACAACCTCTGCTTTGGTGCGGTCAGCCAGAAAAGCAATCAGCAAACCTAAACCAACGCTGAAACTGGTACCAAATACCATCCACAAGGCATTATTCCGGAAAGTTTCCAACATGCGCGGGTTAGTGAAGGCATAGACATAATTATCCAGACCAATCCATTGAGTACCAAGTGCATTGCGAAAACTGGCTATAAGCGAGCGTACAACTGGAATAGCCAAGAACCATCCCATGATGGCTACCGCTGGACCGACAAATACGAAAGGTTGCAGAGTCCGAGCAGCCTTAGCGGGCAACTTCATCACCAGCCAGTTGGTTACCAGATAAAGCAGCGCAACTCCACCGACGCCCCAAACAATAGCGACGATCACCTGGAAAATCTGGGGAGCATTGGCTGCGCTCAAGAAAACATATCCCTGCCACAAAACGATAAACGTTACAGCAGGTACCAAAATAGAAACAAGGATTTTTCCTAGAGTAGATCCAAACCAGTTAACAATCTTAGCAAATAGATTATTGTTATTTGGAGAAGGAGTGTTAGCTTGAGCTAAGTTCATAATTGCCTCCTTAAGCCGTACGAATAAGGGGTTGGAGAGCAAGCTGTCTTGGCAGCCTGCTCTCCTTTGGGTTAATTTACCCTATCTACACAAGGTTTACCGCGGCCAGGAAGCATCAATAGCATCCAAGGCTTCTTGGCGCGTAATAGAGCCGCTGACGTAGTCGGTCATGTATTTCCAGAATGTACCGGCACCTACTGCGCCTGGCATCATATCTGACCCGTCAAAGCGGAAGGTCGTTGCATTGCGAATTGTCTCTGCGACGCCGCGGGTTACAGGGTCTGCGTACCAATTGAGATCAGCGTCATTATGAGCTGAAATGGCTCCACCACTTTCGATCCAAACCTTGAGGGATTCACCAGTGGAGAAGTATTGAATGACAGCACGTACTTCGGGGCGGTCATTGAATACTGCATAAATATCCCCGGCACCGAGGACGGGTTTGCCGTATTCTTCGTCGATGGGCGGGAAGTAGAAGAAGCTGTAATCCACACCGGGAACGGCTTCCTCAGGGAAGAAGGTGGTGATAAAGTTCCCTTGGCGGTTGAACCAGCACTTGGGCGGATCTTCGAACATGGGCTTGGGGGCATCACCAAAGTTGATCGTGGGGATAGCTTTGCGACCGCCATAGACATAGGCATCGTTGAACCAAATTTCTTCGATGTAGTCTAAGGCTAAGTTAACTTCGGGTGAATTGAATTTCAATTCACCGGCTACCCAGGCGTCATAATTCTCTGGGGAGGTAACCCGCAGCATCACATCTTCGATCCAGTCGGTCATTGTCCAGCCTGTGGCTGCCCCAGATTCAATACCAATGCACCATGGGGTATCGCCATCATCAGCAATTTGCTGTGTGAGAGCCATCATCTCATCCCAGGTGGTTGGAACAACGTAACCAGCAGCGTCAAAAGCCTTCTTGGGGTAGAAGACGAAGGACTTGCCATTAGCACGAGCCCAAATGCCAGCCACAATTTCACCATCCGGGCCGGTCATCTTGGCTAGATCCTGCCAGGCTTGACTGTAGTTTTGTTTAATCCAGTCCGGGTTGATAAGCTTGGTCATATCGATGGCATATCCTTTTTGCACAGCATACTTTAGCAGGCCGGGTTGCGGGTAGTCAACGATATCGGGGCGGTCTCCACCATCCAGACGAATGTTAATGTTCGCTTCAAATTCCTTGGAGCCCGTATATTGAATATCAATACCGGTTTTGTCTTCGAAAGGTTTGATAGAATCATTGAACACGACCTCGTCTTGATCGGTGAAAGGTCCTGCCATGGTAACCACAGTCCCTTTATACATACCAGCGTATGCATTTGCTAATTCCTGACCCTGGGGCAAGGCAGCAACTGTTTCACCGCCGGTTTCCTCGGTGGCTGTTGTTGGGGTGGCACCACCACCGCAAGCTGCCAACACTATACTGGCAACTAGCAGCACAGCGATGCTAGCCCAAATTACACTTTTCTTTGATTTCATAGTTTCTCCTTTTACTATTTTTTAGGTTAAATACAGAATTGGACGCTTTTCTCTTCAATTGGTCGTGATATGGCTCCTTTCTATCATCCGCGCTGAATCACGGATAATCAATTGCGTTGGGATGTTAATCGTACGGCTATAGGGGATTTCTCCCTTCAACAACTGCATCAGGAGATGGCAGCTTTCTTCTGCGATCTCCTTTGCGGGGGTATGCACAGTGGTTAGTTTGGGATAATAAAATGCAGCTTCGGGGATATCATCAAACCCCACGAGCGAGATATCCTCAGGGACTGAAAGCCCTGCATCATGGATGGCAGCTAATGCCCCAAGGGCGACGTTATCACTAGCCACGAAAATCGCAGAAAAACGAGGGTATTCAATTAAGAGGTCTTTCATTTGGGTATAGCCGCTGGCAGCATCAAAGTCAGCCATGCGGATCAGGCTCTCATCGATGGCGATGTCAGCTGCTTTAAGTGCATCGCGATAGCCTTCCAGCCGCTGGCTTGCTGAACTGTAAGCTGTGGCTGCGTTGGTAATACAGGCAATCTGTCGATGGCCTAACTCAATGAGATAGTCAACCGCCATCTTTGCGCTGGCGCGGTTATCAATATCCACATAAGGAAGATTGCATTCAGGGATCTGCCCCATGAGTACGCAAGGGATGTCTATCTGTTCTAGGGCGGTCAACCCCGGGTCATCAAAGCGGGGGGTGAGGATAATCATCCCATCAATATGCTTTGCACGAGTAAGTTGTAAGTAGGTTTGGATTTGCTGACCGGGTTCAACCCACTCGATTAACAGTCCGAGTTGCTCTTGTTTGACAATATCGAGCAGCCCGCCAATAATTTGGGGGAGGAAGTTATCCGAGGCAATATAACGCGGGCTGCGGGTCATGATGAGCCCGATAGTATTAGATTGATTTGAAGCTAAGGCTCTTGCGGAAGCGTTGGGATAATAACCTAACTTTTCGGCTGCCTCTCTGACCTTTTGGCGCGTCTCTGGTCGGATTCGGGATTGCTTATCTTCACTGAAGACAAACGACACTGTAGAGCGTGAAACCCCTGCTAATTCTGCGACATCGAAACTAGTTACTCTTTTGTTGTTCATGGAACGCCTTTGTAAAGAGGTTATTAACACGCGTTAAACGACAGTGAAATTATAACATATTCAAATGAGAGTCAATACCATTTTCTCTGACTATTTATCCATCTTGGGAAAATGTTTATTGATTGTGAAAGGAAGAAGGCGATTAATCAAGCTTAGAAATTTACACTGCGACTTTTATTCCCTTTTCGGAAGTAACTTTGCCCACTTGCCACACAGGGATTCTGGCAAGCCGCGCGGCTTCCGCGAAGGCGGCTGCCTTTTCAGGTGGAACTGCTAAAAGCAAGCCGCCACTTGTTTGGGGGTCAAAAAGCAGCATGCGCTCAATCTCACTAATCGCGGGGTCAAAAGTGATATGGGGTTCAAAGTAAAGCCGGTTATCGAAAGCGCCACCAGGGAATGTGCCCCTCTCAGCATATTTTCTCGCACTATGAATGAACGGGAGTGTATGCCAATAGAAGGTGATGCCACAGCCAGAAGCTTTAGCCATTTCGGAAGCATGCCCCAGTAAGCTGAAGCCGGTTACGTCCGTTCCGACTTGTAAACCAAATTTTATGGCAAGTTCGGAAGCATCGCGGTTAAGCTGCTTCATCCAACCAGTGACTTCTTCAAGCTCCTCTGGGGTGAGCAGCTCGCGTTTATGCGCTGTGGTAGCCACACCAAAACCTAGTGGCTTTGATAAAAACAGTTGATCCCCAGGCTGCAATCCGCCCTTCGTTAGCATCGTGTTTGGATCAACGATGCCGAGCACGACCAAACCAAATTTAGGTTCTTTATCTTGAATGGTATGACCGCCAGCGATGACCACGCCGGCTTCCTTGGCTTTTTCTGCAGCCCCACGAACAATGGCAGTCGATACCTCGGTGGGCAAATGCGGTGGTAAGGCAGCAATATTAAGCGCGAGGAAAGGCTTGCCGCCCATAGCGTATATATCCGAAAGGCTATTGGCAGCAGCGATAGCGCCATAATCGTAAGGGTCATCCACAACTGGGGTGAAGAAATCCGTGGTTGCCACGAGTGCTTGGTGCGCGTTTAAGCGCCAAATGGCAGCGTCATCAGCAGAATCTAAACCTACCAGAAGGTCTGGGTAATCTTCTGGTCGGAATATCGAGGCAAGGGGGCGCAGCACCTGCGCCAGCGTTTCCGCGTTTAGCTTAGACGCTCAACCAGCGCAGCTGGAGAGTGCCGTTAGCCGAATCTGTTTGCCCGAGTTTGGCAGGTCAGTTTCAGTCATACTCAAATTTTACCTGAAACTGAGCCTGGAAGTGTAGTTGGTACGCTATCTATGCCTGGGGCTGGTCGGCGGGTTTGACGTAAAGATCCAAAAAGGTAGCAATCTGGCTATTCCAGAAGTGCCAATCGTGAATCCCAGGTTCCTCCACATAAGCCAATGGGATGCCGAGAGCTCTGGCTTTACCGACAAAAGCGCGGTTCGCTTCTAAGAGGAAATCCTGCAATCCGCAGGCGGCATAGAGCTCAGGGTAGCGTTCAGGGTCTTTTGCAGCCATTTCCGGCCAGGTGAGCGGGTCGTTAGGGCTGCCAGGGAATTTGCTTAGATCCCCAAATACTAGGCTAAATTCTTTCGTTCGCTCTTCGTCCACAATTTCACTCTCAAAACTGAGCGCCAGCGCACCGGAAAAACTGCCCGCTACGGAGTAAAGATCGGGTCGCAGGAAAGCCGCCTTAAAAGCGCCATATCCGCCCATAGAGAGACCGGCAATCAGGGTGTTTTCCCGCTTCAAGTTGAGGTGGAAAACCGCTTTCAGATAAGCCGGCAGCTCTTCGGTTAGGTAGGTAAAGTATGCTTGACCGTTCTGCATGTCGGCATACATGCTGCGGCCGCCATCGGGCATCACGACAACGAGGTCGCGTTCACGCGCTAAGATTTCGATGTTGGTATAGCGCTGCCAAGCGCTGGCATCGTCGGAAAGCCCATGCAGCAAATACAAGACTTTATAACTCTCCAGCGGCTTATCTTTCAAATGATAGGGGCTGGGCACAATCATATACAGGGGAAGGCTTACTTTGACACACTCCGACGTGTGATCGATACGAAAAAGTGCCATAGGATTTCCTTTAAAGTAAGATCTCATTGAAGCATGCGTTACAAACCAGCTGCTTCGAATGGCTCATTAATTATACGCTGGGATTTTTTACCTGCCGCTCCAGAAAATCCCGGTTTGATATGATGCTATAATAATTAAGCAGCAATCACCCGTGATTTAAGGAGGTAGAAATGCCATTTTCAGATGATGTTTCCCATTACGCTTCTGTAGTTTCTTGGAAGCTTAAACAACAAGGTCAAATTATCAACCTGCAAGGTCAAATCCATGAACTGGACAGCCAAATCGGCATCCAAAAGAGTATCTTAGGCGATCTTACCTACAAGCTGTTCATGGATGGCGCATTGGTAGATGAAGCCATCCGCCCCACCTGCGAGAAGATTAAAAGCCTGTATGCCCAAAAAGAGGAAAAACAGCGAGAGCTCGAAATCATCCGCGGGCAAAAGCCGCCGCAGCGACCTGAGCAAACAGCTGACCGCACTCCAGCCGCAACCCCTACCGTTGTGGAGCAAATGCCGCCCAGCGAACCAGTACCTGAAGCGCCACCTCAACCCGAAGAAGATAAACCTGAAGAACCGCTCGCATAAGAGATTGTACTTTCACCTGTTTACGGAAGAGACCCCAGGGTATCCTCTCAGTGAAGGTGCCCTGTTTTTAAAAGCAAAGTATTTTGATCTGTGGTTGAAACCCGAGATTATTACGGGCTGGTGGAGTCTAAGTCGCTGGATTGGCGGCGCAGGAAGGCAAAATACGCTTGCAGTTCTTCTTCATCCAGTAGTTCACGCAGCTCCTCGATAGAAATCCCCATCATCTCCAGCGTGAGGAAGTCCAGCTGGGTCAGTTTTTCGCCTTGCTTTTGAGGGTTGGCGCAGAGAGGGTCTCTAGAACCATTTGCAGTATTAGCGTCCATGCTGCTTCCGTTTTTTGTGCTGCTCATCAAGGACATTGTACCAAATTTAGCCGGAAATCGATTCTTAATGTATGCTATGAAAGCTGAGATTCCCTTCTTCTTAGCCTAAAATAAGGTTAGGTTTCATATAAAATGAACCTATAAAGTAATATTCAAATTACAAAAAGGAAGCACCTATGAAAAATAAATGGATTTGGATCACCTTATCCGTGATTCTACTGTTAGGTCTCATTGCAGGAGCAGGAGCGCTCGGCTATCAGATGGGTTTACGCAATGCGAATGCGCTGGCACTGCGAGGCGATGATAATCCCTCTTCTCCCCGCCAGCAAATCCCAGGCATGCGCGATGGATTGATCATTCGCCGACCAGCTGCTTTTATCGGCTACTTCTTCCTCTTCCCATTGCGCTTGCTGTTGGGGTTAGCCGCGCTGCTCTTAGTGGTCTGGCTGGTTGTGAAGGTAGCCAAAGCTGCCTGGAACGGCGGGGATCACAAGCCCAAGCCGGCTGAAGCAGCCGTTTCTCCGGCAGCTACTGAAACGGTCATCACCGAGGCACCGGTAAGTTCTTCCGAGCCTACAAGCACGCCGGAGAGTGACCAAAAGTAATTGCATTTACCTATTTTCTCGATATCGAACCAGCTTGCCCCTCTCTTGAGGGGCAAGTGCTTTAATTCCATCCAAGCCAAGATGAGCTTACTTGAGCGGGTATAATTTTGCTATGGATATTGGCATTATTGGCGCAGGTGCCTCCGGCATTTTTGCCGCCCTCACTGCTGCCCAAGGCGGCGCGCACGTTACCCTCTTTGACCACAACGCCGAAATCGGCAAAAAGCTGCTCGTGACCGGCAGCGGGCGCTGTAACCTGACCAATGCTGCCCTCTCCCCAGAAAAATACACCTGCGCCGACCAAAGCTGGATGCAGACTTTTTTGCAAGCTTTTCCGCTCCAGGCGCTCTTGGCAGAGCTGGACGCGCTCGGCATCCCCACGCACCATAGCGACGACGGTTGGTACTACCCGCTCTCCGATTCAGCCCACTCGGTGGTGGATATCCTGCGCCAGGCGCTCCTCGCACGTGGTGTGGAGCTGCGCCTCTCCACCCAGGTTGTGGACTTTTGGCAACAGAGCTCGAGCTTCACCGTACGCCTCCCCTCAGGCGAGCCAGCCCGCACGCAAAGCTTCGATAAGCTCGTGGTGGCAGCTGGCGGCAAGGCTTATCCGGCGCTCGGCTCGCGCGGGGAGCTGTTCCCAACGCTGGTGCGCCTTGGGCATACGGTGGTGCCGCTCGTGCCGGCTTTGGGACCGCTCACGCTCTCGCTCGGCTCTTGGAAGGCACTGCAAGGGCTGCGCTTTGACGTGAAGACCGGCATCTGGGCTGGGGACGAGCTTTTGGGGGAGAGCTTTGGCAACGTCATCTTCACGGCTTGGGGGATGAACGGTCCGGGGGTGATGAATCTCTCGCATCTTGCCGCACGCCAGCCAGACCAGAAGCTCAGCCTGAGCTTGGATTTTGGCGCTGCTTTTGGACAGGAATGGGAGCGGCGCTTGGCAAAGGATAACCCGGCAACACTGAAAGCGGTGCTGGAAGCCTTCTTCCCGCCCAAAGCAGCAGAGTTTTTCCTCGCCCAAGCGCATATCCAACCAGAGGCGCGCATGCGTGAGCTTTCGCGCGCGCAGGCGCAGCAGCTGCAGCGCATCCTGCGCGCAACCCGCCTGCCCATCACAGGCATCAAGGGCTTTGAGCAGAGCCAGGTGAGCGCGGGAGGCGTGCCCGTGGGGGAGGTGGACGCGCACACGTGCCAATCCCGCCTGGTCCCAGGGCTCTATTTGGTGGGGGAAACTCTGGACGTGGTTGGTCCTTGCGGTGGGTTTAACCTACACTTTGCCTTCGGCTCGGGGTGCTTAGCAGGGAGGCACCTAGCCAGCATTTCTGCCGGCTGAGCCTGCTTACCCGCGCAAATCGGCGGGATTTTCCATAGTTAATGTGCCCGCAGGGAAAAGTATTTGGCTGGCAGGTATAATTAAAACTGACAAGCCCAACCCACAAAAAGGAGGACACGATGAGCATTATCACCATATCCCGCCAATCCGGCTGCGAAGCAAACGAGGTCGCCCGCATCCTGTGCCAAAAGCTCAACTATCATCTGCTCAATAAGGAGTTGATGATGGATCTGGCAGAAGAGTTGCAGCAGGAGCCCTCGCAAGCAGAAGAAACCCCCGCTGTTCCTAAAGCGGCGGCTTGGCTGGAGCGCGTGCTGAACCCCTTTTACAACCCTAACGATCCCCATTACGTTGCCCAGAAGGAAATCTCCTTCGCATCCGGTCAACCGCTTACCATCCGGCAAGTGCGCGAGCTTATCCAAGCGGCTTATGCGCGGGGCAATATCGTCATCGTCGGGCGTGGCAGCCAAGTGATCCTGGCAGGCAAACCAGATGTGCTGCACGTGCGCCTGATTGGCTCGCCCGAAAAACGCATCCAAATGTGGCAGAAACGCGAGTCTCTCTCTTACGACGAAGCGAAAAAACGGATGGAAAAACGTGACCGCGCGCATGTGGATTTCGTCAAAAACTATTTTGATGCTGATATCACCCGGCAAGAGTGGTATGACCTAATTATCAGCATTGACCATTTTACAAAAGATGCCATCGCGGAATTGGTCTTGCAAGCATTGCCGCGCATGAACTTTTCTTCCTAAGAGCTCATCCCGTGCCCAATCGTTGAATTGTTAATTCGCGGTTAAATCCGCAAAACTGCACTAAGGCTATTTTATAATGAACTGCCTTTTATTTGTTATTGCTTAATAAGGATTATTACTGATGGAAACTTGGCCAATTTTTAGTCTATCGCTGCTTGGCATTGCCATGATCGCCGTGCTGGTCTTTGCGGCGAACCTCTCCGTGAAGAAATTAGTGGGCATTGCGGCTTATTTCAACCTCTCCAGCACCTTTATGGGGATGACGGTTGTCTCGTTAGCTACGTCTATCCCCGAAATTACTTCACACGTAACCGCTTCGGTGAATATCTTAGGCGGCAGGCTGGATATGCAAACCGGCTCCGCAATCGTCTTGGGCTCGAATATCGGTTCGGACGTGGTGCAGCAGACCTTCATCATGGGTTTGGTGGTGTTTTTATCGGGTACGCTATACTTCCGCCGATACTTTATGTGGAAGAGTATGGTGCCGATGATTGCCTCAACCATCCTTTGCATCGGCTTGGGCTGGGATGGTATTTATTCCCGCTTGGATGGCGCAATCCTTTTTGGATCTTTTATCCTCTATAGCTTGTACCTCTATTTGGACGAGCGCAAGTTCTACAATGCGGAGGATAACGTGCATATGTCTGAGGAAATTTCAGAGAGCATCCCCAAAACGCAACGGCAAGTCTGGATTGATGCGGGAATCTCCGTACTTTTGCTGATGGTAACCGTCTTGGCGGCTTCGCAAGTGCTCAGCATCACTGAAATCATCGTAGATCGCACGAATGTGAGCGGCTCGCTGTTGGGTGTGCTTACGTTAGGCATCGCTTCCGCCTTGCCAGAGCTGACCACAGCGCTGGCAGGTGTGCGCAACAAAGAAGCAGGCATCTCGTTAGGGACGCTGGTAGGCAGCAATATCACCAACCCTTTGGTGGGGATTGGCGGCGGTGCGCTTATCTCGACTTATGCTGTTCCGATTCCACTGATTAAGTGGGACCTGCCTTGGGAGGCTGTAACCGGCTTGATTTTGTGGGCGATTTTATGGTTGAATAAAGGCAAGCTTGGCCGTAAGGAAGCCATTTATCTGATGGCGATGTATTTCATTTTTGTGATCCTGCGCTCGTATCTCTTCCCGGTCGATTTTTAGGGCTAAAACGTAATTAGGTTTTCTTCCACCTGCGGGTAGAGCGCGTCGATTTCCTTTTGAACCTCAATCGTCTTGGCTAAGGCGGTTGCGACGCGCAGGATGTGGCGCGGATCTTCTAAGCTGCGGCCCTTGCGTGCTTTGAGGTACTTATCCAGCACCTGATAGCCGCCAATTTGGTATTGCCACACCTCAGGCGTAATGCCCTCGAAGTAGTACGTGGCGTTGATCCACACACGTTTGGTTTTCGGGTCGTATTTGGGCGTGGTGATGGTCCGGTCTTCGCCTTTGCCTTCGAAGCGCGCGATAGGCTGCTCCAACTCAGGGCTGCGCAGCAAGTGCAGGTCCACGAGGCGCTTGCCCAGGGCTGCCATCTGCTGGAAGAGCGCGCTATCCGCGGTGAAAGGCACACGCGGGAAGTCGTACTTGAGGAAATCCACATAGGTTTC
>JAXGPR010000008.1:0-75992 GCA_040766895.1 Anaerolineaceae bacterium | reverse complement strand
CGCGCCAAGCGTAACGGCAAGCCGCTGGTCGCGCTGGAATCAGCGCTAATCACCCACGGCGTCCCTTGGCCGGAAAACCTCACCATCGCCCGCGCCATGGAAGACGCGGTGAAGCACAATGGCGCCTTCCCTGCTACAGTCGCCGTGCAAGAAGGCCAACTGCGCGTGGGCTTGAGCAGTAGCCAGCTGGAAAACTTAGCAGAATCGCGCGACCCGCACAAGCTCAGCTTGCGCGATCTGGGCGCAGCGATTGCGCGCAAATGGAACGGCGGGACAACCGTCTCCGCCACGCTTTATGCCGCCGAGCGCGCCGGCATCAAGGTGCTCGCTACCGGCGGGATTGGCGGTGTACACCGTGCGCCGGCTTACGATATCTCCGCAGACCTGCTGCAGCTGCGCAAGAGCCCGCTCGTGGTGGTGTGCTCCGGCGCCAAAGCCATTTTGGACCTGCCCGCCACGCTTGAGGTGCTGGAGACCCTAGGCATTCCTGTCATCGGCTACCAAACGGATGAATTCCCGGCGTTTTACTCTGCCCAGAGCGGTTTGAAGGTGCCATTGCGTGCCGAGAGCGCTCAGGAAGTGGCGCAGATTGCGCGCACGCATTGGAAACTCAACTTCACCACCAGCGTCCTAGTGGTGGTGCCGCCGCCTGCAGAAAGTGCCATGCCGCGCGAGCGCATGGAAGCCTTGATTGCCGAATCCTTGCAGCAAGCCGAGGCTGAAGGCGTGCGTGGTAGCGCCCTTACGCCATACCTGCTGGCTAAGATGAACGCGCTCAGCGGTGGCGAAAGCTTAAAAGTCAACTTAGCACTGCTGCGCAATAACGCCGCGGTGGCAGCTCAAATTGCCGCCCAGATCCCGGAAGGGTTGCAGGAATGGCGCTATATCTAGTCCTCAAGTAAAAATATTCTAAGCCGGCTGGATGTGCCGGCTTTTTTTATGGCGAAGGGGTGGCAGAGGATTTTGGCGTATTACTGGGGATAGGCGTGCGTGTGGGAGTCGGCGTACGCGTTGGCGTAGGTGTTGCAGTGGGCGTGAGCGTAAAGGTTGGGCTGGGGGTGAAGGTAGCCGTGGGCGGGTTACCCACCACGGTGAAATAGCCCGAAAGGATCCACTGGCTGCCCACGAAGCACTGCACTTGATATTCTCCAGGCAGCCATTCTTCGGAAGGCAGCTCGAGCACCAGCACCCCATAGCCGCCTGTGCCGCCTTCCCAATGGCCAGTCTCAGCCTTGAGCAAGGTATTCCCACGATACCACAGCTCGGTCCATTGCACGCCATTATCCATAAAGTTATAGCTATAGGCTCCATAAATCTTGGTCAGCGGATTACTGAACTCCACTGCGGGGTCAACCGGCTGAAAATTTTCATCGATCTTGGTTGAAAAAACGATGGGGCTAAATACTGCATTGGGGTTCGGAGTAACAAACGAGTCAAACTGGGTGGCGATGGCTTGCGGAACCGAAGGCGTGTTGGTAACCGAGGGCGTGTTGGTGATCGTAGGGGTGAGCGTGATGGTAGGGGTCAGCGTGATTGTTGGCGTGAGGGTGATGGTTGGGGTGAGCGAGGGCGTAAGCGAAGGCGGGAAGTAACGGTAGGCAAAGCTCTCGCCAAAGCGGAAGTTGAAGTAGGCAAATGCGCCTAATGCTAAGGCTGTCAGGATCAGACCAGCCGCTTGGTCATAGAGCTTGCGGCGCTTGAAATAAAAGGGCATGCGCTTGCCTTTTTGGATGGCGCGGGAAGCCCGCACCGCAGTCCAGATGGCAGCGATGACAGCCAGAATGGTGAGCGTGATGACAGTCGAGCGGATATCCATGCGGAGCACCTGCTCGGAATTATACACGTGCGGTGAAAAGTGTTATTAGGCCGAGATGGGTAAACCTACCTAAAAATCCGAGTTCAAACCATCAAAACATGGCTCTCGCCAGTTTAGCCTAGCAAAGCGCTAGCATAAGGCTCAGCAAAAAGGGCTGGGATCCCGCCAGTATGCCAGAAGAGTACAGTTTCATCAGGGCTAAAAAAGCCTTTGCGAATGAGGTCAATGAGCCCCGCCGCCGCTCGGCCCGTGTAGACCGGGTCCAGCAGGATGCCTTCGGTGCGGGCAAACAGGCGGATAGCTTCTGTCTCTGCCGGCTGGAGGACGCCATAGCCCGCCCGGCAATAGGCATCATTAACCAAAACATCTTCTGACTTAATCTTTTTATCAATGTCCAACCACGCTGCCGTCTGGTTAGCCAGCGCCATGATGGTTTGCGTGAGTTCATCTGCGGGTTTATCCACGCTGATGCCCAGGATTCGGCCCGAGAAGCTGATTTGCTTAGCGCCGAGCAGAAGTCCAGCTTGTGTTCCACCGCTGGAACTTGCCAAAACGATCCAATCTGGTTGCAAATTCTGATCTTGGAGCTCCTGCATGGCTTGGATGTAGCCTTGCACTCCTATGGGGTTGGAGCCGCCGTAAGGGATGATGTAAGGCTGCATGCTATTTTCCTCGGCGTGGGTAAAAGCTTGCTGCAGGCGCTGGTCGCGCTCTTCCTTGGGGACAAAAACCAGCTTTGCTCCGCTGAGCTCGTCCAGCAGCAGGTTGCCCTGCCGCATGCCAGGGTCTTCTCCAGCCAAGACGAGGATGCAGCCCAAGCCCAAGCGCGCGGCAGCGGCAGCGACCTGCCGGCAATGATTGGATTGCACCGCGCCAGTTGTGATCAGCGTTCGGCAGCCTTGCGCGAGAGCATCTGCTGCCAGATATTCTAACTTGCGGGTTTTATTGCCGCCTAAGCCCAATCCGGTCAGGTCGTCGCGCTTAATGAAAAGCTGCGGTCCCTCCAGGAGCTTCGTCAGCCTGGGCAGCGGTTCGATCGGGGTGGGTAAATGTGCCAAAACTATTCGCTCAGTCATTCGAGAGCCTCCTTTGCGTGGCTGCTTTTCCGCGGGTGCGCATCACATCCAAGATTTTAGGCAACGTGCGCGTGTAGAGCCGGTACAGCCCCGGCCGGCTAGTGTAATCCCAGGCACCTAAGTGGCGCACTACCTGACCGTTGAATCCTTCTTTAAAGCGGTAAACGCCCCACAGCGGGTCCGATTCAGTGAAGACATCCGGTGCGCCCCACATATCATAGGTGTGACAGCCCAGAGCTTTGGAAAGACGCATAGCCTCCCATTGCAGCAAGTAATTGGGCATACGCTCGCGGGCTTTCTCCGTGGACATGCCGAACATATACCGCGAAACGCCGGCAAAATAAAACAGCACCAGCCCGCCAACCGGCTGATCTTCCACTTCAGCGATGAGCGCTTTAGCCATGCCAGCTTGCATGAACTCGCTCCAAAGGTCAGTGTAATAGGTTTCATGGCGGATGACAAAACCATCCCGTACGGCGGTTTCAGCATACATGCGGTAGAGCAACGGGAGTTCACTTTCATCCGCCTCCCGCACACGCACGCCTTTGCGCTCTGCCAAACGAATGTTGTAGCGCGTCTTTTGCTTGAACGAAGCCAAGATTTCCTCTTCACTGCGCTGCAGGTCAATGAAAACGGTGTTGCGGAATTGAATCTGATCGCTGGAGAAGCTCCAGCCGCGCTGGACCAGCATTTTTTGGATGGCTAGCCCCTCAGGCGGCTCAGCACTTTGCGGGCTGCCGGGCACGCCCCAGCCCAGGACGACATCTGGGTCAACCTTGATGAACACAGCCTTGCGCTGGCGAGCCAGGCTTTCTAAATCTGCCAGCACTTGCTCCGCAAGTAGTTGGCTATCCCAATCCAAGAGCGGACCTTTAGGGCAGTAGAGCACTTCGATTTTCAGCCCAGGCAGCAGCTGCGTTTTGCGGCTGAGCACAAGTGCAGCCGCTTGCAGCTGCCCATGGGCATTCTCCCAGACTGCATGGTATGGCTGCCAACCGTTGCGGATTTTGGATTGCCCCCATTCCCAGGTCTGAAGGATATGCGCATTGGGCAAGGTTTGGATGAGCTTATCCCAAGCTTGCGCAGTGACACCCTCAAGCAGGCGCATGGGCTTCACTCTCCCTTCTGGATTGCATCATTTTATAAGCTCTGTAGAGCAGCGGATTGTAGACCCGAATGAAGGCGGGTGCGCTACGCCGCACTTGCCCGCCAAAGCCACGCTTGAAGCGGTAAACGCCCCATAAGCCATCCGACCGCTGCGTAAACTGCTCTTCAAGGATCTCCTCATCCGCATCTGGAATGCCCCATAGGTCATAGAGTTTCGCACCGTTGGCTTTCGCCCAGCGCATGGCTTCCCACTGCAACAAATAAGTCGGCATCAGGTTGCGCATTTCATCGTCCGAAGCGCCATAAAAATACCAGGCACGCTCATGCTGCAAGAAAGCCATCAGGTAAGCCAAAGGCTTCTGGTCCAAGATAGCCTCAAGCAGCACCGCCTGGCCTTGGGGCTCAAAAATTTCATAAGCTTTGCGGTAATATTCAGCGCTATGCAAGGCAAAGCCATCCCGCTGAGCGGTAGTTTGCATCATACGGTAAAAGCCGTCCAGGTCCGTGCTGGGGCATACTTGCACGCCGTGCCGCTGCGCTAAGCGGATGTTATAGCGCGTCTTTTGTTTCATGGAAGCGAGGATTTGCTCCTCAGTGGGTTGCAGATCAATAATGATAGTACGCCGCGGCTGGATGGTATGCTCCTCAAAGCTAAAGCCCGCTAGCCACTGGGTGCGCACCTCCTCCGGCAGCGGCTCAAAGAGATCCGGCTCAACCTGTAAGAAAATGGCGTGATGGTTGCGGCAGAGCGCATCCACTTGCAGCCAAAGCTCCTGCCACTGGCTGCCCAGTGGACCTTTGGGGAGGTAAGCGATACTCAAACCAAGCGGGAGACGGCGCAAGAGGACTTGGGCAGCGCAGTGTTCTGCCTTAACACGCACGGCTGACCAGCCAAAAGCCTGCTTAAACTCTGCCCAACTGGAGGTCTGCAGGAGATGCGCGTCTGGGTAGCTTTGCAAGAGCTCATCCCAGCTGACGCTTTCAAGCGAGTTCACACTCATGCAATCCTAACGCCCTTTGAACCCGAGCACCGCTCCAAAAGTGCGCAACAAAATAGTTATATCCATGAGAATATTAGCGTGTTCGATGTAGTAAAGGTCGTACTCTAGCTTGATAGCGGTTTCCTCAACCGTCTCGGCATAGGGTTGGTTGATTTGTGCCCAGCCGGTGACGCCAGGCTTGACCAGCATGCGCGCCCGATAAAAAGGGACAACTTTTTGGAAGATCTCTACCAGTTCGCTGCGCTCTGATCGAGGGCCTACCCAGCTCATATCGCCCATGAGAACATTGATTACCTGAGGGAGCTCGTCTAAATGTACTTTGCGTAAAAATTTGCCCGCACGTGTCACGCGAGGGTCATTGGCGGCTGTAACCAAAGCTTCTATTTCCATATCCTTGGTGGTTTTCATGGTGCGGAATTTATAAATGCGATAAGGAACGCCGCCACGGCCTAAACGCTCCTGGCTGTAAATTACCGGCTTACCGGAATCGATCAAAATGATTACTGCAATAATCGGGAATAGTCCAACGAGGAATACCAATCCAACCAAGCTAATGGTAAGATCCATCAAACGCTTGAACAGGCGGTAAAAGCCGCCATTGGGTGTGTGGCTGACAAATGAGCGGATAACCCACTCCGAGTCAAGCAGGTTAATCGGAACGCGCCCCAAAAGGGATTCGTATACTTCCTGCATCGTGGAGATTTCCAATCCTTGTTCTTGTGCCATCAATAAGTTCTGAAACATACCATGTTTTATTGGGCCGGAAATCGCTAATATCAGATCTGTAATGCCTCTCTGATCGATAATATCAAACAGCTGGGTATGATCACCTAACACTTCATAATCTCGAATGGTGCTACCTAACTTTTCCGGGTCGTCATCTATTAAGCCAATCAAATTGAAGGGCGGCGGGTTTTTATCAGCAATAACATTCACCAAGGTTGAGCCAGCCTTGCCTGCACCTATAATCAAGGCGCGCCTGGAACGGCTCGCCGCCTGAAATAAGCGCACATAAACATAGCGCCAAATAAGGGTAAAGATGACCACGAAAATAATAAAGAAAGCTACACCGCGCCGGGGCAACGTGAGCGGGGGCATGGCAAAATAAACAATCAGATAGAGGAAAATAGCTGCAATGGTAGCGACACCAACCCCCCGCATGGTAAGTTGCATATTTCCAGCTTTGTTGACGTCATACGTATCGACGAGCAAAATAATCCAGAGGATAGGCAGAAAATAAAACCAGGTATCTGGCCGAGTTTTCAGGAATTCCAACGAAAACTGCAGCCAAGCATCTCCAGCAGCCCAAAAATACAGCGCAACCAACAGGGCTAAGTAGCCAGCCATAAGATCCCCTAAAATCAATAAGGCGCGCTGCTCTGATTGCTTAAGGCGCCACCGCGGTGCTGCTCGTTTATCTTGCATACTCTTTTCTCCTGCTCTCTCAGCTGCGCGGGCTGGAAAGACTCCCGACTAAAAGTGCTGCACCCCAGCTCAGGTGCATGGTCGCAATCGCCAGCGGGACGCCAAGGGCTAGCGCGGCATCTTTCTTTTGG
The DNA here is from genome assembly GCA_040766895.1 of Anaerolineaceae bacterium. GTDB lineage: Bacteria > Chloroflexota > Anaerolineae > Anaerolineales > Anaerolineaceae > Mesolinea. Next base: position 69,436 of record JAXGPR010000008.1, on the reverse strand, counting down.
ATTGCAAGCTGTATACCAACGAGGATAAGTGTTACTAGGTAAATTCCTAATTCTATGAGCCAAACGGTGAATAAAGGCTGAAAAATCAGGCTTAATATAGGCAGTAAGATGAGGCTAAGGACAAATATAGGCGGCAAAGCTTGCCGCAAGCGCAGTGTTTTAGGATAGCGCTTCAGCATTTGCGCCTTCCAATAACCATAGCGCCAGTACTGTTTTGCTAAATCGCTTAGGCTCCCCCGCGCAAAATACACCGAGCGGATCTGCGGATCCAGCCAGATGCGACCGCCAGATTGACGGATGCGTGTGTTAAATTCATAATCCTCATTGGTGAGCAAGCGTTCATCAAAGGGTCCAATGCGTTCGACCAGTTCGCGCCGAAAAGCCCCAAATGGCACGGTATCCACATAGCCAGCTTGGCTGCCAATGCGGTATCCCGCATCTCCTACCGCTATCGGGTGCGCTGCAGCTGCGGCAATCGACCGCGCGATCCAGCTTTCATTTTGGGGCTGGATTTCCCAAACGCCACCCACGTTTTCGGCTTTTCTGGCTTGCAAAGCCTCTACGCAGCGGGCTACATAATCTGGTCGGGGGATAGCGTGGGCGTCCATGCGCAAAATAAACTCCCCTTGGGCAGCAGCGATGCCGACATTAAGCGCAGCGGGGATAATACGATTGGGGTTCTCTAATACATGCACCTGCAAATCAGGGTGTTCTGTTTGAAATTCAGCGATCACATCCCGTGTGCCATCCTCAGACAATCCGTCAGCGATGAGCACTTCCATCTCGGATTGAGGAAAAGTCTGTTGTGCCAATGCTTCTAAGAGCAAACGAATCGTTTTTTCTTCATTGCGGCAAGGGACTATCACCGAGACTTGAATAGGCATAAGCAAATGGCTTTCGATAATTACTTCAGTGCTAAGAGTCCTGACACTCACATGTTCCGCCACCGTGTGGGAGGAAAGCAATGGCTTCAATTTCGACAAGCCCGCCTCTTGGCAGCGCTGCCACTTGTACCGCAGATCTAGCAGGAGGGTTGTGTGTAAAGAACTCAGCATAAACTGCGTTCACGGTGGCAAAATCAGCCATATCTTGTAAGAAAACGGTCGTCTTGACCACCGCGTTTAGATCAGCGCCAGCTGCTTCGAGGATTGTTTTCAGGTTGGTAAGTGCTTGGCGGGCTTGCGCCTCCACACCAGGTTTTAGATCACCAGTGGTGGGGTCTATGCCTAACTGACCAGAGACAAACAGAAAACATCCACCAGCCACAGCAACTGAATACGGACCAATCGCTTGAGGCGCATTTTCTGCCGTGATGATTTTCTTTTCTTTATGATGCTTTGCATGTTCTGCGTTCATCGCCATATGACCTTTCATTTAACATTTCCACTGAACAGATTATAACATCCCTCCCCATAAAACCGTCCTGAGGTCAGACAAACCGTAAGTACATAAAAAAACAACCCTGAAATACAGGGCTGCTTTGCTGATTTTTTAGTGCAGATATGTTATACCTGCCATTCTCCAATGTCTTTCCAGCAATAATCCAAATGCTCAGCCATGACGGCTTTCAACTTGCGCTTGACTTGTTTCCGTGCAGCTAACATCAACGGCACGCCTCCAATTTCATAGAGACGCTTGCCAATATCTTTAGCTTCGCGGTGATGACATTGAATATCAAACGGTCCGCCAGGATTAAGGGAAAGGTAATCATCCCGTACGCCAATATCGATCAGGCGGCCGATGAGTTTGTTTACCTCTTGCTTACGATGCTGATCGCTTGCGGATTTCAGGATCACCAAAGATTGAATCAAAAACGCTCATTTTTAGCTCTCTTTCGCTTCAATTATAAATCATTATCTCTAAATTATTTTGTAGGGCGTTGAAAAATCGGGTTCCTGCCTATCTCCCGAGGGCGTATCCTGCCCGCAACTCCGAGATACCATACAATAACGGTAATTCGATTGTTCGTTTCTAGAGAAAAATTGAGCAAATCCCATATTTTCTTGCATTCTCAGGCTTATGATATAATACGCGCAAGCGTCGAGAGAAAGGGTAACCTTCAAGGCGCTCTTCATATTTATCCGCAGCAAAAATAAAAGCTATGGCGGAACCATAATAGCATGGAATAACCATATATAAGGAATTAGAGATGGCAATTTCTTATCTGACAAAAGAGGGCTTTGGAAAACCTACAAAAAGAATCCAGATGAACTGTGAATAAACGCCGCAAGGAAATCGCTACCCGCCTACAGGAAGCTCTGGAAGATGGCGAGTTGATCGAAAATGCCGAGTATGAAAACGCAAAGAACGAACAGGCATTTGTGGAAGGGCGCATCAAAGAGCTGGAAATGCTGCTTGCAAATGCTAAAATCATCGATGAAGCCGAGAGAGAACCTGGCGCTGTGCATTAGTCTACCGTGGCCATTCAAGAAGAAGGACAGGAACCGGAGACATATATGGTTGTTGGGCCAGCCGAAGCAGACCCGCGCTTGCCCGCAAAATCTCAAACGAGTCTCCTATCGGTAGGGCACTTTTGAAAACCACAAGGCAGGCGATAAGGTCAAGGTGGAAGCCCCGTGCGGGGCTTATACGGTGGTGATTGTCAAGGTCATGCTGAAGAAAGATTCTTTATCATGAGACGCCCCACCGGCTTGGGTGGGCATCTTAATCTGAAGGAGCACCCATGTTGCAAGATAATTTTTCGGAACTGGAAAAGACTGCTTGAAAAAATTATGCGGATGCGCGCTAGAGGCATCGAGCCCTATCCTACGCGCGCACAACGCACTGCGACCACAACCGAAGCTATTCGTGCTATGAAGCTGCGGAAGCCAGTGGAAGCACTGAGCCAGTAACCTGCACGCTTGCTGGCCGCTTGCGCTCGATACGCAACATGGGGAAGCTCATTTTCGCGCACATCGAAGATGCCGAAGGCAAAGTGCAGTTGCTTTTTAGGTTAGATGAGCTCGGGCGAAAAAAGTTGGCTTATTTTAAAGATGACTTTGACTTAGGCGATTTTGTCAAGCCAGTGGGAGCATGTTCCGCACCAAGCGCGGTGAGGTTACGCTTTTAGTGGAAGATTTTGCCATGTTGGCTAAGGCGCTCTACCAGCTACCCCCAGATAAAGATGAGGTGGTAGATGGCAAAGTGGTGCGTCACGCCTTGCTGAGTGACCCAGAAACCCGCTTCCGTCAGCGCTATGTAGATTTAGCCGTCAATCCCGAGTGCGAGGAACATTTCGCCTCCGTACAGAAACCGTGCGCGCGCTGCGCAAATATTTAGATGAACGCGGTTTTCTGGAGGTAGAAACGCCCATCTTACAGCCAATTTATGGCGGCGCGTCGCCCGCCCCTTTATCACCCACCATAATGAGCTCAACCAGGACCTTTACCTACGCATCAGCTTTGAGCTTTACCTCAAACGCTTACTCGTTGGAGGTTTTGAGCGCGTGTATGAGATTGGACGGGACTTCCGCAACGAAGGTGTTTCCTATAAGCACAACCCGAGTTTACCCAGCTCGAGTTCTATATGGCTTATGCGGATTACCTGAGCATTATGGAGATGACCGAGCAGATGATATCCAGCGTGGCTCAACAGGTTTTAGGTACTCAGATTATTCACTTTGAAGGTCACGAAATCAACCTGACCCCACCCTGAAACGCATTCAAATCCGCGAGGGCTTGCTGGAAGCCACGGGCATTGATATTAACAGTTACGAAACTGCCGGAGAGCTTAGCCAAGCACTCTTAACCAAAGGTATTCAACATAATCCCAATGCCCCGCGGGAAAATAATTGGGGAGTTGATGGAACAATTCCTGGAACCCAACCTGATCCAGCCCACATTCTTATATGATTACCCCCGGGATATTTCCCCTTTAGCAAAGACAAAGCCACAAGATTCGCAAACGGTCGAGCGCTTTGAAGGTTTCATTGCCGGTATGGAGCTGTGCAATGCCTTTACCGAGCTCAATGACCCGTTAGAGCAAGAGAAACGCTTCTGGAGATGGGGCGCACCTATGCCGAGGGCAATGAGGAACGCCACCCTATGGATGAAGACTTCTTGCGTGCGTTAGCTTATGGCATGCCGCCCACCGGTTTCGGCATGGGCGTTGACCGCTTGGTCATGCTGCTCACCGGTCAGCATAATATCCGCGAGGTCATTCTGTTCCCTCCGGTTCGAGAAGTGGAAAGGTAGAAAGGAACACAATAAATGCCTCGCTGAAATTTAACGAGGCATTTATTTTTCGAGTAGAAAACGAAATCCGGACATTATTATAGAAAATTTATGAGATTGATGGAAAAATATACCGGTTACCCAATAACTCGATTTTCAGCTTCAAATGTACATTCACTTGATAAATTGGAAATGGGCTCATCTGACTCAAGAACCGGGGTATTTCAATAACACTCCTTATGACGCTTTGCTACCAGACGAATTAAAATCACAGGGCTATCCGTTATATCGCCCAATAGTAGAACGTTTCCGGATCATCAACGACGATTCCCTTCAAATCTCATAAGTTTCTGGGACATATGGCAAGTTCTCAAGCTGCATGTGCTAATTTGTTCTTGCCTCTCTCGAGGATCCGCTGATTGCTGCCAAGGTTTAAGTGCTGTAAAAACAGACTTCAAGTCGATTGCAACTGATTATCTAGACAGAGGATTTCGGATTGAGTTTTGGGATGAACCTGACAATGTGCTAAATGACCACACGTATGTGAGCGGCACAGATGCAGATATTGCCATTGCATACTATGACCATCTGGGCAATCTCAACCTATGGATGATTGAACATAAACTGACGGAAGTGGAGTTTACAACTTGCGGAGGTTTCAAGTCGGGGCCGAACTCCCTCTCATGCCTGCGCTCCAGCATCCGCAATTCCTGGATAATAAAAATCTTTGTTATTACCACAGCAAGTGTAAATTTCGTTATTGGGATATTACAATGCAAGATACTTCACCGTTTGATGCCGACCGTATTAGAGAATATGAAGAATGCCCATTCAAAGGTGGCATGAATCAATTGTGGCGGAATCTACTACTTGCCACAAGCATTAACGAGTCCTCACCCAATTGGCCATACAAGAAGGTGTATTTTTCGGTAGTATTTCATCCTCGGAATGATTCCTTACAGCCATCCATCAATGAATTTCAAAAATTGGTTGGAAACAATGACCGTTTTTTACGTTTTCATCCGAAAAATTAATAAACCGAGCAAAAGAGATTAATGACCTGGCTTTATCTGAATGGGTACGCTGGTATCAAGAACTCTATTATTTCTAACCAAGCAATACCTTAGTCAAAAATAAGGTGAAGTGAAAAGGCATTTTGTTGTAGAGTAGGAGTCGACTAAGACCAAAACTCATAACAAAGAGCCTATGACAAACATTTTTGCACTTTTACAACCGATCCAAAAAAGTGTTTCTAAAACAACAATGCGGCAAATGAGCCGGATCATCGTAGAGATGATAGGTATGACGGAACAGGTCACGATACTGGGAATATCGCGATGGAGTGAGTAAGGCGGCAGTTACTGGAGCATGCCGCGCTTCTATGCCACTGTGGTCTCCTGGGCGAAGATATTGTCTAAAGTAAAAAGTTTTTCAAACATGGATACCTGAACATTTTCTCCACCCTCAACCACTGTATTTTCAAGTAAAATACAAGTGCAAGTTCAGTATGAATGGCGCAAGACTTGCACCGGTAGCTTTTATGACTGAACAAGATTTGATAGATCTCGCTTTACAGGGCGACCTGGATGCCTTCAACACCCTGGTTTTGCAATACCAAGACCTGGCTTACAACGTTGCTTATCACATCATGGATGACCCGGCAGCTGCAGCTGATGCCACCCAAGAAGCTGTTATCTCCATGTACCGCAAGCTCGATACATATCGGGGGGGCTCATTCAAAAGTTGGTTTCTGCGCATTGTAACCAACGCCTGTTATGACGAGCTTCGCCGCATCAGCCGCCGCCCAAGTACACCGCTCGAGCCCGAGAATAGCGAAGGTGAACTAATCGATTCTGCGGAATGGATGCGTGATAACTCCCCTGGACCAGATCAAAACGCCAGCAATGAGGAAATTCAGCAAGCCATTCAACACTGCCTCGAAAACCTGGAGGAAAAGTTTCGGATCGTGTTAGTCTTGGTTGATATCTCTGGTGAGGATTATGCTTCGGTTGCCCAAATCATCCATCGCCCGATTGGTACAGTAAAAAGCCGTCTTTCGCGTGCCCGCCAAAAAATGCAGTCTTGTCTGCAAGGTTTTGGGGAACTCTTGCCTGAAAAATTTCGTCTGACTGATGAGGAAAGATCATGAAAAGGCAAGAAACTCTATCCCAACGTGACTTAGAGCTGCTGAACGCTTACTTGGATGATGCGCTGAACGAAAAAGAAAAACAGCGCTTCGAAGCACGTTTAGCGCGCTCTTTACCGTTGCAGAAAAAATTAAAAGAATACACGCAACTTAAGGTTGCACTGCGCGAGCTACCCAAGCAGTCTGCTCCGCGCAACTTCACATTAAGCCCGGAACAAGCCCGCGCTTATAAGCCAGGTCCAAAACTCTACCCAGCTTTTAGCTATGTTGCCCTCACAGCAGTCCTCCTTTTAGCCATCGTTTTTAGCAGCGAGTTCTTCTTTAATCAGTTCTCGACTCCGATGGCAACCCAAATGGAGAGCCCGACGATGGAAGCCGAGACTTTTGCCGTCAAATCATCCGAAAAGGAGCCAGAGCCCCTCATCTTCACTTGGGGTTATCCCGGCGGCATGGGCATGGGTGGCGGCGGAGGTGGCTCACCTTTCACTATTACTTCGATTGATCAAACTGGCAAAGGAGGGGTTGATGGGGAGGTTGGTGAAGGAATGGTAACACCCACGCCGGAGGTTGGCATCTTATCTGTTCCACCAGACATGGGCACTGGGGGTGGAAACGAGGAGGCGGTTACCCCGAGCCCGGAGGCAACACCGATACCAACTGAAGCGGAACCGCCATCCTTAGCTGCGACTCCTGCAAGCATCACTGTGGAACCTCTAATTTTAGGCTTGCAAGCGGATAAAACTGGCAAAGTTATCGCCACTTATCCGCAATTTCCAGATGAAGCCGCATCGCAGGCAGAGCCAGCCCGAATGTGGCGATCCTTGGTTTCTGATAAAGTCAAGATTGGTTTAGCGGCTATAGCAGCATTGTTTGGCATCTTGGCGCTAATCTTCTATACCAAACGTTAAGCTCCGCTATCACTTAAATTCAACAGCCCTTGATTTTCATCAGGGGCTGTTTTTCTCATTTATATTGAGGGATCCGCTAACTGCTAACCTTTATAAACCTACAGCTTGGCGCAGCATCTCTGTGCGGTTGGTTTGTTCCCAGGTGGGGTTCAGATCCAAACGCCCGAAATGCCCATACGCCGCAAATGGGCGGTAAATCGGGCGTAGCAAGTCCAGGTCATGGATGATCGCACGCGGACGCAGGTCGAACACCTGCGTAATAGCCTGCGCAATCTTTTCATCCGCAACCACACCAGTATCAAAAGTCTCCACATTTACGCTAAGCGGATCCGCGCGGCCAATGGCGTAGGAAACCTGCACCTCGCAGCGGGAGGCTAACTTTGCTGCCACCACATTTTTTGCCACCCAGCGGGCAGCGTAAGCTGCAGAACGATCCACTTTGGTTGGGTCCTTACCGGAGAAGCAGCCACCGCCATGCCTGCCCATACCGCCATAGGTATCCACGATGATCTTGCGCCCCGTTAAGCCGGAATCACCAAGCGGTCCGCCAATGACAAAGCGACCTGTGGGGTTCGTGTAGATTTTTAAGTCGTCATCCACCAGCTCTTCGGGTAAGATTGGCTTGATGACAAACTCAATCAAATCCTCACGGATTTGCTCATTGGAGATAGTTTTGCCATACAGTTTATCCGCATGTTGCGTGCTAATTAATACCGTATCGATGCGCGCCGGTTTGCCATAGTGATATTCCACCGTAACTTGGCTTTTGCCATCCGGATACATCCATTTGAGTGTGCCGTTTTTGCGCACTGTTGCCATCTGGCGGGTAAGCTTGTGCGCCAGCGAAATGGGCAACGGCATGAGCTCTTCGGTTTCATCGCAAGCAAAGCCAAACATCATGCCCTGATCCCCAGCGCCGCCAGCCTCGATATATTCCTCGGTATATTCGAGCGGTAAGGTTTTGCCATTACGATCCACACCACGGGCAATATCGGGGGATTGGGCTGAAATTGCCACCATTACTGCGCAGGTGGCTGCATCGAAGCCCTTCTTGCCGCGGTCATAGCCAATGCCATTGACTACCTCACGCACGAGTTTCTCCACATCCACGAAGGTTTGTGTGGTCATTTCGCCAGTAACCAGCACAAAGCCGGTTTTGGTAACCGTTTCGATGGCAACTCTTGATGAAGGGTCGTCCCGTAGGGCTGCGTCCACAATTGCATCGCTGATCTGGTCACACATCTTATCGGGGTGCCCCTCAGTGACAGATTCGGACGTAAACAAATATTTTGGTGACTTCATAAAAGTCGTGCTCATAAAAAGAAACCTCCAGTCTCTTTAAAAAAATATCCCCTTGCAGAGAGAGGGGCACATAAAATATGCAGACACGCCTCTCATCTTCCAGATTACAACTCTGCCGGAATTGGCACCTTTCAAGCTTTCGCCTGGTGGTTGCCAAGGTATCATCGGGCCGGTCCCTCCACCTTTCTGGATAAGTGCGCCGCTTGGGGCTGTTCAATTGTTGCTAATATATAACACCCTTCTGAGGGATTTGCAAGGTCTACGGTGATAAAAACAATATATTAACCAGATCAATCCCGTCTAGTTTGTCTTTGCTCATGGTTCAGCAAGTGACTCAGCCTCTCTCACAATAAAATTATCAAATAAAATTTCCACGCCCGCTTCGTCAAAACTGCTGGCGATTAAACCGACATCGCCATAAAGAAACTCTTGCGCTTCCACCTCTGCAACCACGCTGCCGTTTACTCGCAGCTGTAGTGCACTGCTTGCGCATAAAGCTTCCAGGTGGTTGTGTTCTGAATCAATACTAGGTTGATTTTCTGCGCTGTAGAGCGTGAGGCGCTTGGCTTGCTGGTAACGGAATATCTCCACATACCCACCGCCGCCAACTGTTAGCGCATAAAAGTTATTCACGTCGCTATAGCCACAAATAATGCCATACGCAGCTTGGACTGTGCTTGGGTTTTGCCAAACATCAACATCAACGATGATATCTTGATCGAAATATTGGTAAGGATTAGCCCAAATATCCTGCTGGGGCGTTGATAGAGTGATGCGGTACTTGCCGTCAGCGTAATCGGTGCTATTCCCACCCTGGCTGGCGCGGTCCCAGCCGCTTTTAGGGTTGGAAAAGTCGTCCTGAAAAAGAACTGCATCCGATGCAAGTGTTGGCAGAACAACCTCGGTAGCACTCCCCGTGCCATCTGAGCAGGCGCTGAGTAATAATAAGAGCGCAAGGAGCATGAAGAATAAAATATGACGGTGAATTTGCATATTTCAATCATACTCGATCATGCATCAGCTATTATTTGACTTTTGAATATTGCAGTAATCATTAACCGATTCTTAATCCAAGAAGCCTTGACAAGCCGAGAACTTTGCTTAAAATCAGCAAAACTTCCACACCAGATTTGGTATATAGGCTCATAATACTCCTGTAGAAAAAATTACAGTGACTAACAAAAAAACATAATATAATTGTTGTGCAGCTTGTTTTTTGGTTTCCTAGTGTGGAGGCGGCAGAGATTATGGAAATGCCCTTCGAAAGGAAGAAACACCGATTAGGTCTTCTTTACGGGCTGGTTGCGGGGGTAGCCTTCTCTTTCTTCGCGTGGGGTCTAGATGCCATCAGGCTTGCTAATTCCCATGTCGCTTACCCCTATGCCAAATTCGTGCCCGGGCTAATCATCTGCGGTTTGGTTGGCGCTGCAATTGGTTGGCTGACTATTCGCCTCAATCGTTGGTATATTACGGTCATTCTCTGGTTGGTGTTTGCTGTTTTAGGGGTTTGGTTAATGATCTGGCTGCCGATTGAATTCAGCGCTGAATTTTTAAGCCGCCAATCTCCCATATTTGCACAACGCATTGCTTATTCGATGATTGACGGTGTAGACCAATTTCGCATCATCGGCATGCTGGTGGTCGGTGTGCTGATGTTGATTTGTGGCAGCATTGAAAGCACCATCGTTGAGCACGCCCTATCCACATCGAATGGCGGGGTAATCACCATCGTTTTAATTTGTGTGCTACTCATGGGAATTGCCGGCTTGGGCGTAGATGACATGATCAACAAACCCTTACGGGAACCCATACAGGTGCTCGATGACCTGTTTGATTTCGCCATCGCAAATCACGGTAAAGAAGTGGATCAAACTTTAGCTCGCAAAAAGCACCTCAGCGCCGTGGAGGATATTTCCGATCTGCTTTTGGTCAATGGGCGGCGAATAACACTCATTGCCTTCGATCCTATGCTCGGGCAGCTGGATTTTTTGGTTGATTTTCATGGAACCTGGGTGCGCTGTACGACCATTTACTCTCAACCGACCGATTGCATCTTAGTTGAGGAGCTATCCCATAAATATTATTCCTCACCCGTGCAAAAGGCAGATTATCCGTTTTGGGGAATTGTCAATGGGCACCTATCAGACTTATTGAGTTGTGGTATATAATTAATGTTCACAAGATTCAACCGTATTAGAGCCAATTTACATCATGGTTCCTCCAGATTAAGAAACGTGAAGAACCGTACAAGGAATTAGCATGAATGATAAATTGTTAAAAGTCGAGGGACTGGAAACCCAATTTAACACACCTGATGGCGTTGTCCATGCGGTGAATGGTGTTTCTCTTGACCTGCATGAAGGCGAGACACTCTGCCTGGTAGGTGAGAGTGGCTGCGGAAAAAGCGTAACTGTGCTCTCCATCCTGCGGCTGATCCAATCACCCCCAGGCAAAATTGCCGCCGGAAAGGCTTTCTTTAAAGGGGAAGACCTTTTAGCCATGAGTAATGAGGAGATTCGCCAGATTCGCGGCGGGCAAATCAGCATGGTCTTCCAGGACCCAATGACTTCTTTGAACCCGATTATGACTATTGGTAAACAGTTAGAAGAGCCGATGCTGCTGCATCTCGGCATCTCTAAGAACGAAGCCCAAGAACGCAGCATTAAGCTTTTGGAATCTGTCGGTATTCCGCAAGCGGCTGATCGCCTCAAAGATTACCCGCACCAATACTCCGGCGGTATGCGCCAACGCGTGATGATTGCCATGGCGCTCTCGTGTAACCCCCAGATTCTCATTGCTGATGAGCCGACCACAGCCTTAGATGTTACTATTCAAGCCCAAATCGTTGACCTTGTCGTGCGTTTACGAGAAGAGTTGGGCATGGCGATTATCTGGATTACGCATGACTTGGGCATTGCAGCCAGCATTGCGAACCGAATTTCGGTAATGTACGGCGGCTTTATCATTGAGGAAGCCCCTGTTTCAGAACTATACGCTCACCCAACACATCCATATACAATCGGCTTGCTCAACAGCTTGCCACAGATCCAAGAGCGCGGGCGCAAGCGCTTATATTCCATCGAAGGGATGCCCCCGGTGCTTTATCAGATGCCGCATTCCTGCCCTTTCGCCCCCCGTTGCAAGTGGGTGGTGGAGCACTGCTGGCATGAAAACCCGCCTCTGGATCCAATTGGCGATGGACATACGGTAGCTTGTTGGGTTGATACGGTAACAGGAAAAGAGCGCTAATGAATAATAACCATAACGAAGTTTTAGTCAAAATTGAAGACTTAAAAATGTATTTCCCGATTTATCGGGGTGTGATCCGCCGCCAGGTGGGCTCAGTTAAAGCGGTTGACGATGTCTCCTTAGAGGTTTACAAAGGCGAAACATTAGGCCTCGTGGGTGAATCTGGTTGCGGAAAAACCACTTTGGGGCGCACAGTGCTGCAACTCTATAAGCCTACCGCCGGGCATGTCTATTATGAAGATGTTGATCTGACCAAGCTCAAACCTGAGGCACAGCGCCAAATGCGCAAATATATGCAGATGATCTTCCAAGATCCTTATGCCAGCCTAAACCCACGCATGAGTGTGCGGGATATCATTGGTGACCCCATGGTGGCGTTTGGGGCTGCCAGCGGTAAACAGATCGACGATCGTGTACGCGAGTTATTACAACTCGTGCGCCTCGACCCTGAATATGCCAATCGGTTTCCACATGAATTTTCGGGCGGTCAACGCCAACGCATCGGTGTGGCACGTGCCTTGGCGATGAATCCTTCTTTTATCGTTTGTGATGAACCTATTTCCGCCTTGGATGTTTCCATCCAAGCGCAGGTAGTCAATCTGCTCGAAGATTTACAACGCGACCTGGGCCTCACTTACTTGTTTATCGCGCACGACCTTTCGATGGTGCGCCATATTAGTGACCGCGTCGCGGTGATGTATTTGGGCGTGGTCGTAGAGCTTTCGGACCGGAATGAAATTTATTACAACCCGTTACACCCTTACACTAAAGCTTTGCTCTCGGCTATCCCTGTGCCCGATCCTGCCTATTACGAGACCCATCAACGTATTATCCTTGAGGGCGATGTTCCTTCCCCTGCTAATCCACCTTCCGGGTGCCGTTTCCGCACCCGTTGTCCCATTGCCATTGATGAGTGTGCCTTAGAACGTCCAGAATTACGTGAAGTGAGTCCGGGCCACTTTGTGGCATGTATTCGAGTCAACCCTGAAGAAGTTCAACGTAAGGAGGTGATTGATCAGGAAAGCCTATGAGTTCAATTTCGTTGTATCAGTTCGTCAAAAAACTTTTTTCAATTCTCTTAAAGGAGGAGAATCACTATGCGTAAACTATATTTGATCATTGCATTGGTTCTGGTGGCAAGCTTGGGATTAGCCGCATGCGCGGGTACACCCACTACTCCAGCCACAGAGGCTCCAACGGAAGCCCCAACCGAGGCTCCAGAGGAAACCGAAGCCCCGACAGAAGAACCAACCGAGGTTCCCGAAGAACCTGTTTCTTTGAACCCTTACATCGGTTCAAACAAGTTGGATGGAAATGGCGTACCGCCGACCTTCTTTGATGATGTCCACATCCGCAGAGGATTTGCTTATGCGTTTGACTGGGAAACCATCATCAATGAGGTTTATCAGGGCGAAGCTGTTCAATCCTATGTTCTTTCGTTGCCTGGCATGCCAGGTTATGACCCTGAAGCCCCTCATTACTACATGGATCTGGAAAAATCCGCTGAGGAGTTCAAGTTAGCTGATGTCGATAAAGATGGCATCCCCGCTGGTGAAGACCCCGATGATGTGTGGGAGATGGGTTTCCGCCTGCAAATGCTTTACAACACAGGCAATACCACCCGCCAGATCATTGCTGAAATCTTGCAGCAAAACCTCGCCGTAGTCAATGAAAAATTTACGATCGAAGTCCTCGGTCTGCCCTGGCCAGCATATTTGGCTGCCCAGCGTGCTCACAAGATCCCGATTATGACCGGCGGCTGGCTGGAAGATATTCATGACGCTCACAACTGGTATCAGCCTTATACGACGGGTACTTATGGCGTCCGCCAGAACATGCCCGAAGAACTGAAGGCTCAGTTTAAGGCATTGCTCGACGAAGGCGTTTCGAAAATTGATCCTGCCGAACGCCATGCTGTCTATCAGCGGTTCAATCAGCTGTATTACGAAACAGTGCCTGGCTTCCCGATTGTATTGGCAACCTCACATGGCTTTGAGCAGAAGTGGATCCAGGGTCGTATTATGAACCCCATTTACTCTGGTATTTACTTCAAGACTATTTCCAAGGCTGAAGGTGCCATGAATCCGGATAGGCTCACTTATGCTACGATTGGTGATATGCTCACGCTTGACCCAGCGCTAAGCTACGATACGTCCAGTGGTGAAGTTATCCAGAACATTTATGAAACCCTTGTGTTCTACGATGGCGAAGCCACCGATAAGTTCGTGGGTCAATTGGCAGAATCCTGGGAGGTTTCTGAAGATGGTACAGTTTGGACATTCCACATTCGTGAGGGCGTAAAGTTCCACGAAGGTCAAACTTTGACACCGACCGATGTGGCTTATTCATTCCAACGCGGCTTACTGCAGGGCGGGTATTCTTCTCCGCAGTGGCTGCTTGCAGAACCCTTCTTGGGTGTCGGCGTTGACGATATCTCCTTGCTGGTTGATGAAACCGGCGCCTTGGCAGATGATCGCGCTGGCTTGTCGGCTGCTGATCCTGCCAAACTTGTAGCTGCGTGCGAGACAGTCCAATCCAAGATCGTCGCAGACGATGAAGCTGGTACCGTAACCATGACCCTTGCCCAGGCTTGGGGTCCATTCTTACCCACCATTGCGAATGGTTGGGGTTCTGTTATGAATAAAGAATGGGTCATCTCTAATGGCGGTTGGGATGGAAGCTGCGATACCTGGCAAAATTTCTATGCCATGACCGATGCTGAAGATCCCTTTACCCCGATTGCCAATGGCACTGGTCCATACAAACTGGACCACTGGACGCAGGGCACTGAAATCGTGTTGACTCGCTTCGATGAATATTGGGGCGAGGCTGCCAAGGTCGCCAATGTTGCCATCAAGATCATCCCCGAATTTGGAACCCGTTTTGCCATGCTGCAAGCTGGTGATGTCGATTTCATGGATGTTCCTGTAGAACAACGTGCTCAGGTTGACCCGATGGTTGCCGAAATCGCAATCTATAACGCAGAAACGAATACTTACGAAGCCCCTGTCCCGGTGTGCAGTGTGGACACCAATAAGCTTGGTATCGAGCGGTTTGAGATTTGTGATACCCCCAGCGATCAGCCGTTGCGCTTGTACTTTGGACGGCCTGGTCTGCAGCAAGATGTCATCCTGTTCAACTTCTTTATTCAGTAGAAGCTTGATCAGGTAAGAAACTGATACAAATTGCGGGAGCCCCGCGGGGCTCCCGCAACACCCCCAGTTTTTTATCTTGCGGTATGCACAGAAATCCTTTCTGTTTATATCGAAAGGTAAAAGAAGTGAGAGGTAGAGTATGACTAATTACATCATTCGTCGCTTGCTGTTGGTTCCGCTATTGCTTTTTGGTGTGACCATCGTCATCTTTGGCATGTTGCAACTTTTAGGTCCAGTGGAACGCTCCGCTCTGTATATCAAGGATTTTCCTAAAAACGATAAACAAGTGCAAGCTGTGATTAAACAGTATGGGCTGGATCAACCCTTTTTCGTACAATATTGGCGCTGGCTAACCGGCGTCGTTGACCCGGTAACCGGTGAACGCGATGGCGGTATCCTCTATGGGGATTTCGGCTATTCGCGTACCGCCTCTCAGCCGGTGATTGATATCGTCAAGGAGCGTTTTCCAAATACATTAGATTTAGCCCTCTGGACGGTCTACCCCATGCTTGCCGTGGGCATTTGGATGGGCGTTCAAGCAGCTGTACATCAAAACCAGTTCTTTGACCAGGCAGCACGCGTATATAGCATCATTGGAACTTCTTTCCCAACCTTTGTGTTTGGCTTGTTGCTCTTGATGTTGCTCTATGCGAAAGCTGGCTGGTTTTTGCCTGGGAAACAATCTGACTGGGTAACTTCACTCATCTTTTCAGGAGAATTAAAGCAATATACGCATCTATTGACTATCGATGCAATCCTGAATCTGCGCTTTGACGTCTTGTGGGATGCCTTACGGCACATGATTATGCCTATTATTACCCTCTCATATATCACCTGGGCGACTTTTGTGCGCGTTACACGCTCCTCAATGTTGGAAACACTGCGCCAGGATTATGTCGTAACCGCGCGTGCCAAAGGCTTGAAAGAAAAAGATGTGATTAACAATCATGCCCGCCCCAATGCGATGCTGCCAGTAGTAACCCTGGCTGGCTCAAGCATCGTTGGCTTGCTTGGCGGCGTGGTGATCACTGAAACAGTCTACAACTACCCCGGCATCGGGAAAGCCGCAGCTGATGCCGCTGCACAGCTGGATGTTGTCACGATTTTGGGGCTGGCAATTTTCACCGGCACTATTCTCATTCTCACAAACTTAATCGTTGATGTTATTTACGCGTTTATTGATCCGCGCGTTAGACTGACTTAAGGAGCCCTGCATGACCACGCAAAATGCCACAATTCCTACCGGTGATAACCGCCTCCTAGAAGAGACCCGCTCTACGAAAAAAGTGGGGTGGCTAGAGAGAACGATCGGAACGGATCTTTATCGCATTCTTCAGGGGATGGTTAAAACTCCCACCTCCATCATTGGGATGGTCTTAATTTTCATCTTCATCCTCATCGCCATCTTTGCGCCCGTCATCGCCCCACCTGTTGGGAATGATCCTTATAAAATGCCCCGGGATGGTTTTATGGGTGAACCTAAAGCTCCTGGCTCCCCTTGGACAAAAAATGTACCCGAAATACCCTTCTGGTACAAAGCGGTTACCGGGAATGAGGAATGGGTGCACCTTTTAGGTACTGCACAAGGGCAATATGACATTTTTTACGGCGTTATTTGGGGAACCCGCACGGCATTTCAAACGGGTTTTATCGTCGTGATTGCCACGGTCCTCATTGGCATCATTATGGGTTCAATTGCCGCATATTATGGCGGAGGGGTCGATAATATCATCATGCGGATTACCGATATCTTCATGACCTTGCCTTATATCATGATGGCGCTAATCTTTTCAGCGGTGCTAACGCCTATTTTAGGGCGCAGCTTGCTGCCCCCCATGATTGCCATGATTACTTTTGGCTGGATGGGTTACGCCCGGATTATCCGTTCGGATATTCTCTCCATTAAGGAACGCGATTATGTGCTTGCAGCCAAGGCTTCGGGCCTTAAAAACGGACGTATCTTGTTCAAGCATATTTTGCCCAACGCTATTTATCCCACCCTCGTATTAGCCACGCTCGGCTTCGGGGATGTGGTGCTCAGCTTTGCTGCCCTTTCCTTCTTAGGGATTGGTACGGAAATTGGTTATGCTGACTGGGGGCAGATTCTTAGCTTTGCGCGTAACTGGATTACCAGCTTGGATAGATACTGGTATATTGTCGTTTACCCTGGTCTCACTTTGACCATGTTTGTATTGGGGTGGAACCTAATTGGCGATACCCTGCGTGATGTGCTTGACCCGCGCATGCGTGGGAAGATTTAATCTCTGCATCGATGCTAAAATCCCCTGGCAGTTGCCGGGGGATTTTTTACCCAGTCCCCGTTCAGCGATATAATCTTTGTAATTATGTTCCGCTCAACGCAACCTCGCCAAAGTTCCTCTTCCAATAATATCCTGGGAATTAATTTGGATGGTGAAAAATTGCTGGTGGTCTATGGCAATCCCAATGGCATGGTCTATGAGCGTTTGGTAGTTCCCGTGCCTGAGGATGCAAGTTTTGCAGCTGTGGTGGAACTCATTATGCTTCAAGCGGATAAACTCCTCACCCTGACGCAAGCCCAACACTTACCGCTGCCAGATCACGTTTCGGTCGCTGTTTCTGGTAACCTCGATTTTGAGAGCGGCGTGGTTCTCTCTGCAGAGGACTTCCCAGAATGGAAGCAGGAACCTATACGGACGCAACTTTCGGTGCGCTTTAACTTGCCAGTCACAGTTGAACAAAAAGCAAACGCTGGGGCTTTGGCTGAGTACTACTTTGGCGCTGGCAAAAAATCGCAGGATTTCGTCTTCATCAGCCTGGATCCAGTCGTACGGGTAGGGATCTTGACTGCAGGTCAGCTTTACCGCAATAGCAGTGGAACTTCCGGTCAGTTAGGCAAACTCCTGCTCAGCGAGGATGGTCCAGCAGGCTTTGGCAGACCCGGCTCGCTCACCGGCTTTGCCAGCGCACGGGGAATGCGCGAATTGGCACTGAAGCGCTTCCCGGAGCACTGGAACCCAGAGACAGATATCTTTCAGATGATTGCAGATGCAAAAGCCGGCGACCCTTACGCTCTGGAGGTTTTCAGTGAAGCCGGCGCGCAATTAGGCTATGGTTTAGTGGTTCTAACTCATTTGCTGCAACCGGAAATGATCATCATAGGGTTTCCGGGTTGCTTGCTGGGTGATGCATTGATCAAGCCGATTCAAGATGCACTAAGCCAGGCAACACGTTTAGAGAGTGCCCAATTACCAAAGCTGATTCCTTCGCCGCTCTGCACACGGCTGCAAGCCTTAGAAGCGCTTGCTCCTGCCGTTCATCAATTCCATCTAGGATAATCCTAAGTATTAAAGAAAAAAGCCTGCGATTTCACTGCAGGCTTAAATGGAACTATCTTGAAACTCAACTGATTCGGGAGATATCCCCTAGTGCATTTTTCCCGTTTGCCTTCTTGGAAGATTTCTTTAACTCTTTTTCCATTTTCTTCATTTCTTTCTCTGCCGCTTTGGCTTCTTTGGCGAGGCGTCGTTCCAAGCGTTTGCCATCTTCAATCGCTAAGCGCCTGCCCACACGAATAGTTTCAACAACGTAGTAAACAAACAGAATGGCTGCGACCACCCCCACTACGAGGGTGCCAAGTTTTATTTCCTCGCCCCCAGCAAAAGGAAGCCTGACTGGAGCCGGCTCAAGGAAGTAGTGCACCAAGCTGAAAATAATCGCTAAAATACGCAGCTCGGTAGGTCCAATCTTGATGGTTGTCATCTCAAATACACCGGTCACATGGGTTTTTAGGTAGACCGTGATCATCATCAACAAGTAGCCAATCGCGCCAAACGCTGCTACCAGCAAGCTGCTCATTCCGGCAAAACCGAAGCCAAAAAACATGCAAACAGCCGTAAAACCATCGACCGAATGATCGATAAAGTAGCCAAAATTAGGGCGTTCCTTGTGACGGTAACGTGCTAAGGTGCCATCTAAGCTATCCCCAAACCAATTAATCACAAACCCTAAGCAGAGGACTAAAATCCAAGGATTCCGGTAAGGTCCGCCTGTTCTTCCTGCCATAATGCCACTCACCAAAGTGAGCGCGGAGCCTAATATGCCAAGCACGGTGAGCATATCCGAATTTACCCAATCTGGCATGTGCTTCGCAAGGAAGTTTAAGACTGGCCTTTCGATTGGGCCGAGCAAAATGTCATTTTTTCTCTCTACTTTTCCATCTTTCATGCTTACCTCTCATTTGAGTTTCTTGATTTGAGGAATCACCTCTGGCCAGATGGGGTAAAACATGGACCACTGGTCTGGATATTTAATAATAACCTTCTCTGTCTCTTTTAACACTTTTTCGGCGTTAAGGATGTACTCCTCTTTTAGGTCGTCCCGCTGCTCAAGCGCAATAGGCGCAGAGCTCTCCAAGAAAAAAGTATTATCGGTTTGGGCGACGCCATAAACGACCCGGACGGTAGCGCCGCTATCCAATGCCATGCGTACATAAAAAGTGGGGAGAGGGGCAGGTCTTCCAAAAAATTTTGGTTGATACTTTACCTCTTGGTTGGATTCAATCGGGCGGTCGATGCCGGTTACTAAGCTCTCCCCATGCTTCAGCGCTTGTTTAGCTTCCCGAAAGGCGCTTAGGTTGATGGGTAAAATACGCATGCCGGCATCTTCGCGAATTTTGTTTTGGGTTTTATACGTGCCCTGAGGGTTGGGATAAGACAAAATCACAACCGGCAGACCCAGTTTCACGACCAATAAGCCCATTAGGTCAAAAGCGCCTAAGTGCGGACCGAGCAATATCTGAGGTTGGTGCTGATCTTTGCCTTCAGTTAACATCTGTTGGAAATTTGGTGAGAGGCTTACGCGCTGTTTGCATTCTTCGATACGGTGATAGTAGTAAAAAAAATCAAATAAAGCTACGACGTCATTTTGCATTACTTGACGAGAAAGCTGCACTAATTGTTTGCGATTTAAGCTTTCTGCAGAAGCCACCCACTGGTTTGCCTTAATTGCCAGCATTAAATTGCTGTTTTGGGCTAAGGCGATTGCGCTGCCAGCAAGACGCGCCAACCTATGACCGGAAGTTAGAGACAAATGCTTCCCCATCCATAAACCCAATTCAATGATATCCATACTTCGCTGTCTCGATTAATCCGTTGTTAATGGTGCTTCAATTCTAACCGATAACAGCAATTCCTTCTTCAGGCACTTGACGCCGCAGAAGCAGCGATCGAATTAAAGCCGCGAGCACATAAGCTAAGCCTGCCACGAGGATAATCACCGCACCCGAGGGAAAATTGAGCACATAAGAGATTATTAAGCCAACAGTACAAAAGAGCATGCTCAGCGCTGCGGAAACCGCCATGATAGCCCGCATGTCCTTGAGGTAAAGGTTTGCTATCGCTGGAGGAATGGTAAGCAAGGCAATAACCATAATCAGCCCAACCACACGCATAGCAATTACTACCGTAAGCCCGATGAGTGTGATCATTGCCAGATAAAGCGGACCAACGGGTACGTTGCGCACAGTAGCAAATGTTTGGTCAAAAGAAAGCGCTAAGAGCTTCCAGTAAAATAAGAGCATGAAAACCAGGGAGAGCAGCGCAATGCCCGCCATCAACCACAGATCCATGGTTGAGACAGCTAAAATACTGCCGAAAAGATAGCTCATCAGGTCAGCTTTGTAGCCTGGGCTTAAGCTGAGGAAGATGATCCCAATAGCCATACCGATAGCCCACATCACTCCGATAATCGTATCGGCGCGTTGGCCTTCTTTACGGTGAACTAAACCCATGGCTAAAGAAGAGAGCAGGCTAAAGCCAACCGCACCCAGTACGGGATCCGCTCCTAAGAAATACGCAATCCCAACACCGCCATAAGCCGCATGCGCGATCCCCCCGCTAATAAACACGATACGGTTCAACACAACCAGTGTGCCAATAATTCCACAAGCTATGCTCACCAAGACGCCTGCCAAAAGGGCGTTACGCATAAACCCGTAAGACCAAAGGGTAGTTAGAAATTGAATCATCGTTGTTCCTCCTGAGGTTGATCATGCTCTGCCAAAACGCGATGCGGCACGCCATGGGCGATAAGATCCACCGGGCAGCCATAAACTGAACCCAAGATTTCCGATGTAATTTCCTTTGCGCCATGATAAATTAGGCGGCGATTAACGCAGCCGATGGTCTTCACATAAGAGGAAATCGCCATTACATCATGGGAGATGAGCAGGATCGCAACGTGTGTGTTGAGCTCCCTGAGCAATTGGTAAATATGGGTTGTTGCTTGTGGGTCCACGCTGGCTGTGGGTTCGTCTAAGATTAATATTTGCGGCTCTACAGCCAGCGCCCTGGCAATATACATACGTTGCCGCTGTCCTCCAGAGAGTTCGTTAATGGTGCGCTTACGGAGGTCCAGAATGTCCATCTGGCGCAAGGCTTCTTCCACCTTGAGTTTATCTTGGTCATCCATACGCAGCTGGGAGAAGCCAGGTTTGAGCCTGCCCATACTGACCACGTCCCAAACGCAGATTGGAAAATCCTTATCATAGATTTGCAGCTGCGGCACGTAACCAATCGCCTGGCGTCCAACTTCGGGGGGTTTGCCCATCACGCTCACACGTCCTTTACGCGGCTTCACCAAGCCCAATATAACCTTGATAAGCGTGGTTTTTCCGCCGCCATTGGGACCAATCAAGCCAACGAAATCGTCACGGTAGAGGGTGAAAGTAACATCTTCGAGAACACTATCGGCTTCGTAGCTAGCCCAGACGTGCTCGAGTGAAATCACAGGTTCGTGAGGGTTTAATTCCATAGAATGCTCCTATTTCAACGCGGCGGCTAATTGCGCTGCAACATAGCGCATGTTTTCTGACCAATTTTGCGCCAAGGGGTCAAGCTCTACGATCTGCGCACCGCCAAGTTGATCGGCTATGGATTGGGCTAACTTCTGATTTACGCCTTTTTGCGTAAATACATAGGTAACCTGGTGTGCACGTGCTTGCTCGATAATTTTGGCAAGGTCATCTGGGCCTGGCTCCTGGCCTTCCTGCTCCACAGCTAACATCTGCAAGCCATATTCGTCCGCAAAATACCCCCAGGAGGGATGGACACTGAGAAAAACGTTTCTCGAGATACCCGAGAGCTCCGAGCGGATATCCGCATCGACCTGATCAATCTCCTGCAGCCACGTCGCAAGGTTCTGTTCATAGATCGGAGCGTTATCTGGATCGAGCTCAGCTAAAGCGGCTGCCATGTTAGCAGAAATTTGTTTAACCCGGCTGGGGGAGAGCCAAATGTGCGGGTCTGGTTCCCTTGCTTCTTCCCCATTTTCGCTAGGTGCAGCGGGAAGACGCACCACCCCCTCGGCAGAATCCACAATCTTGAGGTTAGGGTTAGCTGCAGTAAAACGTGGCAACCAAGCTGCTTCGAACTCCACGCCGATACTAAAGTAAAGCTGGGCGTTTGTTAGGCTGCGCATTTGCTCCGTAGTAGGTTCATAAGTGTGGGGATCGTCTCCAGTACCGACCATTGCTTGCACTTCAACCAAATCCCCAGCAATTTTTTGGACGAAGTAGGCTTGTGGCTGCACACTCACCATCACAACCGGTTTATTTGCCTGGGGTGTGGCAGGAACATTTGCACAAGCCGAAAGTAACAAAATGACCAGTAATAATGCCAGGGTTAGTTTTTTCATGCTGACTCCTTAGATTTATTTTGGCACTTTGGACAGACGCCGAAAAATTGAAGCAGATGATCCTTCACCGCAAAAAGTGTCTGACTTTCCACCTGATGAACCAAACCATCGAGGTCTTCGGTGCCATTGAACTCCACCGCACGGTGGCAAACTTGGCAGACGATGTAGTGATGGTGCCCAGCTGAAGCAGGCAGATAGCCTAAGCTGCCTTCTGGTTCGTAGACCATCGAAATCAGCCCCAAGGAAGCAAACAGCTCCAACGTGCGATAGACGCTGACCAGGCTCGCGCGCTCGCCTTGCGCCTTGAGCTTCTCGTAGATCGCCAAAGCGGTTTGTGGGGTTTGGGTGCTTTCAAGCAGCTGCATCACTTGTTTGCGCGGTTTGGAGATGCGATAACCCGCTTGTGTCAATAATTTTTGCCAGTCCATAGTTCCTTATTGTAAAAGTTTTTCAATAGGCGAATATTTTATTAGGGTATCCCACCGATGTCAAATCCAAAGGATGAAAATTGCTTATCATGTAGAGGGTTTACAAAAAATGTTAAGGTTACGTATAAATGTCCTAATGCTGGTAATTGTGAAATGTACTGTTGTTCAGTGGAAAAGTTCTCTCGTATGATTTTTATTCGAATATTAACC
Organism: Anaerolineaceae bacterium; assembly: GCA_040766895.1. Classification (GTDB taxonomy): domain Bacteria; phylum Chloroflexota; class Anaerolineae; order Anaerolineales; family Anaerolineaceae; genus Mesolinea. The sequence goes on along the minus strand of JAXGPR010000008.1, from coordinate 46,192 downwards.
TTCTGTTGTTTGAGGACATTGAAAAACGCCTGTCCATTGATTACTCCCCACCTCTTCAATCTAAATAATCTCGGCTTGCCCTCATCCTGCCTTCTCCCATCTCCGAGTCACGCCATATTGTCATCACTCCTTTTGAAATAGCTTCTTTTGTCATTGCGAACCCCGTAGGGGTGAAGCAATCTTCTGACATGTTAGAAAAGATTGCTTTGTCGGGCAAAGAGCGCCCTCCTTGCAAAGACAATGTGAGCTTACCCCAAAAAAGTGGACACAATTAATTTCCATGTAAAGCTTTGTTCTCGCTGGTGAAGACACCAGCGAGAAACCTGAGACCTAAAGGTCAAATGCCTTGCAGGGTCAGGGTGCCCTGCAAGAACAGCTGGTCGTTCTCCCCGGTCTCTTAGTGCGCAGCCTATCCGTAAGGTCCCATGCTTGAAAAAGGATCTTTAAATCATAAACAGGAAATTTCAAATTTGCTACTTTAGGACATTATCACTTTGCTCTTACAAGGGTTTACAAAAATACTGCGCAATGGGTTCCTCTGATATAATCTTGCATCTCGGAATAATTCCGGCATCAATAATTGTGGAGAAAAAATGACAGAACAAAATATGAATACGATTCAAAACGACGCCGTGGTACAGTTGGCTTATAACCTCGTTGTCGATGGTGAAGAAATCGAATCTGACGTGCTCGAATACTTACACGGGCACGAAAACATCATCACGGGCTTAGAAAATGCGCTCACGGGCTTACAAGTTGGCGATACTAAAGAAGTTTTGGTTCGCGCGGAAGATGCCTATGGCGAGTTTGACCCTGATGCAGTGGTGATGGTCACGCGTGCATCCTTCCCACCCGACTTTGAAATTCGCTTAGGCGAGCCTATGCGTCTGCGGGATGCGAGTGGTCACGTTTTCACGGGTGTGGCAACGGCGTTATATGAAGATGCCGTTGAGCTGGACCTTAACCACCCCATGGCTGGCAAAGACTTACAGTTTACAGTAACGGTACTCAGTATCCGTCCGGCTACTGAAGACGAGCTGGCTGCTGGTCAGCTCAATCACGGCTGTGATGACGGCTGTGCTGATGGCTGCTCGGACGGCTGCTGCAGTTAACCCCAATAAAAAAACAATACCGGGCTGCTCTCCGATGGAAAGCAACCCGGTTCTTTTTTAGATCACAAATATCAGTTCGCTGTGGCTAACTCGGCGATCTTGAGAATAACTTCCACAGCTTTTTCCATCGCCACCAGAGGCACAAACTCATAGCGCCCGTGCATGGCATGCCCCCCGGCAAAGATATTAGGCGTGGGCAAGCCCATATACGAAAGCCGGCTGCCATCCGTTCCACCACGTACCGCGATGATATGCGGCTCCAGCCCAACCGCGGTATACGCAGCCTTCGCCACCTCAATAATTTCAGGATGCGGCTCGATCATCTTGCGCATGTTGTAATATTGGTCTTTAATTTCTACGTCAACCACCGGCTCGCCATAGCGCTGATTGAGAAAGTCCGCTGCGGCTTGCATCAGGGCTTTCTTTTGGGCAAAGCGCTCATCGCTGTGATCGCGGATAATATACTCGAGTTTAGCCGCTTCCACAGTGCCTTCCATCCCCATTAAGTGGTAAAAACCTTCGTAGCCCTCGGTAAACTCAGGGCGCTCGAAGACGGGCAGCAAGTCGTTATATTCCATGCCAATGAGGATAGCGTTGAGCATAATGCCCTTAGCAGTGCCAGGGTGCACATTGCGCCCGTGCACGCGCACTTTTGCACTCGCGGCGTTGAAGGTTTCGTACTCCAGCTCACCCATTTCCCCGCCATCAACAGTAAAAGCGAAATCTGCGCCAAAAGCTTCCACGTCAAAATAATCCACCCCGCGCCCCACCTCCTCATCGGGCGTGAAGGCAATTTTGAGTGTGCCATGCGGAATTTCTGGGTGGGCAATGAGAGTAGCCATAGCTGTCATAATCTCCGCGACGCCGGCTTTGTCATCTGCGCCAAGCAGCGTGGTGCCATCAGTTGTTACCAGGGTCTGCCCCACATACTTGCGTAAATCCGGGAAGCGCTCGGGTGAGAGGCGGATATTCTCTTTAGCATTGAGAACTATCTCGCCCCCATCGTAATGCTCAATCACCCGCGGGTGTACATTCGCACCACTCGCATCGGGGCTGGTATCCACATGCGCTAAAAAACCCACCACAGGAGAGGCTTTGCCGTTATTGGCTGGCAGCGTGGCAATCACGTAGCCATAGCGGTCCATACGCACGTCTTGCATCCCGATTTGCTTGAGTTCTTCTGCGAGCAGGCGTAAGAGGTCCAATTGCTTGGCAGTACTGGGGTATGTTTCGGAATCGCGAGCCGATTGGGTGTCAATCTGCACATAGCGGATAAAACGGTCTAAGACTTCGGACATGGTCCTCCTTTATGAAGCTGCTGATTAGCTTGTTTGCTATTTCCAGAAGATTTTATCATGCAGGTGATCGATCAGTGGATTTTCGGTAAATTTTGCTTATTCGGTGCAACTATTTTGGGGCTTTAGGAAGTGTGGATTAAAATAATACCATCACTAAGGAGTTAGATATGCTTCCCAAAGAAAAACCAAGTTCACAGAGCAAACGCAGCAACATCGCTTTCGCTTTGATTGCGCTCGCCATATTTCTGTTGATTATGTATTTTCGTTTGCCACACGCAGGATCTATCCCCGCAGATTTGGGCAGCAATGCTCGAATCAGCGTATTAGCAACCTACCCGCATGATACCGACGCCTTTACGCAAGGTTTGGTTTATGCGGATGGATACTTTTATGAAAGCACCGGGCTTTATGGCAAGTCTACCTTGCGTAAAGTGGAGCCTGCTACAGGTAAAGTGGTGCAAGAGCTGAAGCTCGCGAACCAATACTTTGCTGAAGGGTTAGCGCTTTACGAGGACCAACTTTTCCAGCTCACCTGGAAAGAACACACCGGCTTCATCTACGATAAGGCTTTTGCTTTACTTGGAAGCTTCAGCTACCCAACAGAAGGCTGGGGGTTGACAACCGACGGCAGCAGCCTGATCCTTTCGGATGGCAGCGCTACGCTATACTTCCTCGACCCACAAACGCTGCAAACCACCCGAACGGTCCAGGTTACCCAAGCGGGTCAGCCTGTAGAACAGCTTAACGAGCTGGAATACATCCAAGGTGAAGTGTATGCCAATATTTGGTATCAGGATGTCATCGTGCGCATCGACCCAAGCAGCGGGCAGGTGCTGGGTCAGATCGACCTGAGCAGCTTGCGAGAAGGTGAGCATGCGCCTAATCCAGCGGACGTTCTAAATGGCATTGCTTACGATGCCAAAGAGGGCAGGTTGTTCGTTACGGGTAAAAATTGGCCTTATGTTTATGAAATTACCTTAGTGAATGTGGACTAAAGGTCTTAGATAGCCCTCACGCGTGGGCGTAACGCCTCCAAGCGGGCTTCCTTCAAACCAGGCAGCGTATCGAGGATGTAGAAGGGACCTGAGCCTTCTTGACACAACGCCGCGGTGATACTGCCGCAAAGCGCGGCTTCAACCGGGTCAAAGTCTTGACGATAGGCAAAGAGAAAAGCCCCATCAAAGGCATCCAACATACCGGTAGGGTCTACAACGCGAGTAGGGTAAGCAGGCACGATCCAGCGCTTCGCTTGCAGCCGGCTATAAACCCAGGCGGAGCCATCCGGCATGTTCACCACAATGATTTGGGGACCGTAATCTGCCAGCCCCACAGCAATTTCCCACACATCCACACTGCGTCCCTGGAACAAGCGCTTGGCTTCGGCTTCCGTGGTCATAAAAATGGTCAGGTCGGCAATCAAGCCGCGTATATCTTCCCAATAAGTCGGGTCCATGTAACAAGCTGTAGAGCGCATGCTCAAGGTATCTACCAATCCAGTTTTGAGCAGTGAGGGCATAATCTTATGAGACATAAAGTCAATGGGGCAGACATGCGCTGCCGGCGCGTCCATATAGAGACGGGGAACATCGTTGACATGCACCGAATAGGGTTCGTACTCTACCTTACTGCAAAAACGCGGTTCAGCTGTTTCGTAACCGATTAAATCGCGCGGGAAGGGAATGCCTCTTTCAACAAAGTAGGTCAGCGGACTGTCCATCCTTGGGGTGACCGGGTCGAGATAAACAATAAAACGGCGGTCATCTAGGGGTTCATTAACCCTCTTGATGCCGCTCGTATCACCTCCTGCCGCTGCCAGCTGGTCTAGCCAGGCTTGTGGGAACTCGCTATTGACGCGAGCGACTAAGCCCGCCTTCCCGCCCCATAAGGCAAATCCAGCCGCTGCGTAGGGCAAATTACCACCTAAAACATTCAGCTGGGGTTTGCCTTCAAAAGGCAGGATAAAATCGCGCTGGAGCCTGCCTCCAAAAACGGCATTCAGCGGGGTAAGATCTGTTTCACTCATGCTTATTCTTCTGAAAGGGTCATCTCTAACAGGCGCTTATGATAATGCTCCAGGTCTTCAGCCGGTTGCGGATAGTGCATATCCAGGTCTTTGAGCGTCTTGATCACAATTTTGGCAATCAACCAATTACGATACCATTTTTTATTTGCAGGGATCACATACCAAGGTGCCCAAGCTGTGCTGGTACGGTTGAGCATATCTTCATAAGCTTGCATGTAATCTGCCCAGCGTTCGCGCTCGGCTAAGTCGCCAGGATTGAATTTCCACTGCTTGGTAGGGTCTTCCACTCGGGCTAAAAAGCGCTTAGCCTGTTCCTTGAGGTCGATGTGCAAATAAAATTTGAGGATCGTTGTGCCTTCATCGCATAGCATGCGTTCGAACGCGTTAATATGTTCATAACGCTTGGACCAAACCTCCTCGGGTACCAGCGAATGCACCCTCACCACCAACACATCCTCATATTGCGAGCGGTTGAAGATAACCACTTCACCACGAGCGGGTGTATGCTGGTGAATGCGCCAAAGGTAATCATGCGAAAGCTCCAACGCTGTGGGAGTCTTGAATGATGCCACCTTTACCCCTTGGGGATTAACGCCCTCGAAAACTGAGCGAATGGTGCCGTCTTTTCCGCCGGTATCCATTGCTTGCAAGATGATCAGCAATTTATGCTTTCCTTCTGCGTAAAGCAGTTCCTGCAGCTCACTGAGCTTTTGATTGAGCTCCACCATAGCAGCCTTGGCTTCTTTTTTCCCGCCGTCAAATAAGCTTGTTTCGTTCGGATCAAAATCTTTCAGGTTAATTTTTGATTTAGGGGAAATGCGGTATTTTTCTTCGTCCATGCTAATCCTTTCCATGAGTCGGAGCGGTTCAGCAATTATACAATAAGCTTACGGTACCGAGAGTTCACGTCTTCGTTCCCGTCGGTTTCCTGAATGCGTAGCTTACCCTGTGGGTACCGAGCGGGGAAGGTTGACCGCAGGTCTCCGTTATCCAGGCGTTTTTGTTTATCAATCGTCTGAATTATATGGTGCGCTTCTCTAAAACTTAAAACGAGCAGCTTACCATGGTCAGGAGGTTATGCTAGATAAGGCAATAGGGCGTTATCATGTGAATTAAATGAGAAAAGCTATCCTTTACGGATAGCCTTTCCCTACTAATTCAAGGAGATTCTACTTCTTGTTCTCCTCTATGACTTTGACAGACTTAGGTTTGACCTCAATACGTTTAGGTTGCGCTTCTGGTTTCTTGGGCAGGTGGATTGTCAGAACACCATTATCAGTCTCCGCGCTAATCTGATTCTGGTCAATCATGCCCGGTAGCGATACGCTCCGATAGAAGGTACCAGCATAGCGTTCGCGGATATGATATCTTCCTTGCTGTTCGTCTTTGTTTTCCTCTTTAATCTCACCTTTGATTGTCAGCGTGTTGCTCTCAAAGGTGATCTCTAACTGTTCAGGATCAAACCCTGCCACACTTGCCCGCACCAGATACTCATTGTCATTCTCGATCACATCGATCGGGAAGCTGGTAGCTGGTAAATCCCATAAGCTTGTATCCAGATCAAACAGCCTGTCAAGATAAGGCTCAATGCCAAATACATCACGAGGATAGCGACGACGTAACTCAATGTTAGCCATAGTAGACACCTCCTTTTCTTAGTATTTCTTGTTTCTGCTCTTAACTTATCGAGCCTGCGTTAATATTTTGTCTAATTAAGGTTAAAGTTCTATTAGAAATCGGGATTATGCCTCTATTATGACCATAAGGTAACAAATAATCTTGGCGCTTATCGTACGAATATGCTATACTGACTGTTAGTAAATTTATAAAACAGGTATTTTTAATATCCTAGTGAAGTAAGTTTCCCTAACATATAGTTTATGGCTAGGGATAAAATTTAAGAATGAAATTTTTACATGGTTTAAACCATGAGATTAAGGAAGTAACAATTAAATATGAAGTCTAAAACTTTACGCATCATCCCCTTAGGCGGGATTGGTGAAGTAGGGAAAAACATGACCGTCTATGAATACAACAATGAGATCCTCATTGTCGATGCTGGCATGATGTTCCCTGATAATGATATGATCGGGATTGATTACATCATCCCCGATTTTGAATACGTTAAGCAACACGCTGATAAAGTACGCGGTATTGTCATCACGCACGGTCACGAAGATCACACCGGCGCAATCAGCCATCTCTTAGAGGCTGTTCACGCCCCGGTTTACGGCACCCCGCTGACCATAGGTTTGATCAAAGCCAAGCTCGGCAGGCGCGGGTTTGTGCAAGACGCCAACCTGAAGACGATCCAAGCCGGCGACGTTCTGCAGATTGGTCCTTTCAAGGTACACACCTTCCACGTATGCCATTCTATCCCGGATGGGATAGGCTTGGGTATCGAAACGCCTGCTGGTTTGGTGGTGCACACAGGCGATTACAAGTTAGACCTTACGCCAGTGGATAACTGGCCAACAGATTATGCTAAATTAGGCGAATTTGCCCAAAAGGGCGTACTTGCGCTTTTGGCTGATTCTACCAACGCCGAACGCCCAGGTTGGACACCTTCAGAACAAGTTATCGAGCCAGCATTCGATAAGGTATTCCAGCAAGCTAAAGGCCGCATTATTATTGCTACCTTTGCTTCGCTGATTTCCCGCATGCAGCAAGCAATCAACACAGCAGTGCGCTATCACCGCAAAATAGCTTTCGTTGGGCTGAGCATGACCGAAAATGTGCGCATTGCCAAAGAGCTTGGTTACATCAATTTTGAAGATGACCTCGAAGTGCCGCTCGAAACAGCACTACAACTCCCTGATGAAAAGGTCTTACTCTTGGTGACTGGTTCGCAAGGCGAGCCCACTTCGATTTTGGGGCGGCTGGCGAATGGCAGCAATAAGCGTTTTGATATTAAACCCGGGGATACGGTGGTGCTTTCTTCGCACCCCATCCCAGGCAACGAAGAGGTGGTATCTCGCGCTATCAACCGCCTGCTTGAGCAGGGCGCGGATGTAGTGTATGAAGCTTTAGCGCCCGTGCACGTATCGGGTCACGCTAGCCAAGAAGAGCTTAAGTTAATGCTGCACCTTGTTCGGCCACGTTACCTGATCCCCATTCATGGCGAACTGCGCATGCTCAAGCAGCATGCCCGCTTAGGCATAGAAGTCGGCATGGATGAAAGGCAGATTGCTATTGTGGAAAATGGCAGAGTGATCGAGTTTGCACATGGTGAAATGAGCTTAGGCGAGCGCATCCCGGGAGGTTATGTATTTGTGGATGGCAGCGGCGTGGGCGATGTTGACCGTTCGGTTATGCGCGAGCGCGAAATGCTCAGCCAAGATGGCATCGTGCTGCTGAATTTGGTGATAGATCAGCGCAGTGGTGATCTCAAAGATATCGAGATTATCAGCCGCGGCTTTATGACGTCGACTGAGTCGGAAGAATTATTCAATGACTTGCAAGCGCGGATTGGAAAGTTAGCCAAGCATGCCAATGGCAGATTGCAGCAGGATGTTTTGAAATTGGCTAAATCATATCTGTATGAAGAAACCAAACGCCGACCGGTAGTATTTGTCAACGTTTCTCGTAATTAAAACCAATAGCCAGAGTTCTTTCCCTGGCTATTTTAGTTAATCTGCGCTATTTAATAAAATGAGCGTTTAGTCTCCAGCGTTAGAGCCGTTTGAATTGCTGCCCGCCTCCCCAGACGAGCCTTTTTCTGCTGTATTAGCGGGTTCAGATTTGGCTGTGCCAGCCGTCTCTTCCTTCGGATGGGTATAGGTCTGACCCGAAGGTGAGCGGTGGTCGGTCGAATAAAAGCCGCTGCCCTTAAACACAATCCCCACCGGCTGGTATACCTTGCGCAGCTTGGGCTCATTGCATTCCGGGCAAATCGTCAGCGGCGCATCGGTAAACTTTTGTTGTTGATCGAAGCGGATTCCGCAGTTATCACATTGATATGTATAGATTGGCATAGCTTACTCCATTTCCAAAAAATGATTATATACCATTAAAACGCAGATTCAAGGCTTGCATAATTAATTTAACGAATCTCATACATCCTATATGGAACCAGAGCAGCGCTTGTTCTCGCCGGTCTCTGAGTGCACAGCCTACCCGTAGGGCACCGTGCGAGTCGGGTTGACCGCAGGTCTCACAGCCCATTTTGTCTTTGCGAGCCCCTTAGGCGAGCGCCGCAGGGGCGAAGCAATCTTCTGCTGTTGTAAAAAAAGATTGCTTCGTCGGGCAAAGAGCGCCCTCCTCGTAATGACAGTGATATAGCGTTCTCGCTGGTCTCTGAGTGCGCATCCTGCCCGTAGGGTACCATGCTGGAACAGTGATTTTACCCATACAAATGATACAGAAAAAAACCAACCTTACGCGCGGCTGTTTTATACGGCTCAAGTCCGTTATACTATTCTGGATTAAATAAAAAATAGAGGCAATTTGATGAGCGAAAACCAACCTGAAGCCGTATACGATGTTGTGATTATCGGCGGGGGCCCAGCCGGCTCCACAGCCGGCATTTACACCGCGCGGGCAAATCTTTCCACCCTGATCCTCGATAAGGGCCTCACCACCGGCGCATTGGGTATCACCAATAAGATCGCGAATTACCCTGGCATTCCTGGAGAGCTGAGTGGCAAAGAATTGCTTAAAACAATGCGCGCTCAAGCCGAGAGCTTTGGAGCGCGATACGTGAACGACAAAGCTATCGGCACCGATCTTACCAGCAACCCCAAGGTTGTCTACGGCAACGCTGGCGTCTATCCTGCCCGTGCCGTCATCATTGCCACCGGCTCATTGGGCCGCAGCAACCTGATCAAGGGCGAGGCGGAGTTCCTCGGACGCGGGGTTTCCTATTGTGCGGTGTGCGATGCCGCTTTCTTCAAAGACGAGGCAGTAGCTGTGGCAGGCAAAAATGACGAAGCCGTCGAAGAAGCGCTCTATCTCGCACGTTTTGCCAGCCGGGTTACACTGCTCTGCCCAACGCCGGAGCTAGTGGCTTCAGAAGAGCTGATCGCCGAACTAAAAGCTAATTCTAAGATCGAAGTGCTTTTGGGTGCAGCCATACACGAGATATACGGCAACACGCATGTGGAGGGTATTGCTTACGCCCAACGCGGCAAAGAAGGTGAGCAGAAGCTGGTAGTAAAAGGTGTGTTTATCTATTTGCAGGGCGGCGTGCCCATCACAGATTTCTTGCAAGGGCAAATCGAAACCAGCGCGCAAGGCTGCATTTTGGTCGATCGCGAGTTCCAAACCAATGTGCCGGGCGTGTTTGCGGTGGGGGACGTGCTCTGCCAGCATATCAAGCAAGCTGTGATTGCCGCAGCCGACGGAGCCACCGCTGGCATTGCTGTAGAAAAATACCTGCGCGGCCGTGCTAAGATGGGCGTCGATTGGAAATAAATGCTCGTTATGTGGATGGCAAACTGGTAGAATAAAGCCTATGCCGCAGGTCATCCCCGAAAACTTGGAAAAAGCCGCCGAGCGAGGCGAGCCTTCGCACGTCTGGCGCGCTGGGCAGGAGCGCCGCTTTGCCATGCTGCGTGAGGCAGCCGGAGAGCACATCAATGGGCGGGTGCTCGTGGATGGCAGCGGAGTTGGGACGTATCTGCGCCACTTGGTGCCGCTGAGCTGGCAAGCTGTCGGGCTGGATATCGAGTTCCCACGGGTGCAAGAAAGCCATGCTTTTGCGGAGCTAGTGGTTTGTGGCGCTGGCGAGCATTTGCCCTTCCCCACTGGCAGCATAGATTTAGTCTTCAGCCATGAGGTGCTGGAGCATGTGCAGGATGACCAAGCCACGGTGCGTGAGATGGTGCGCGTGCTGCGACCGGGCGGACGCATTGTGCTCTTTTGCCCTAACCGCGGCTATCCCTTTGAGACGCATGGCATTTATTGGCGCGGCAAATATCATTTTGGCAATATCCCGCTGGTCAACTATCTGCCCCGCCGTCTGCGGGATAAACTCGCGCCGCATGTGCGGGTCTATACGCGTGCGGATTTGGCACGCCTGTTTGCCGGGCTGCCGGTGCAAGTCGTGATCAAAAGAACCATCTTTGGTGCCTACGATAATATCATCGAGCGCCGGCCGCGATTGGGCAAAGCTCTGAGGGCTGTGCTGCAAGCCCTTGAGAAAACGCCTTTGCAGCGTATGGGGCTTTCCCACTTTTGGGTGATCGAAAAAACCACCTGATTCTGAAGAAGTAATTTAGCTGTTGGAATGCGAGGGCTTGAGGATCTCAGCCTCGGCTTGGGTAATCTCGGCCATGACGGCTTGCGCCTCGGCTTTGACTTCATCCGGAGTGTTGGGGGATTTAGGGATGAGCTTGACCAGCTCGAAGGCCTGGCGCAGCCTATCCTTCACTTGAGCCACATAGCTGAAGTACTCCCAACCAGCGGATTCTGGGATAGGCAGCTCGCGCGCGGCCTGGATGAGGGCGCGTGCCTTCGCGATGCGCGTGGTCGGGGTGAGAGCTTTGGGCATCTTGGTCCTTTGTGATGTAACCAGTTTTAGCACGCTTGGAAACCTTTGCTTGCAAGAAGAGAAGGTTGGGCAAGCCGAGCTTGACTTTTAGATTTTTTATTCTATAATCAAAGGTGGGCATTTCCACGCAGCTTGCTGCGAAAAACAGAGTAAGATAGGTAAATGAGCGAGACCCCGAGGAAGAGCCACAATGTATCGATTTTGATGAATCATGACGAACAACTTAAATTTTAGTGAGAAAAAGGATAAACCAGATACCCCGCAGCAAGCTGCGGGGAGAGTTCATTCGAATCAAAATAAAGGAAAATCATAAACCTATCTATATGACAATATCATGGAAATTGGAAGGTATATGAAAATTTTTGTTATGGGCCTGACTGCCTGCGGTAAGACCCGTCAAGCTAAAAATATTGCGGAACACTTTGGTATGGCCTATATAAGCGGGTCTCAAGTTTTACTATTTGAACTGAAGTTCGAGGATAACTCAACCGATCATTTTTGGTTGGAATCGGTTGGCAAGAATTTGAATATGGTTCGAGATTTGACCGAACTTGATAGATACGTTGATAACCTCCTTCTCAGTAAGGCCGTTAATGAGAATAATCTTGTTTTTGATTCTTGGACAATTCCATGGCTCTATTCAGGGTTAGATGCAATAAGAATTTATCTTAAACCAAGTTTAGATTTTCGGGCAACCTTAGCGTACAACTCGAAAACAAATAAAAGTTTACTGAAAGATGATTTGAAAGAACTGATCACAATCAAAGACGAGGAGAGCAGAACTAGATTTTTGAAATTATATGGTTTTGATATTTATGACACAAGCATTTTTGACATAGTATTTGACAACACTTTGCTTGAAAAACAACAGACATCAGAAATGCTAATTCAGCGAATAACCGAAATCCTTATTGGTCAGGATGACTCGCATCCATTATAACTTTCATTTCCAATAAAAGCCACTTCGCCTTCCTTTCTGAGCTGATCATTGCTTCACTGATGAATCCTGCCTGGCGGATCGCTTTTAAGAATTCATGCCAGTTTTGCAGATCTAGTACATGTTGTTGCGCAGACTTTAGAATTTCGAATTGCTGAACGCGGCGTTCGTCAGAGAATTGTTCTGTTTCGAGGTCTTTCCCTCGCAGGATAAGGTAAGCATAGTTCAGCCGGGTACGGCGAAAACCAACCGCAACACTAACGCGCAATAACTGATCGGGGGCAGGTTCAATATAATAATTAAAGGGAGAAGGTCTTGCAGTGCAGTGCACTGCACAGTGCACCCCTTTTGATCCCCTCACCAGCGTCGGTCAGTCGGGTTAAATCTGAAACCAGTCGCTGGTGAGGGGAAAAATGCTTGCAGGTGGGGTCGACTGGCCGCCCCCACCTGCAAAAGAACCACCCTCTCCCAGCAGATTGATGCCAAAACAGGCGTGACTCTGAGCTGGGAGAGGGCAGGGTGAGGGTATACTGAGATTATTAACCTTTCAGAGGCTGGAGGTAATCCATGGACGAGCGTTTTTCAGCGTCCTCATGCAACAAGATTGACAAGAAGGGAATGAAGGTTTAATTTCCAAGAAAAACCCAGACTGGCAACTTTATCCACTGAACAGGACATTTCTAAATTGCCAGCATTAGGACATTTCTATTGAGCCATTACATTGGGCAAGCCGAGCTTGACTTTTAGATTTTTTATTCTATAATACTAAGCACTGCGGGGTAGAGCAGTGGCAGCTCGTCGGGCTCATAACCCGGAGGTCAGTGGTTCGAATCCACTCCCCGCTATTCAATAAGCCAGAGAGTTCGTCTCTGGCTTTAATATTAACTGTAGGTTTCTAAATTGACTCAGATTTTTTTCGCGCTTACTGTTGAGCATGGAGAATAATCTCATTCCCTTAATCTGGTAGGTTTGCCCGCCTAATAGAATCCCCATGGTAAATTATTATTAAAGGTTAGTAGTAGAATACCCTCATATTGAAATGAATCAACAATGGAATCCATGATCTCTGAAAACACACTAAAATCTTTATCCACACCCACAAGTTTCACTCGTGGATATAATCTTTATCAGGACGACGCCATCTTCGAAACCAGCCGGCAAGGCGATTTGTTGAGGGGAAAATGCCGGGGCAATAGTGCACCGTTCTATGATGTCAGCGTCCGCCTGGATGAAGGTGGCATCCAAGAGGCGTTCTGCAGCTGCCCTTATACCTTTGGCGGCTTATGCAAGCATATTATTGCTCTGGTGCTCACTTTTATTCACTCACCGGAGGAGTTCGAAGAGCAAAAATCTACTAAAGTATTGTTAGAACCTTTAGAAAAAGATGAAATTATCAACTTAATCTCAAAAATGGTGGATCGTTATCCAGAGCTGTACCCTTGGCTGCAAAATGAAACTGCAGTTATTTCCAAAATTTCTCAAATGGATGATTCATTGGCACAAGGAAAGACCGTAGTTTCAAAGGCTGTCTATCAGAATCAGATTCGCAGAATCCTGCGCAGCTTAGATGGATATCGCATGTCTGAAGCTTATTGGATGATGGGTGATATGGTGGAGCAGCTTTCGCAAATTGGTGATATTGCGCATCAATTTCTTCAAGCAGGAGATGTGCAAGGCGCTTTGATTATATTCAGCACCCTTTTTACCGAAGTTGGCAAAGGGTATAGTGGATTTGACGATTCAGATGGCTATTTATCCAGTTTTATTCAGGATTTAGCCCTCCCTTTGTCAGAAGCGATATTGAGTGCCGATTTGACCAAGGCAGAACGAATCAAGCTTTATAAAAAGCTGGAACCTGTTATTCGAGACCTTAAGTCTTACGGGTTCGATGACTTGGACGTAATTCTAATGGCTATCAACCGTGGTTGGTCAGATGAACCCTTGATAGAAGCTGAAGATTACGATCCTGAGTATGCCAAATATTTAAACGAGGTAAAGTTAAACGTATTGGATCGGCAAAACCGCATAGAAGAATACCTGAAGTTAGCCCTCGCGTGCGGGGCATATGAACGTTACATCGTTAAGCAAATTGAATTAGGTGAAATTGACCAAGCTCTTAAGGTCGCTTCGGAAACCATCGCTTCCTCCGAAGAGGCGCTAACAGTTGCTCAAGCCCTCAGAGGGGCTGGCCGTTTGTCTGATGCCCTGAACTTAGCCGAGCAGGGACTAGATATGGAGGGCATGAAAAACCAGCTAGGCCTCTGGCTGGGCCCAATAGAAGAAACCCAAGGGCGAAACTATCAAGCCATTCAAGCTTATTTGGCAGCCTTTTATGAACAACCCACGCTGGAATTGTATAACACGCTCAAACGACTTTCTGCTGAAAACTGGCTGCACTTACAGCCAATTTTAATGCAAAGGCTGCAAGATAAGCGATTAGCCAATGTTCTGGCTGAAGTCTATTTAGCAGAAGAGGAATGGGATCAAGCCATCGCCATTGCGGATAATGTTAGCAAGTGGGATTACAGATTAGTGGAGAGTGTGGTGGATGCTGTGCTTCCACACCGTCCTGATTGGGTCATTCAAGCTTGTGAGGCACAAGCGGAAAGCTTAATTGGCCGTACGCAAAGCAAGTATTATGAGATTGCCGTCATTTGGTTAGGCAAAATGAAAAAGGCATACCTTACCACCGGCAGGAAGGCGGAGTGGTTAGCTTACTTAGCGGCACTAAAAGCTAAGTACGCCCGCCGGCCAGCCTTACAGGCTGAGTTAAGTAGACTATGAGCCTAAATCCATCGTGCCTTTAACTTGTAAATTCGTAAAACCTTTTGATCTACAACCTAAATGTCTTTGCGCTATACTCCCGGTAAGGAGATGGATAATATGGATTTAAAAAATAAAATTACTGTCATTACCGGCGTGACTGGGGGATTGGGCAGGGTGGTGGCGCGGGAGTTTGCAGCACAGGGAGCGAAGTTGGTCCTCGTGGGTACCAACGCCGAGCGTTTGGCGCAACTTGTTGCTGAGCTTAAGCTTACCCCAGAAAGTTATGAAACAGTCGTGGCGGACCTGACCCAGAGCGAAGCGGCTCAAGAGGTGTTAGAAGCAGCCTTGGCAAAGTTTGGCCGGGTGGATATTCTGTTCAACTTCATCGGCGGGTGGATTGCGGGCAAGCCGGTATCAACAGTGCCACGCGAAGAGGTCGAAAACATGCTCGCGCAGCACTTTTGGACGAGCTTCAACCTTGCTCAAGCTTTCATCCCGCACATGCTTGAAAATCATTGGGGGCGCTATGTGATCATCTCCACCCCTAGTGTGGGTGCCCCGCCGGCCAACAGCCTGCCTTATACAGTGGGTAAAGCAGCCGAGGAAACGTTGATGCTCACTCTTTCCGAAGAGCTTAAAAATAGTGGCGTGACGGTTAATGTTCTGCGTGTACGCAGCATCGATGTGGAACACAAACGCGAACACGAACCCTTGCCCAAGAATGCATCCTGGACCACGCCGGAAGAAATCTCTGCAGCGTTACTCTACCTTTGCTCTGAGGAAGCAAACAGAGTGAATGGTGCCCGTATTCCCCTCTATGGCGCACAGTAAAACAGTTTGCTGCAAAGTTGTATTAACCTAAATCCAGCACTTCTAAAAAGATGCTGGATTTTTTATTTGCACAAGCTTTCATCTGCTGCAAAGTTGACATTGCTGATAAAAAGGGTAGGATTTAGTTACTATAAAAAATATAGTAGTGATGAAGATGAAACTAACTTGCCCAATTGAAAAAGCGACTTCCTTACTGAGCGCCAAGTGGACGCTGGAAATTATCTATTTCCTCCAAGAGCGGCGCAGGTTTTGTAAGCTGCAAGAGCTATTAGGTGGGATTAACCCCGCCACGCTAACCCAACGGCTTAAGCTACTGGAAGCCGAGGGAATTGTGAACCGCGAAGTGATCCCTGATGCCCAGAGGCATGTCGAATATAAGCTCAGCGCAAAAGGGAAGGACCTTGTGGTAGTTTTTCAGGAATTGGGCGCGTGGGTCTCACGTTGGTATCCAGAGGAGGCGCAATGAAAAAAATCGAAACGATCGACCTGAAACAATTTGGCATCCAAACAATTGGTAACTTTTGTGACCCCCTAACTGGGGAATGCTATTCTGATGATGCAAAGGAGAAAATCATGGAAACAAAAATCGATCCCGTCTGCAAGATGGAAGTGAAGGTGGAAGGCGCTCAATATGTGAGCGATTATGCTGGAGAAAAGTATTACTTCTGCTCGGCTGGCTGCCAGCACGCCTTTGAAGAAAATCCAGCTAAGTATGTGGAAAATACCGTGCAGGACTAACCTGCCAGTACCTATCGTGTAGGAAGAAAAGATGACCGCCGTAACGAATAAGCCCTTATTTGGCATTGCCATTGACCCGAACACAGTTGGGGTAGACGAAGCTTTTCGCCGCGCTGAGCTAGCAGATGCCAGCAGCGTAGACTTGATCACCATCCAAGACCACCCCTATAACCCGGAGTTTTTGGATACTTGGACTTTACTCTCCGCTCTGGCTGCGCGTACGGAAAGGGTGCACTTAGCCACAAACATGCTCAACTCTCCCCTACGGCCGCCGGCTATGATGGCTAAAATGGCAGCCACTTTGGATGTGATTAGTGGAGGCAGGTTGGAATTAGGGCTAGGTTCCGGCGGCTACGTTGAAGGGATGCGCGCGTGGGGAGGTGTGGTTGGGGAAACCCCAGGAGAGCGTTATCAGGCTTTTCGGGAATACTTAGATATCTTGCAGGGAATGTTATCGGCTGCAGGACGCCAGTTTGCTTATCATGGCAAGTTTTATCAGCTTGGTACGCTTATGAGCGGGCCGGAGCCTGCGCACCGCATCCCTTTATGGATTGGCGCTGGTCAGGAACGTATGCTGCGTTTAGCAGGCAGCAGAGGCGATGGTTGGTTGATTGGCACAATATATATATTGCCAGAACAGTTGGATCAAGTGAACCAATGGCTGGATGAAGGTGCCATAAAGGCTGGGCGTAAGCCTGAAGATGTGCGCCGAGGCTACAACCTTTTCGGCGCTATCCAGACGCATGCCGGCGAACGCTTTCGTTTTAATCGGCCCGGCTTAATCCAAGGATCCCCTCAGGAGTGGGTGGATACCTTGCTGCATTTTCACCGCCGCTACCGTCATGATACGTTTATATTCTGGCCGGTAGCTGGAGATGGAGAAACCCAGGTGAAGATCTTCTTGAACGAAATTGTTCCAGAAGTAAGGGAGCAGATCCAATTGGAAAGCATGAGAGAAAATAGTGTGGAGTCCTAACAATGGAAACTTTGAAGCTTACCATTTATTCTGATTATGTTTGCCCTTGGTGTTACGTGGGGCAGGGTGCAGTGCAGAAGCTTAGCCAGAATTACCCCCTGGAGGTGACCTGGATGCCTTTTTACTTGCGTCCGGATACCCCACCGGAAGGTATGGAGTTGCCGGCTCATGTAAAGGCGCACATGAAGGGGATGCAAACCCACTTGGTTCAAATGGCGAATGCTGCTGGTTTGAGGATGATCTTCCCGGATCGAATTCCGAACACACGTTTAGCACACGAAGCTACCGAGTACGCCCGTCAAAAAGGTAAGGCTAACGAATTCCATCAGGCTGTCTTCGACCGCTATTACGGGCGAGGTGAAGATATTAGCCGATGGGAGGTTTTACAGCAGGCGGCTAAAGAGGCGAGCTTGGATGCTGATGAAATGCGGGAGCAGGTTGAGCAAGGAAAATTTACTGCATTGGTGAGTGAACAAGTCAGACAGGCTGCAGAGTTAGGCGTCGATGGAGTCCCAACCTATATCTTGAATGACCGCTATGCAATTGTGGGTGCACAGCCTTATGAAGTATTTGAACAAGCTATCCTGCAGTTAGCTAATGAAATAGATAAGCCTTGAAGCGAGTTAGTTCCGCTGCTAAGTGCAAAGATGGTTGAACCGCGCGTAAAAAAACAAAGAATGAGGAAAATATGTCTGAATTAAGGCTTGATTTTTATCACGATGTCCTTTGAGTGTGGTGCTTTTTAGCCTCGGCGAGGCTACGACGCATTGTCAAAGACTATCCCCAGGTGCACGTAGTGCATCATGCCTTTGCATTAGCCCCGGATCGTAATGCGATTGCCCGTATGTTTGGTAGCGCTGAAGAAGGTAAGGATGAAATCATGGGGCATTGGGCGGCAGCTGCTTCCCAACCGGATGGCGAAGCGATAAATGTGGAATTGATGCGCAGCCGCAGCTTTCCCTACCCTTACTCGATGCCTGGTTTACTGGCTTGTAAGGCAGCAGAGATGCAAGGCGGAATGCCTGCGCATTGGGATATGTTCGACCGCGTGCAGAGGGCGCATGCGGTGGAAGCGCGCAACATCACCGATAGCGCTGTGCTCAGGGATTGTGCTGCGGAAATTGGCTTGGATGTTGCCCGCTGGGAAGCGGATTTTTCCAGCCCAGAGGCAAAGCAGGCGGTGCAAAACGATCTGCGCGAGGCACAACAGTTGGGCGTAAACGCCGTACCGACGCTGATCTTCAACCAGCGTTGGATCCTGCCTGGGGCAGTGCCCGAAAGCATGCTGCGGCAAATCGTTGAAAACTTGCTGGAAGGGAAAGAACCAACTGCTCGTTAACTTTCATATCTGAATTAAATCGGCTCCAGCTCAGCACCGTAATCTTTGGATTTCGATATGCATCTGATAAGTCATTAGCTACCAGATTTAGCCAAAATTCTACTTATATTACGGGTTGATACAAGGGGGCTTGCTATGTGTCGCAGCTATCCTGGGTATAATTCTTGCGACGGATTCGACTGTGATCATTTGCATCACTCAAATAACCTATGTACTTTTGAAACAAGACGCCTTTGCTTGTGTTTTTGACAAGAACATTACTCATGATATTATTTCACTGGTAGAATGTATAATAATTACATCATCATTCTATATTTATTATAGGAAGGCGTACAACTCGACCAAGTTTATGCGGAGCGCTTGAAATGCAAGTGGACTGAAATTCTAAATCACCAATCTCACAAATCTCTATCGAGAGGAAAAAGCATGAAAATAAAAGTGTACTTCATTCTTGGAATAATGATTATGCTGAGCGTTGTTCTATCTGCATGTGCAGGTCCAATTGAAGCTCCAACGGAGTTTCCAACAAAAGCCCCAACGAAAGCTCCAACTACAGCTCCGACAAAAGCACCAACAAGAACACCAACCGAAACTCCGACAGAAGTGCCGACAGAGGAACCCATTGAATATGGTCAGATTAAGATTTGGAACTGGAATGATCCTGAGTTCTACTTGACTTATGACAAAGCAAAATGGGAAGCCACAGAATACGACTCACTTGACTCAAAACTCTACCCTGGCTGTCACATTGCTGCCAATGGCTTTCGCGATGGCGGACCAGATGGGCCTCCGCCTTATACATACGAATCTGACACTCATTTCTTTGCTGACACAGAGTTTTCATTGGAACTTGAAATCCCCAAGGCGACCGGAGTTGCGGATATGATCCATGTCTATTGGGATGATTACGCATATCAATTAGCTCTTTTCCCAAGTACTGAAAACTATGATGAGTGCGTTGCGGAGTTTTGGGAAGTAATGGAACTTTCCATAGCTAACAATTTTGGTCAATAGTTTCGAGGCATTAAAACATATATATTAGAACCAAATTATCTGTTTTGAGGTTTTACGAGGGATCTCACTGATCGATGGTTCCATCAATTTTTTGTGCCAGGGTGATGAAAAGCTTTGTTAATCGATTAGATCCAGATTCTTAAAAAATATTTTTATCTGCCCTCACCTTGAAGCAATTTCTCCTCACCAGCATCCGGGAGGACAGTTTTGATCTGAAAACAGAAGCTGGAAAATGCATGATAATATTGTTCGGTTATAAATAAAAATGGGTCGAGAAAGTACTTTCTTTTTCCTTTTTCAAAACACTCCCGATACAATTCTTAAGATATACTCTCCATAGGGTATAATCCTAAGCCTTGAACCTTATATGAGAAAGAGATTTTATGGCTAAAACAACTGTACCTTGCCCTCGTTGCCGCACGCCTATCGTGGTGGAGATCACCCGGCTTTTCGATATGAACACCGACCCCCAGGCGAAAGATAAACTGCTTTCTGGAGCAGCTAATTTTATTTCTTGCCCGGTGTGCCACTATGAAGGCATCTATCCCACTCCCATCGTCTATCACGACCCAGATAAAGAACTGCTGCTCACCTACTACCCGCCGGAATTAAACGTGCCTTTGCCGGAACAGGAAAAAATTATTGGACCCCTAATCAAAAAAGTGGTTGATGATCTCCTACCGGCTAAGCGTAAGGCTTACCTCTTCCAACCACAAACCATGCTTACCCAACAGCATCTCTTCGAAACCATCCTCAAGGCGGATGGCATTACGCCCGAGATGATGAAAGCACAACAGGAAAAACTTCGCCTAATCCAAGACATGGCGGCGGCTTCACAAGATGCGCTGCCAGAAATTATTAAGCAGAATGACGGAAAAATCGATGAAGAACTATTTGTCCTTATTTCACGCTTAGCCGAGGCTTCGGCTGCCGGCGGAGATCAGCAAGGAGCGCAATTGTTGGTTGGGCTGCAACGCGCCTTGCTTGAGCATTCTACTTATGGCAGAAAACTTGCCGAAGAGGCTCAAGAGACCCAAGCAGCGATCCAAAGCTTGCAGGAGTTGAGCCAGAAGGGTGGGATTACGCGCGAATCTTTACTCGATTTGCTAATCAAGTCAGCGGATTCGGACGTGCGCCTGACCGCGCTCGTGACTCTCGTACGCGACGGCTTAGATTACTCCTTCTTCACCTTGCTTTCCGATCGCATCGAGCAAGCCACCGTGGAGGAACGCCCTAAGTTGGTTGCCTTGCGTGATAAGCTGCTTAAGCTCATCGATGAAGTGGATCAGGCGCGCGAAGCGCAGGCTGCAGCAGCTCAAGCTTTGCTTGATGAACTGCTTCAGGCTGAGAATATTGAACAAGCTACCCAACAAGCGCTCCCGCAAATGGATCAGGCTTTTGTGGACGTACTCAACCACGCCGTTGACCAAGCCGAGAAAGCCAATGACGAGGAAAAGCTTCGTAAGTTAGCGATCATTATTGCCATTTTACAAGCTTCCAGTCAATCTGGACGCTACATTCAGCTGATCGAGACGCTCTTACAGGCACAGGATGAAGCCGCACGCCACGCAATTTTTGAAAAAGCCGGCGATGCCGTGAATACAGATTTTCTGCAGATTCTTAACCAAGTGACAGCCCAAATCGAGCAATCGAACAATCAACATGAAATGGTAGAGCAATTAAAGGAAATTTACCGTGAAGCGCTGCGCTATTCGATGCAGCGAAACTTAGACCAGAGCGCTTCTGCTTAGTGCGGCTGATTTTCTAAGCGTAAACCGTGACCCCGAACTGTGACGATGTATTCATAGTCGGGGTCAAGTTGATTAATCCGCTCCCGAAGGCGACGTACAAGCGCGTCTAAGGCTTGTTCGGTGACCCAGCTGCCTTCTTCGCCCCATACGGCATTGATGAGCTCATCCCGCGAAACGACCTCGCCCGCCTTTTGATAAAGCGCAGCAAGAAGGTTGAACTGTTGAGCAGAAAGCGGTGGTTCAATTTCCACCCCCCGCACCCATACCCGCCGAGAAGCTTCGTCCAGCCGCAGCACAAAAGCTTGTTGGAACTCCTCTGGCAAGTCCGTGAGCGGCAAGGTCGCATCAGCACTGAGGAATAAGAAGGTTTGCGTAAAGGCAATGCGGATTTCATCACCCTCATGCAGCTGCTGGGAGCCAACAATCCGCTGGCTATTAAGATAGGTGCCGTTCTTACTGCCTAAGTCCTCCAGGAATACGCCTTCGGTAGAAAGATAGATGCGTGCGTGCCGGCGTGAGATTTGGCGGTCTGGGATAACAATTTCACAGCTATCTTCCCGACCGATGATCAGCTCGCTGTTTACCGGCCACTGTAAGCCTTTGAGAGGGCCACTGTCTGCAAGTACAATCAGGTTTTCCATCTGCTCCGCGAATCAGATATAATACATTTAGCGCTTAGTAACTTTTATTATAACGCACGCGATATTTGATTTTGCCTCCTGGGAACGCCGAACCTCCAGGTGGCAGGGTGATCTAAATATAAGGAGAAGGAAGACCCGATGCCTGCACATCATGCTCAGGGCACAATTTTGCACGAGCGTTACCGCATCGACCGTGTTATTGGTCAGGGAGGATATGGTTTTATCTACCTGGCAGAAGATTTGCGCCTGAGTGGACGCTACTGTGCGGTAAAAGAAGTTTCTTATGATCCTTCGCTCCCACCAGAGTTGCTAAAAGAATCTCGTGAGCAATTCCAGCGGGAAGCTACCGTTTTGGCACGTCTGGATCACCCTAACTTACCCAAGGTTTCTGATTACTTTTCCATCCAAGACCGTGACTACTTGGTCATGGATTACGTCCCCGGCGATGACCTGCGTACGCTCGTCAGTAAAGCCGCCCAGACGGGGGAATACTTAGAAGAGGAAGAGGTACTGGACTGGGCGCGGCAAATTGGGGATGCCCTCGAATACCTGCACAACCAGGACCCCCCCATCGTGCATCGGGATATCAAGCCTTCGAACCTAAAATTGACCCCCAACGGACGCGTGAAACTGGTCGATTTTGGCTTGGTCAAGCTGTTAGCCCCCGGCGAAGTGACCATCACTATCTTGCAAGGGCAAGGAACTGCTATTTACACCCCGCTGGAGCAATATGGCGGGGATTCCCTGCATACCGATCGGCGAGCAGATATCTATGCCTTCGGTGCTACGCTTTATCACTTACTCACCAACCAGCCGCCTGTCAATGTTCGCGACCGCTTTTTAGATCCTCATAGCTTACCCAATCCACGCACAATCAACCCCGCCATCTCCACACGTGTGGCGGATGCTATCCTCTGGGCGATGGCGCTGCACCCCGACGATCGACCGGCTGATGTGAGTCAATTTATAAAGGCGCTCACCGGCGAAACGACCACAAGCCTGCGTAATGGCTATAGCAATGGCAGCCCGCACCGGCACGCAAAAATCGGCGCTTTAGAGCAGCGCTTGATTGCGATAGCTGCCAGTTTAGGCTTCCTCACTTTACTGCTCACCTTGCTGCGCAATCTCTAAGCTTATTGCTGGAGGAATCACATAACTAAAAGGCTTAGAGGATCTTTACCCATGCCACTGAGTAATGAAAAAATTACTGGGTGAAAAAGGGCAGACGAAAAAGCCAAAATTTAGGCTATGGAGTGCGCACTACTCCTGGCGTATTCGCAAAGGTTAACGCTTACCCGAAATGGGATTACTCACCGTCATCCACCAGAGCAAGGCTGCTACCCAGCCGATTAGCATTCCGACCAAGGTGACCTCCACAATAAACCAAGTGCCCCCTTCGCGGACTAAGTCTTCTAAACTTCCGATGCCTAAGGTAAGCAGCAGATAAGTGCTAAAACCGCCAATCAGGGCGCACAACCCAGAGCGGATACCCCACTGCTGGGTACCCCACCAGAAACGTCCAGTGGCGTAGGCTGCGCCAAAGCCCAAAGCCATAAAAATGAGGGTCATCAACCAATCGATCATATCCGGATAGCCGCTGGGGTTGGGTGGTAACGTTTCCGTTGCGATGGGGCTAACTTCATAGGTTGGGGTCAGTGTTGGGGTAGGCGTAGGGGTACTGGTTGGGGTGGGTGTGGGCATGATCAACTGCGCCAGACCGCCCTGTGTATTGAGGATTAATATGCCAGAAGTATTGGCAGGTTCACTACTGGCGGTTACTTCAAAGATTCCGTCCCTCTCGATACGATATTCAATGGTGGCTAAGCCATCCACGGTGGTGGCTTGGGGTTGAGCGATAATCGCCTGATCGCCGGCTAAGCGAATGGTGAATTGCACCACAGTGCCATCAGGCACAATATGCTGGTTGTGGTCATGAATTACGCCGGCTTGAATTTTTACTGTCTCTCCAACCACAAATAGCGGAAGGGGCGTTGTTTCTCCACCTGTTGGAGTTTCGGTACCGCTTGGCGTGCTTTGTTGAACTTCTCTTGGGCTCACCAAAGTAATCGGGATGACTTGGTTCGGATCTGGTGAAGTTACAACCATTAGGTCGTAACCCACTGCAGGCAAAGAGACTGGCAGCGAGCCTGTTGGTTGCACCTCTTGCATGAGCACCCGCGTTGCGACGTCGATGAAAGCTTGGCTGCTGGAATATAGTCCATAATACGCTGTTAATTTGGAGATTTCAGTTGCATCCAGGTAGTAGGGGGCATCATAAGAAAAAACAACGATTTTTTTCTCGCGCAGCAAATCAAAGCGCTCTGCTAGCATGCGGCGCAAGGCGTATGTTTCTGGCAAATCGGGGTCTAAATCTTTTATGTTGAAAATCACCCATTGAGCGCGGTTTAGGTTGGTTGAAAGATAAGGATCAATTCCCGTGGTATTGCCATCGAGGAAGTCGATGAGCTGCTTGAATGTATAGGAGTTCAGCCGGTTGGCTAAAATCAGATTGCTGCCGGAAGGTCCATAAAGGCTGAGCAAAGAATTCTGAAAAGCGAAGTTTGGCAGGTCATAAAGTAATTGGCAATTGCTGCACTGCCGCTGAGCGCGTTCGTCGGTAAAGATAATGATTGAGTCGTATGTTTCGGGCGGGCTAGGTAAGAGTGCATTGAGGTCTTCTGGGCTGGGTGAAATCAGCGTTACGGCTTCTCGGGCGACGTTAAAATTGATTTCCTCAGCCTGACCAAGGTTGGCTAAGCTTGTTGGGTTAGGGACGATTGTTTCTGGATTGAAGCTGCCATAAAGTTCGAGCTTTGCCCTGAGGATGCGCAACACAGCGGCGTCCACACGGTTGGCAAAGACGGAATCCTCTTCATATTTGCTGGCAAAGAGCTGCAGCGTGCGCGTGATCGTTTCGTATGCGCTTTGGTCCAAAGGAGCTTTGAAATCATGCACGTAAAGCAAGTCATTGCCGGCTAAAAAAGCCGTCCGGGCGATGTTGAAGGCATCAAAGGTTTGTCCGGTTGGGTCAAAAAAATTACGCACTGCGCGGCTGCCCAAGCTGTTGGAAACGGTTAAACCGCCAGCAGAGCGCCAGTTAGCGATAGGTTCTACCGCAAGCAGCTGCTCCAAAGCTGTGGCATCAAAGCTGACCGGGCGGGTGGTCGCGCGGATATTGCCCTGAAAGCCCTGAAAGCGAATATGCGCAATCATCAAGCCGTCCACTTGGCTGGCAGGGTCTTCTGCAGAGGTAACTGTGAAGAAAGGCGCCAGCTCGATCTGCTTGAGCTGCTCTAAGGATTTGCGCACCGTAGAAACCTCTTCCTCTGGGGAGCGATCGGCGCTGCCCAAACCGGGGAAGTTGCGCGCGATCACGCTAAGCCTGCCTTGGCTGCCGCTATGTAAGCCAGCCACATAAGCTTGCCCCAATTCCCCTACCCAATATTGATCACCCCCAAAAAGCGATGGACCTGCGTAACGCGCAGCCTCTAAATTTGCAGTATCAGCGACGTCTAACGTGGGGCCAATGTAGAGGTTGAAGCCCAAAGCAGCCAACTCGCTGCCCATCACTTGCCCGACCTCCTCAGCTAACTCTGGTGACCAAGTGGCACCCAAGCTCATTTGGTTAGGCAAAGGTGTGAGCCCGCTCAGGATTTGATCGTTTCCGCTGCCACCCTGCTCAATGCCGATATAAAGCGGTATATAAACGGGAGTAGGCTGGGGCGGCGTGGTATCTGGCAATGGCTGGGTCTTCTCCCAAGCTGTGTTTTGCATGGAGGCAATCAGGCTTTGGGCGGCTTGCGCAGTGTCCACATCTACAAAGTTATCCTGATCAGCGCGCAGCACAAACCCACCGACATGCCAGTTCGTGATGAGGTCATAGAGCTCAGAATCCGGATCGATATCTGTTCCCTTGAAAGTAACCAAGAAAAGCTGCCCCACTTTTTCCGCTGGGGTCATTTGGGCAAGAAGTCCTTCAGCTTGGTCAGCTTGCGCAGGGGCACTTGCCCGCGCACCTGCCGGTAAGGCGCATAGCATAAGCGCGAGCGAAAGGGCTAAGCGGAGCACAGCTTTAAGTTTCATACATCCCCTGCGAAAACCGCTCGAGCTGCTGCGGGGTTGTTGCAAAAAACGCCATCCACGCCATAATCGCGCATGCGCAGGAGATCTTCGGGCGCGTCGACGGTATAGGTGTTCACTTGTTTGTGACTGGCGTGCAGGCGTGCAACCATCTCTGCGCTAACGTCTGTATAGTATGGATGTAAAGCATCATAAGGGAAAATCCTGCCCAAACTGCCTTGCATGCGGCGGTTGCCCGGGTTAGTGAGCAGACCAAGCTTGATATGCGGGTTTTGCATGTGCGCTCGGCTTAGGTTGAGCGGGTTAAAAGAAGAAAGCAGCACTGAGTCTTCTAAATGGAATTTTTCCGTCAGGCGGATAACGTGCGAGGTCAGTGCGTCCAGTGGATGGGCATAGTTTTTGAGCTCGACGTTGATACGCAGTTTGCCGCCCAAGGCTTCGTAAACCTCCGCCAAGGTAGGTAACTTTTCACCGCGGAACGCTTCTCCAAAATAACTGCCGGCGTCCAGCTCGCGCAAAGCCGCTAAGGGCATTTCTGCCACCTTGCCATGACCATTTGTGGTGCGGTCCACAGTGTCATCGTGGATTACGATCAGCTGCTTATCCGCGGTGAGCATCACGTCTAGCTCGATGCCGTCAGCACCAAGGCGCTGAGCTAATAAAAAGGCTGCTAGCGTATTTTCGGGCGCTAAAGCACTAGCCCCCCTGTGGGCGTAAATCAGGGGTCTGGATCTGTTCTCCTCTTCCATTGCGCTAATTATAGCATCGCTGGTTCCAGAAAAACTTTGTTAAAATATAAGCAGCGGTCTGTCGCCGGCCGCTGCTTATATTTGGAGGAGAAAGACAAAAATTTGTGTACTAGAGTTGCCAATTCTGCATCACATCATCAATCTGCTGGTGGGGGTTGAAGCGGGTTGTGTTGCGTTTCAATGGCTTACCTCTTGCAGATTGACCATAGTATAACGCTAAAAGCTGTGTAAATGCTTAATGAATCCTTTGAAATACCTGTGAAGCGCTTCCTCTCAGCTTTTTCACAGCGATTAGGGTTATAGTGTGATATATAAGCAGTAAAATCAATTGTTTGGAATATTGAGGAAGAAGAAAATGCCGAAGGTCTTGGTTGTTGATGACGATATAAAACTGCTAAAGATGCTAAAGCGCACACTGGTATTTGAGAACTTAGACGTATTGACGGCAACAAACGGCCGTGAAGCCCTCGAGGTAGTGCAGCAAGAAGCCCCAGATTTGCTCATCGTCGATTGGATGATGCCGGAAATGGACGGCTTGGAGCTTATTCAACATTTGCGCGACGCCAATAACCGCATGCCCATTCTGATGCTCACTGCGCGGGATGCAGTCGAAAACCGCGTGTTTGGGCTGGAGTCTGGCGCTGATGACTACTTGGTCAAGCCCTTTGCGCCGGCGGAGCTGGTGGCACGTGTGCATGCCCTCCTGCGCCGTGTGGAACCTAAAGCCGATGATCAAGAGGTGCAATATAATGATGTGCGCTTGGATCCGAAGCAGCATGAAGCTTGGCGGGGCGACCGCAAGCTTTCGCTGACTGTCACAGAGTTCAATCTGCTTTATTACTTTCTACGCCATCCACGGCAGGTGCTCGAGCGTAATCAGATCCTTATGGAAGTGTGGGGTTATGACTTTGGCGGAGATAGCAACGTCTTGGAGATTTACATTAGCTACTT
The DNA here is from genome assembly GCA_040766895.1 of Anaerolineaceae bacterium. Lineage (GTDB taxonomy): Bacteria > Chloroflexota > Anaerolineae > Anaerolineales > Anaerolineaceae > Mesolinea. The sequence continues at coordinate 18,496 of JAXGPR010000008.1, read as the reverse complement.
GCGTAAAAAGTTAGAGGCAGAGAACGAACCCCGCCTGATCCAAACGGTGCGGGGGATTGGCTATATGCTGCGCGAGGAATAATGTCCATCCGCGTGCGCTTTACTTTGGTTTACAACCTCATTTTGTTAGCAACGCTCACCGTCTTTAGCGTGGCGCTCTATAATATTCAGGCAATTAATACCCTTCGAACGCTGAAAAGTGCTCTTACGAAGAGCAGCGATGAGGTGGCAATTAACCTTATTCCACTCGTGCTGCTTTACCCGCCTTCGCTTGGTCCTAATCTACAAGAAAGCGATCCCCGCCTATTTGAGAATCTTTCTAATGCCTTAGAAATCAAGAGCTTGAGAGAGCGGGAGATAGTGCGCGTGCTAGATGCATCTGGGAATCTGGTTGCCGCACCTTTTGGATTAGCAGACGAAGGCTTACCCATCAGCAAAGAGGGCATGGAGCAATTGCAGAACGGTAATGCCTGGTGGGAGACTGCTAACGTCGGTGTGAATTTGCTCGTGCTCAACCGACCCATCATTGTGGATAACCAGCTTTATATGATTTTGCAGGTAGCACGTCCGCTCACCGAGCGCGAACAAAGCTTGCACGCCTTACGCAATACCCTTATCGCCGCGGATCTGGTAGTTTTAGTGCTTGCTTCGATCATCGGCTGGGTGCTTTCTGGCTATGTGCTGCGCCCAATCAAACGCATTACCCAAACAGCCCAACAAATCGGTAACGAACAAGACTTTTCCCGACGGGTGGACTATAACGGTCCTAATGACGAAGTGGGTCAGTTGGCGAAGACTTTCAACACCATGCTCGAGCAATTAGAAGAAGCCTACCAAAAGGTCTCCGGCGCATTGGAAATGCAGCGCGATTTTCTCGCCGATGTTTCGCACGAATTGCGCACCCCGCTCACTACCCTGCGGGGTAACCTGGGTTTGTTACGGCATGAACCGCCAATCTCGGAAGATGAAGCTGCAGATATCCTCAATGATATGGTTGATGAAACTGACCGCATGATCCGTTTAGTCAACGAGCTATTAGAGCAGGCTCGGGCGGATTCGACCAAAAACATGCTCTTGGAACCGGTGAATCTTAAAGTACTGCTCCAAGACGTCGTGCGGCAAGCAAAGCTGCTGAGCGAAGACCGACAAATTAGCCTTGACGTCCCTGACGATTTGAGCGTGATGGCAACCAGAGATTCTTTAAAGCAAGTAATGCTCATCTTGGTTGATAACGCTATCAAGCATTCCCAGCGTGATATTGTGCTCGAAGCGCAGCGGGTAGAGGATGAAGTGGAAATTCGGGTCATCGATTATGGTAAAGGTTTATCACCTGAAGAATTAACTCACGTTTTCGAGCGTTTTTACCGTGCCGATCGCCTCAGCGGCAACGGTTTTGGTTTGGGGCTTTCTATTGCTAAAGGCTTGGTAGAAAACATGAATGGGCAAATTAGTATGGCGAGCATCGTGGGAGTGGGCACCACGGTTACGCTCAGATTCAAAGCAGCAGAGCGCTTGGGAGACAGAATCTAAACCCTTGAAAAGTCGCCTTTGCGCATAGTAGCTGCCCCTCATGATAAAATTCCCCATGAACTAATCTCACCTTAGACACATGGGAGTAGGAGGTTACTTTGGCTAAGATTACGCATGTGATTAAGCGCAATGGTGCGGTTGTGCCTTTCACTCCGGAGCGCATCACCAATGCCATTTACCGTGCGGCTGTGGCTGTAGGCGGACGCGACCGGAAAACTGCTGAAGAACTATCGCGCCAGGTGGTGGCGCTGCTTGAGGAATCGACGCCAGAAGGCGTGTACCCCAACATCGAGCAGATTCAAGATTTGGTCGAGAAAGTACTCATCGAAAATGGGCATGCCAAAGTGGCGAAGGCTTATATTCTCTACCGTGATGAGCGCGCCCGTCAGCGCGAAAAGCGCCTTGAACCGGGTCAAGGTCCTTCTGCCAATATCCCTTGGGCAAAACTGTGGAGCGTCTTAGATTGGGCTTGCAGCCACGAGGTGCACACGGTCAAACTCCTCAACGAGCATATACGTCAAGGCAGGCTGAACGAAATTGTCACGGCAGCGGAGGCAGCCTACCATGAAGACGTCGAGAATGCTGCTAATTTGATCCTTGGGCGGCATGGCGAAGTGCGTTTGGTGTTTATTGCTGGACCTTCCTCCAGTGGTAAGACGACGACGACTATTAAGCTCGGCGAGCACTTAGCAAAATCCGGCTTGCGCTTGGTAACCTTGAACGTGGATAATTACTTCCATGATTTGGAGATGCACCCCAAGGACGAATTTGGGGATTATGACTTTGAAACCCCGCAAGCACTTGATTTACCCCTGATCAATCAGCACTTAACCGCATTGCTGAATGGACAGGAAGTTCAGCTTCCATACTACGACTTTAAGACCGGCAAACGCAGTGAGAAAACAACCCCAATGAAGCTGGAAAGCAATGAGATTATCCTAATCGATAGCCTGCACGGGCTATACCCTGAGATGACCAGTTCTGTGCCGGAAGAGATGAAGTTCAAGCTCTACATCGAACCGTTGCTGCAGCTCAAGGATAATGAAGGACGCTATGTTCGCTGGACCGATATCCGTCTGATGCGGCGTATGCTGCGCGACGCAGTGCATCGCGCTTATGACCCCACCCAGACCTTGCTGCATTGGCATTATGTGCGCACCAGCGAGCTGCGCAACATCATACCGTATGTGAATACGGTCGATACGATTATCAATAGCGCCATGCCTTACGAACTCCCGCTCTACAAGGCTAAGTTAGGGAATGAATTTGCCCGTTGGGCTGAAGAATACAAAGATGATCCGCTCCATCAAGATGCCTACGAGCGCGCGGAACGCGTGCATCAGCTTTTCGAGGAGATCGACGCTGTCGAGGATGACAGCATCGTGCCAGAAAACTCCGTAATCCGTGAATTTATCGGTGGGGGGATTTATAGGTATTAATTTTTAGCGCAGACAAAAAAGAAAAAAAGCGAAAGGGGATTCTTTCGCTGTTTTAGCTTTGGATTACGGGGGGCAAGGCGCCGAGTAACCCTCAAAGTGCCCGCCGTAAGGGATGTTATCCATGGAGTAGAGGTAATTTCCTTGCTTATCGTAACAGGTGTAAGCGTAATAGCAGCGGCCGTCGTAAATGCGGAATTCTGCTTCACAATCGACCGGGATGTATCTTGGATCAGTGCCAAACTCAGTGTAATAAACTTGCTTATAAACTTCCTGTGTGAGGGCTTCATCCGCATAAAAGGTAAATTCCATATAAGACTGATCCCATTCCGTAAAATCGCTCAGGCATTCCATGTGATAGGGATAAGTGGGATCAGGGTCGCAGACAATTTCGTGTGTACCTTCTACTAAGCCGTACACTCTATCTGGAACGCGGGAATTCAGGAAATAAAAGTGCGTCTGATCACCGTCGATCCAACCCTTATAATAATTGAATTTTTCTGAAAACCCTGGAAAGGGGATGAGGGTGAAGGTTGGCGTCGGCGAAGGCGTATCAGTGGGAACTAAAGTTGGGGTACTCGTGCTTGTGCTGGTCGGTGTAGAAGTGGGAGTGGAAGTTGCTGCCGCCGTAGGCAGCAAGGTGGGTGTAGCCGTGGGCAGCGCGGTCGATTGTGTGGCACAGCCGGCTAAAAGGACAGTAGTAAAGAAGATAAAGATTAGGCGTTGGAATTTCATCATATTCTCGAAAATTGGTAAATCTTATCAAAGGAGTAAGCGCACTTCTCCTTTAATTACAAGGAACAGTGTAACCCTGAAATTCGTTCCAAACTTCAGGGAGGTTATCACGGGAATAATATAGCCCACAGGCGTCATAACAAGTGTGAGCGTAATAACAACGTCCATCGTAAAGGCGGTACTCGGATTCGCAATATACGTCCTTGCCTCGGTCCGGGCAATCGTTGGCGTGATGGTAGATAATATCGTTTACCAAGCCAGTATGAAAAACTTGCGAGAATACAGGATGCTGGCGGGCTTCATCTGTGTAGAAGGTGAAGGTCATTTCATCTTCCCCGAAAATCTTAGTTTCGGCAACGCATTGCGTGTGATATGGGTAGAGCGGATCGGGGTTGCACACCAGGTCGTAATCATCGGCTTTCGCATAAAGCTTATCGATGATATTAGCCTGGAAGAAGTAAAAATAAGTCTCGTCTCCATTATTCCAAGCGCGGTAAAGGCGGAAATCCTTGGGGAAGCCGGCGAAAGGTACGTCAGTTTGTGTGGGGGTGAGCGTTTGGGTAGGAGCTTCAGTTGGAGTGGGGGTTGCAGTCGGCGGTTGGGTTTGACTGGGCAGCGGGGTGAAGGTTGGGCTGGGTGCGAGCGTAGGTGTGCTTGTTGGGTTAGGGGTAGCGGTACTGCAGGCAGAGAGCGCAATTCCTGCGAGTAAAAGCATTAATAGCATAACCCCTGTCTTTTTCATTCAGTAGTCCTTCTTCACAAACTACATCACCCTAAGCCTCACTAAGGGCTCTTATATATTGGCTTTATTCTACTCCGATTGATGGGTAGTGAAAATAGGTTTTAGGATTCCGATAAGACATGCGGATTATTAACCATTGAAGATTGGAATTCTTAGGCTAATAGATGTTCGCTTTTTGGACTTGTCCTTTACATTTAGGTTGTCAGGTAGCTCTCGAGAATTGCTATTATGGATTGGTTTGGACGCTTTTATTTGGCAGGTGGCTCGATTTTTGTTGGGATCGTTTCTCAGGCAGTTTCTGCCTTGGGGCGCAGCAACTGAGTTCGTCCTTCGATGGTAACCTTGCGATACATGTCAGCCATTTCTGCAGGGGTGTAGGGCATTTCAGAGTATAGCCACCACAGTATTAGTGCAAGTAATGCGCCAGAATAATAATTCTCAATGAATTCTTGAGGCAATACAAGCTCAAGATTTCCTTTTTCTAACTCGCTATTTAGGTTAGACGTGATTAATTCTCTGAGGGCGCTTTGTAAGTGACGCTCCGCTGTAAAACTCCCATGACTTAGTATCAATATGCGAAAAAGGTCAGATTGTGAACCAGCAAATTCGAAAATTTTCTGAACAGCTGATGTATCTTGAAGAGTCCATTGGTTCTTTAATATTTCAGGTGTAGAGTCTAAGAATTCTCTTACCACATTGTGAAGCAAGTCGGATAAAAGATCATCCTTTTCACCGTAATGTAAGTAAAAAGTGGCGCGTCCCATATTTGCTCGATCGGTGATATCCTGAATGCTGATATCATCGTAGCCTTTCTCAAAAATCAACTCGCGGAGACTGTCAATTAAGGCTTTGCGGGTACGTTGAATGCGGCGGTCTTCACTAATGGTCATGTTTTTCTCCTGTCAAAGTGCAATTACTCAAAAATAATACTGTACTTATATGTGTGTCTAATTATATTCACCTTTATAGTTTGGTCAATTCAAATGGTTCTACAATACCGTTCTTATAATCATACTAATTGTCATTATGAACCCAGTAATTATCATCCAACCTCTACGCTATAAATGCTATAATTTACGCTGAAGTTTAGGTAGGCTTATATTTCAAGGGAATTGACTGAGGAGGTATTTATGATTGCCGAACTAATGAAAGAGGCTGAACAGCGTATGCAAGTAACGCTCGACGTCCTGGAGGAAGACCTGACAGCTATCCGCACGGGAAGAGCCTCTCCCGCGTTGATTGAGAAGCTGCCGGTGGAATATTACGGCTCCACTCTGCCGCTCATTCAACTGGCGACCATCAGCGTGCCAGAATCGCGTCAGCTGCTCATCCGTCCTTTTGATCCGTCCTCTCTTAAAGCCATAGAAAAAGCGATCTTAGCTTCGGATCTGGGTTTGACCCCCAATAACGATGGTAAGTCTATCCGCCTGAATCTCCCTGCCCTCACGGAAGAGCGCCGGCGTGAACTGGTGAAGGTGGTCAATGCTCGCCTTGAGGAATGCCGTGTTGCCGTCCGCAACATCCGCCGTGAAGTCATCAAGAGCCTCAGGGATCTTGAGAAGGAAAAAGAAATTTCTGAGGATGAGGAAAAGCAGGCAGAAGACGAATTGCAAGAGCTCACGGATGCAATGATAGAAAAAATCGAGCAGATTGGCGAACGCAAAGAAAAAGAAATCCTCGAGATATAGGCTATGACAGCAGAAAATCAAAATATAAAAATCCCCATCCATGTGGGATTGATCATGGACGGCAATGGCCGCTGGGCAACTCAGCGGGGGCTTCCACGCTTGGCTGGACATAAAGCCGGTGTGGAGAACGTCAAGCCAACGGTGTTAGCAGCCAAGAAGTTTGGCATCAAATACCTGACTTTTTATGCCTTCTCGACAGAGAACTGGAAGCGCCCACAGGATGAAGTCAGCGGGATTATGAACCTGCTCTCCATTTTTATTGATCGGGAAGTGAACAATTTGCACAAAGAAGGCGTACGTATCTTGCATATTGGGCGCCGCGAGCGCTTAGACCAAAGTTTACGTAAAAAAATCGAAGATGCCATTGAGCTTACTAAAAATAACACCACCATCACCGTACAGATGGGCTTAGATTATGGCGGCAGGGATGAGATTACTCAAGCGGTTGGTAAAATTGTTGCTTCAGGCGTCTCCCTCGAAGAGGTTACCGAGGAGCTTATCAGCCAAAACCTTTATACTGCTGGCATCCCCGACCCAGACCTCGTTATCCGAACTAGTGGCGAAATGCGCACGAGCAATTTTCTCATCTGGCAGAGCGCGTATGCCGAGTGGATCTTCCCCGAAACCTATTGGCCGGATTTCACGGAGGAAATTTTCTGGCAGACGCTCGTGGAATACAGCCGGCGCGACCGCCGCTTTGGCGGGCTGAGCCAAGCCTAAAGTTCTCTTATGTTAAGCGTGCGTGTTAAGTCCGCTCTAGTTTTTGTGCCGCTGTTGCTGCTCATCTCGTGGCTGGGCGGTATCGTTTATTTCCTAGCGATTCTGGTCATATTGGGCATCGGCACTTGGGAATATTGGCGGCTGCTCAAGACGCTGGGTTACGACGTCTCTTTTCCGCTGATGCTCGTCGGTGTGGAACTACTGCTGATCCTGCGGCAAGTGAGCGGCTTTACTGCGACCGAATGGGCGTTGCTGGCGATCTTGTTAGGCTCTGCCATTTTTAGCTTAGTGCGCTACAGCAAAATCGAAGCGCAAGCCGTGCTGACCTTTGGGCTGCACGTCTCAGGGATCCTCTATATGGGCTGGTTAGGCGGGTATTTCCTTTCTCTGGCGGCGCTGCCTAAGGGTAACTGGTGGGTGATGGTTACGCTCGCGCTGGTATGGATGGCGGACTTGGGCGGGTACATCTTTGGCACAAAGTGGGGCAAGCATAAGATGAGCCTGCGTTTGAGCCCCCGCAAAACTTGGGAAGGTTACCTTGGCGGGGTGATATTTGCTGTGCTCAGCGGGCTGATACTAAGCCTTGCTTTACGGTTGGTGCTGCCAGAGTTAGCCCTCTGGGAAGGAGCCGTGATGGGCTTGGTCATCGCATGGCTCACACCTTTTGGGGATTTGTTTATCAGCATGCTCAAGCGCGCGGCTGGTGTGAAGGATAGCGGTACGCTCATCCCCGGACATGGCGGCATCTTAGACCGCGCGGATACTTGGCTCTGGGCGATGATGTTAGGCTATTACTTGGTACTGGCTTTTGCCTGAGGCTGGCACAAATCGATCAGGGGTCGAGCGGGGTCTGTTAATTCACAACAACTTGAAAAATCTCATGGGGGTACAATTATGTTTGGAGGTATCCATGAAAGCTGAAGATGTACAAACACGCGAGCTGCGGATGTGGCGCATTTTCGGTGGAATAACGATGGGTTTGATCATTGGCGCCACTATCGTAGCCTCATTTCGACAGGAATTGGGCTCATTCCAGTTTACCTGGTGGCTCTTGGGGAGCTTAATAGGGCTTTGGTTTATTGCACTCCCGGTAGTCTACCTGATTGACATCCGCCCACGTAAGAGGAAGGAGAATAAGATTGGCAATGCGAAGATAAACAAGGTTTAGCTACGCATACTTTCGCCATATTGTCGTCGATTGCCTATCTACTTAAACACTGTCCACTTTAGTAGAAATTCTACGCATTTCTGATTGAGATAAAGGTGGCAATTAGAGAATAAAAAGGGTTTATCATGAAAATAAGAAGAATCCTGATTGAAGAAATCATTAGGGCTTTTGCTTTTGGGGCAGTTGTATTTATGACATTATCTTTTTTCTACCGCAGCAAATTGCTTAGTCTTTCAGCCTTGTATTTCATCACTCTTGCCCTCATGGTGGTTATGTTCGTGTGCTTCACCATAGTAAGGATTCGTACTGGACAAGAGCTCAAGGTTCAGGGAGCACTAGGCTATAGTATCGTTGCTGCCACTTTGTATGCATTTGCGCTAACTTTCGTGAGTGTTGGGGTGGTGCTAGGGCAAGCTGCTATGTTATTTCCTCATGGATTCTGGTCGGTCGCTGCTTGGGTAATTTCTCCTGGTCTCTTTACGTGGATTGGTTATAAAACCAGTGAAAAGCATCCTCCACAAAATTAGGACTTGTGAAAAATTTTTATTCTATGTTCAGTTTATTCCTCATCCAGACATAAGTACGGAGCGTACACTAAATTTTTATCCAGCCAGGGCAGCGCCCACAATCTCGCGCGCTTCGGCTTGGATGCGCTCTAAATGCTCGGCGCTGCGCAGGCTTTCCGCGTAAATCTTATAAATATGCTCGGTACCGGAGGGACGCGCAGCAAACCAGCCGTAATACGTGCTTACCTTTAGCCCGCCAATCGGTGCACCGTTACCTGGCGCTGTGGTCAGTTTGGCGGTGATGGGGTCGCCAGCTAACGTGGTGGCTTTGACCATCTCTGGCGAAAGGTTTGCCAAGATGGCTTTCTCGCGTGCGCTGCTGGGGGCATCCATACGGCTGTACCAGGTGCGCCCAAGCTCGCTTTCGAGCGCCTGGAAATGCTCACCGGGGTCCTTGCCCGTAACTGCCAAAATCTCAGCTGCCAGCAAATCCAGAATGATGCCGTCCTTATCTGTCGTCCAGACCTTGCCATTCTTGCGCAAGTAAGAAGCGCCGGCGCTCTCCTCCCCGCCAAAACCCAAAGTTCCAGCTAACAAGCCGGGCACAAACCACTTGAACCCAACGGGGACTTCATAGAGCTGGCGCCGGATTTTCTGCGCCACCTTATCGATAAGCACGCTGGAGACCAGTGTTTTCCCTACCTGCGTGGTAGCAAGCCACTCCATGCGGTGCTGGAAAATGTAGAAAATCGCCACGGATAAGTAATGGTTAGGGTTCATGAGACCCAAACTGCGCGTAACAATGCCATGCCGGTCGTAATCGACGTCGTTGCCGAAGGCGATGTCGAATTTATCCTTCATCGCAACCAGATTTGCCATGGCATAGGGGCTGGAGCAGTCCATGCGGATCTTGCCGTCATGGTCGAGGGGCATGAAGGAGAAGGTAGGGTCGATGCGCTTGTTGACGACCTCCAAGTTGAGGCGATAGCGTTCAGCTATTGGCTCCCAATAAGCTAAGCCGGAGCCGCCCAAGGGATCCACGCCGATGTGGATGCCAGAAGCCGCAATGGCTTGCAGATCTACCACGTTCTCCAGGTCCGCAACATAGGGCGTGATCAGGTCAATGGCATGCGTGGTCTCGGCTTTGAGGGCTTTCTCGAAGGGCAGGCGTTTGACTGCTTTTAAGCCGTCGCGGATAATAGCGTTGGCGCGGTTTTGGATCCACTTGGTGGTATCGGTATCGGCGGGGCCGCCGTTAGGGGGATTATATTTAAAGCCGCCGTCCTCGGGCGGGTTATGTGAAGGTGAAATTACCACGCCATCGGCTTGGATGCCCTTATGGCTAACGTTATAGGTAAGAATGGCATGCGAAATTACCGGCGTGGGCGTATAGCGCATGCCGGCGTGGATCATCAGCTCAACGCCATTGCCGGCAAAGACTTCCAGGGCGGTGTTGTGCGCCGGCTCCGAGAGGGCGTGCGTATCCATGCCCATGAAGAGCGGTCCCGTAATGCCGGCTGCCTTACGATATTCAGCGATGGCTTGACTGATCGCCAGGACGTGATCCTCATTGAAGCTGCCAGTGAGCGAGGAACCGCGGTGCCCAGAGGTGCCAAAAACCACCGCTTGGGCTGGGTTTTGGGGGTCAGGATGCAGGGTGTAATAGGCAGAAACAAGGCGTGGGATATTGACCAGAACCTCCAGTGGAGCAGGTTTACCGGCTAAGGGATGTGGTGGCATAGGTTCTCCTTTTTGGGCAAAGTGAGGGTGGATTTCTCCTAAAATTAACCCTAAAACTGCAGAAATTCTATCATAGCCAGCGAAATAAATTAAAAGTTGCAGCCTGAAAGTGGTTGCTTTCAGGCTGCTAAAGGAGGCTCGTTCTGGTTGATTCTAACCAGAAGGGACTGAAGGTGGATTACTCGATGGCGTAATTGAGCGTGGCGGTGTAACTCACCACAATCTGACCAGCTGAAACGGGTACTGAGGTTTCTAAGCCGCCAGCGCCTTTGCCTGTGTCATAACCAAAGTAGGGCTGCGTATATATTGGCGTGCTGACGTCAATCGAAAGGATTTGCCCAAGCGTAACACCAGCAACTGTAGCTACGGATTTTGCCTTGGCTTCGGCGTCCTTGATCGCTAACTCGCGGGCTTGCGCCAGCACGGTCTCTTTATCGGCGATATCAAAGCTGATGCCGTAAATGTTATTGGCGCCAGCGCTAATGGCTGAATCTAACAATTTGCCTAATTTGGTTAAATCCCGTACGGTGATGTAGACGGTATTATCGACCACATAACTGGTCCCCACAGGCTGGCCCATGTTATCGTAACGGGTCTGTGGATACACATTGAAATTAGTGGTCTGAATATCCTTAGCTTCAATGCCCTCAGCTTTCAATGCCTCGGTCAGTTCGGTAGCTTGGGTGTTGTTGGCTTCCAGTGCACTGCTTACATCCTCGGCTTCGCTATGTACGCCGATGTTGATATAGGCAATATCGGGAACCACAGCCACTTCTCCCGAACCACTTACGCGGATGTAGCGCTCTGAGGTGGGGGATACGCCTTGGGCTTCCATCAGACCGCAGGCTGAAAGCAGCACTGCACCTATCAGCAGGGTCCCAATGATAAACATAGTTTTCTTCTTCATGGTAAATCTCCTTGATACCTTTGTTTATACCATAACGCTACATGTGCAATAAATGTTCCCATTGTGCAATGAAGAATAGTTATATAGAAAGAATCAACCTATGGCTAAAACTATATCTGGAATGAAATGGGAGAAAACAATCCTAAAAAATCATAAAGAAGAATTGGTCAAGGGGATCGTGATTGCAAACTGTATCGTTTCCTAAAATGTCGGGCAAACCCAGTGCGCATTGGTTATAATTACCTGCGGGGTTTAGTTCACAACCTCTCATAAGGGATCATGCCAGTTAATTATCATCAAATTGAAAGCCGTTTACCCGAGTATGGCAAGCGCATGAAGGAATTCGAGACTGCGCTGGCGCAAGCCGAGCAAGCTCTCTGGGAGCAATTCACCCGCCTGGATGAAGACGTCGCCGCGCTGCGTGCTAAAATCGAAAAAGCAGAAGCACAGCTACGCCGCTTGTATTGCGCCAAGCCGGTCTCTGAACCATTGTTGACACATAAAGCCGCACCGCTGCCTCCTGCGGGTTATACGCTCATCGCAGCAGACGGCTCGCAGATTGTGCCTAACCGTCATCGCCCCGTCCAGTTTGGAGTCATCAATGTGGGCTTGATTCAGGCGCGTTTGGGCAGCGGCACAACCCCAGAGGTCAGCATCCAGAGTACTTTGCTCGATCCTGAGGAGCTCCTCAACCCTGAAGGCAACCTAATTGGGGAGGATGAGGTCGCCCTCTATCGCGATTTTGCTGAACGGCGGGCTTTGCTAGAGGCAGCTCTTGCGGCTCAAGCGCCCGTGATTGCGCTCACGGACGGGCTTTTGGATATTTATCAGCAATATTCTGCTCCGCAGCTTAACTTCCAAGCGGAGATGCGTAGGATCCACCAACAATTAGAAGCGCGTGGCGTCATTAGCGCTGGCTACGTCGACAAGCCCGGTGCAGAAATGCTCAGCCGTATGCTCGACCTGTTGCACACACCGGAGATGGACTTGATCGCTTACGATGACCAAAAACGCAGTTTGCGTGGCATTAGCGATGCGCGCTTGCTGGCTAAGCTACTCACTGTGCCTGGAGAGCGCTCAGCGGTGTTCGAGACCGTAAGCAAAGGTGCAGCCCAAACGAGCCTGAAGGTACACTTCTACTATATTAATATCAGCTTGGGCAATACGCCTTACTTGGCTCGGGTGGAATTCCCAGCATGGCTCAGTGGCCAGCCAGAGCTTGTGGACCTGTTGCATGCGGTCATATTCCAGGAAGTGCAGGTGTTGGATCGGCACCCCTACCCTTACTTGCTGCACCGCGCGCACGAGTTAGCGGTAATAACCGTGCAGGAACACGAACAAGTGGAAGCCATGCTTTTGCAGGAATATGCACGCCAGGGCTTACACGCCGGCTTGCATTCGAATAAGGATGCCAACAAACAATTGCTAAAATTCTGAGGGACGAGATGAGCGAAGAAACAAAGATTCCCATCGGGAAACTACTGCGGGCAGATAACCGCCAATTTGTGGCTGGCTGCCGCGTCAAAGAGCTAGAAACGCCTGCTTTGGGGGCGCTGTGTAAGGTAAAGCTCGAGGACGGCAGCGAGATTTTTGGACTGATTACCAATATTCAAATCAACGATGATGGCTTGGTCAAACAGCTGGTTTCCGGGCTGAGCATCCCCAGTGAATACACAGCAGATAACCGTTACAACCGCAACCTGCCAGTGGAGATTTATGTTTTGGCGGTGGGCTTTCAGCGTGCTTACAGGCTCTACCACCGCCTACCGCCGCGCCCGCCGCTCAGCCTGGATGCGCTTTACCTGTGCGATGATGCGGAGCTGGTGCGCTTCACGAACAGCGGAGGTTATGGTTACTTCCGCCACATCCTGCGGCTGGAAGACCAACCGGTTGAAGAGCTGCTGGTGGCACACTTAGCCCAAGCCCGCGCTGCCAACGAGCTGCAAAGCAAGCCTGATTGGTATGGCGGCGCCTGTCAAGAGTTAATTACCTTGTTGCGCGATGACTACCCGCGCTTAATGAATGTGCTCAACGCCTTAGCGGAATTAGAGTGAGGGAGCCATGGCAGAACTGATCAAGCAAACATTTGAAACCAATAAACCAATCGGCTACGTGGTAGGCGGCGGGCTGGAAGCCAACCTGCAGGTGCGCCTGACCGTCCCGCCGCAGGAGGTGCAGGAAGGCGCTTTTGTGGTCATCGATAGCGGCACTTGGCGCTTTTACGGGTTGGTGACGGACTTACAGTTAGGCGCAACCGACCCGCGTTTTGCAGATGAACAGAGCGAACTGCGCTTGCCGGCTGGTTTAGCCGGTCTGCTGCACGGGCAGACACTTTTCACCAACCTGAACGTGATGCCGGTCCTCATGATTGACCGCGGACCCGAACCGGGCAGCCTCGGCTACGAAGCTTGGCGTCAGGAGCACCCCGAAAATGCGGCTCCCGTCACAGTCAAGACCGTCCCGAGCCACCATGCCCCAGTGCGCTTAGCGGATGCTGAGGATATTGCCCAGATCTTTGGCGAAGAAGATAATCACAATATCTTCTGCGTGGGGCATACCCGCGAGCAGGGGCATCCGGTGTGCCTCAATTTGGAGAAGCTGGTTCAGCGCTCCTCGGGCATTTTCGGTACTACAGGCTCAGGGAAGTCTTTCCTGGCGCGCATGATTTTAGCTGGATTAATCCACGCTGGGCACACCGCTACGCTTATTTTCGATATGCACAACGAATATGGACCTGATAGCATTTCTTCGGATACCAGCCAGGCGGTGCCCGGGCTTAAAGGAAAATTTGGTGCTCAGGTGCGCTTAGTCGGTTTGGGCGCCAAGACCAGTTTTGGCAAGCTGCCGGCGGATTTCACCCTGGAGATTGCCCAATCCGACATCACCAGTGAGGATATTCTGCTGCTCTCGGAAGAGCTGAACCTGAATGAAACCGCTGCTACGGTGCTTTCTGCCTTAGAAAGAGATTTAGGTGATCAGTGGTTTAGCGCATTTGCAGATATGCGCAATGGTGCCATGGAACAAAACGAAGATGGCAAATTAGTACCGGCGCCCGATAGCGTTGCTTTTTGGGCTAATCAGGCTGGTGTGAATGCCAAGTCCGCCGAAGCTCTGCGCAGCAAGCTGGACCGCGTGATGCGCAAGGATTATCTCGTGCGCAGTACTGCTACCCGCGGGCTGCAGGAGGTCATTGACAGCCTTGAGAATGGCATTCATGTGATCCTTTCTTTTGGAGAATATAGCAACGACCTGGATTACTTGCTCGTTACTAACCTGCTGACCCGTAAAATCCGCGACCGTTGGAAAAAGCTTACCGAAGATTCCTATAAGGACAAAGGAAAGCAACCCAGACCGCTGGTTGTAGTAGTGGAGGAGGCGCATAAGCTGCTCAACCGCGGCATGGCTTCGCAGACCATCTTCAGCACCATTGCACGCGAGATGCGCAAATATTACGTTACTTTGCTAATTATCGACCAGCGCCCCTCACAGATTTATGATGAGGTCATGTCTCAACTTGGGACGCGCATTTCTGGTTCGTTAGGTGATGAAGATGACATCAACGCAGTGCTTTCGGGCTTGCCTGGGCGCGGTGCCTTACGCGGAATGTTAGCGAAACTCCAGCCAAAAGAAGAGGTGCTCATGCTTGGCTGGGGTGTGCCCATGCCTATCCCGATCCGCTCGCGGCGTTATGACGCGCGCTTCTGGCAGCAGGTGCTGGGCAGCCAAGAGCAGCCGAAGACAATTGCCGAAATCAACCGCAGTTTGGGGTTCGAAGCCGATGATACCGATTAAATTAAGACTCAGCGGGTTTACATCCTATCGAGAAGCCGCTGAAATTGATTTTACTGGCTTGGATTTGGTGTGTATCTCCGGGCCAAACGGCGCAGGCAAATCCTCGCTCCTGGATGCCATCACGTATGCGCTCTATGGGCAAGCCCGCAAACGAGATGAAGCCATCATCAATGAAACCTGTGATAAAGCTGAGGTGAGCTTAGAGTTTGGCTATCAGCAAGAAGTTTATAAAATTGTGCGCAGCATCACACGGGGGAAAGGCTCCCAGGTTGATTTTTTCATCCGCAAACCGGAGGAAGCAGATGGAGCCTCTAGCTGGAGAACCCTCACCGAGCGCACACTGAGCGAGACCAATGCCAAAATCCTGCGTACGCTTGGGCTGGATTATGAGACCTTTATCAATGCTTCATTCTTCCTGCAAGGCAAGGCTGACCTTTTTGCCACGCAGACGCCATCCGAACGCAAAAAGATTCTTGGCAGCATTTTGGGGCTGGATCGCTGGGAAGAATATCGCAAACGCGCAGCTGAAATGATCCGCGAAAAGCAAGGAGAAATCAACCAAATTGATGCCCGCTTGGCTGATATTCAGGCAGAGCTGGATAAAGAACCAAGTTATAAAGAAGATTTGAAACTCAAACAAGCACAAGCAGCGGCAGCATCTGCAAAAGTGCAAAATGTTCAATTCCAATTAGAACAGAAGCGCCTCATCGAAGAGCAATTAGCTGGCCGCCGTCAACTGGTTGAGACCTATCGGCAGCAAGTGGAGCGCTTATTGGCAGAACAAAACGATCTGCAAACGCGCGTGGAGCGCACCCAAGATGAACTCGCGCAAGTGAATCAGGAATTAGCCCGCGAAGAAGAGATCAAAGCGGCTTATGACCACTTAGTCAGCTTACGACAGAAATTAGCCGCAATGGATGCCTTGGATGAGCAAGCGCGGCCATTGGAAAACCGCCAATTAACCCTGGAACAGCAACTTGAGCTTGCCCGCCATGACCTTCAGCAAGAAATGCGCGTACTGGAGCAGGATAAGGCAAAAGTAGAAAAGGACTACCAGCAAAATGATGAAAGGATTAACCAGCGGGAAGCCCTCGAGCAACAAATTGCCGCTTTAGAAGCGCAAATTGCGCTCAGAGCGGAACTGGAAGCAGAACAGCAAAACCTCAAAGACCAGCTGGCTGCCAAACAAGCTGAAAATGCTGGCATTGAAAAACAAGGCAAGGAGCTGCGTGAGCGCTTGGAGCGGGTGAGCGCTGTGGAAGGTGCAAGCTGCCCTCTGTGCGGACAGCCCTTAGCGCTGCATGACCGTGACCGCTTGCAAGCAGAGCTCGAGCAGCAGTTGGAGGCGCTGCGCTCTGCTTATAAAGCCAATGAGGACATGGCTAAAGAGCTCAAGAATAAGCTGGCGGAGCTGGAGCAGCAGCTCAGACAAATTAGGGATGCCGAAAGCCGATTGCAGACGCTCTTGCGCCAGACCGATCAACTTACCCAGCTGATCGATTCAGCAGCTGAACAGTGGGCAAAATGGCAGCAAGAAAAAGCTCCCCGCCTTGAAGAGATCCTTGCCCGCTTGGAGCGTGATGAAATTCTACCCGATGCGCAAGCAGAATTAACAAAAGTGAAAGATGCACTTCGGAAGTTAGGCTATGACCGTGATGCACACCTGCAGCTGCGCGAAGCTGTACAAGCAGCAGAGCCAGCTCAACAAGCCTATAACCATCTTGCCATCGCAAAAAATAACTTAGCGCAGCTGCAAAAGACGCTTGCGGAGCAAGAAGCTACCCTCGAGAAGAAAACCGCCGACCTAAGCGAGGCGCAAGCGGAATATTCCCAGGCAAAAGCAGCCCTCGAACAAGCTTCTCAGGGCTTACCTTCGCTGGATATCACGGAAGAAGACTT
Source organism: Anaerolineaceae bacterium (assembly GCA_040766895.1). Taxonomy (GTDB): domain Bacteria; phylum Chloroflexota; class Anaerolineae; order Anaerolineales; family Anaerolineaceae; genus Mesolinea. The sequence goes on along the minus strand of JAXGPR010000008.1, from coordinate 1,633 downwards.
GGCAAGACTGAAAGAAGAAGAGGCGGGTATCCGGCGGAACTTAATCGTCGTGGAGCAACTAATCAATAACCTCCAGGTCCAAAAGCAGCGCAAAGAAAATTTGCAGGTAGAAAAGGACGAGATTCTCTTAGAAATCGCCCGTCTTAAAAAATTAGAGCGGGCTTTCTCGAAAGATGGCGTGCCGGCGATGCTCATCGAGCAAGCTTTGCCAGCTATTCAAGATGAAGCCAATAATATCCTCAGCCAGCTTTCGAATTACACCATGAGCGTTACTTTCAGCACGCAGCGAGAACGTAAAAGCTCCCGTCGGGAGGATAAAATCGAAACCCTCGATATCCTCATCAGTGATGGGGCTGCCACGCGTGACTATGAAACCTACTCTGGCGGCGAGGCTTTCCGCATCAACTTTGCGATTCGTTTGGCTCTGGCACGCGTCTTGGCACGCCGAGCCGGCGCTCAAGTGCGCACTTTGGTTATTGATGAAGGCTTTGGCAATCAGGATGCTGAAGGCAGGCAGCGCTTGATCGAAGCCATCGGTCAGGTGCACCGCGATTTTGACCTAATCTTGGTCATCACCCACTTGGATGAACTCAAAGATCAATTCCCAGCCCGGATTGAGGTGGAGAAAACCTCACAAGGCTCGCGGCTCAGTGTGATTCAGGTTTAGCGCGGAGCATTGCATCAACAAGTGCCTGTTGAAAGGCAGGCAATTCTTGCCGGAATGCTGCTACCAAATCTTGGTCTATGGGTTCGCCCTGCAAAGACTTTTCGATAGCCCTTTGAAGCGAATCAGGCAGCGGCAACTCGGGGATAAGGCGTAGGTAATCCTGCAAGACAGCGAATTTGTTATATTGCACGTGATGGCGGCAAATGATAAGTGCATAACGCATGAGCGTGAGCACATGTTTAACCAAGTCTGAGAGCGGCGCTTGGTCGAAGCCATCAGGACCATTTTTGTGCTGAAAGTATTCTAAGTATCGCTGCAGGACGTAAATAAAATCCTGTGGCAGCGGTTGGTCCACCTGGTGCAGGTCGAATTCCCCCATAAGCAGCTGGCTCTGCAAGAGCAGCCGTAAAGCAAAGTCGGCGCGGGGCAGTAAACCGCGCTGCGGGTCCCGCTTAAGCTCTGCTTCGTAAATAAACATAGGCTCAATCTCATAAGGAGAGGCTTTGCTGGCGAGCTCCTTGATTGCCTGGCGTAAGGCTTGATGTTGTTGGCAGGTAGGTTCATCTGTTGGGGGTGAACCCGCTAAGATTATGACCACATCCAGGTCGCTTTGCCCAGGGCGGAAGTAGCCGCCCGGGAAAGAGCCGATCACAAAAGCTGCGCGGATCTGCGGTGCGTTGAACATCTGAAGTGCGCGAGCAAAACCCTGCAGTTCCTGCCAGGCAGCGCTGCGCTCAGCTTCGCTCATCGGGTTGCTCATGCGTGCTCTGCCTTGTGATTAGCGGGTTTGATGCGCAAAAGGGCGAGCGTGGAAAAGAGAAACAGCGCGGCATAAATCGCCATCTGAACGACATACCCTGAGGAGTCCCCGATGGGACCGCCGATATAAGCGCCGATGGCACCTGCGCCGGCACCTGCCAAGTTAGAGATGCCCAAGTAACGGCCAGCCTCCTTTTTGGGGACGAG
>JAXGPR010000007.1:0-84994 GCA_040766895.1 Anaerolineaceae bacterium | reverse complement strand
ATGGAGCACTGCTCTGGCTGATCATTGGAATCCAAGAGTGAAAGGGAAAAGCTCCGATCCAAAGGGCAAAGCCAAACAAGAGCATGATGCTAGCACGCACAAGCAAAGGGCTGGCAGCTGGCACTGCGCTTATACCAGAAAGCATCCAGCCGGTCAGCAAAATGAGCGCTAAAGCCAAGGTCTCGAAAACGATATAGCGCAGCAAACCTAAGTCAGTCTTTTTTCCGCGAGGAGAAAGCAGCGGCACGCTGAGCAGCGCAATCAGCTCGATTAGCAAGGCAGCATAAAGAAAAGGGATTACTGAAAGCACAGTTACCCATAAAGCCGTTATCACCAATGAAAGCGCGTTGAACCATGTGCTCACCTTGAAAACGCTATTTCCCAAGTTCCAGAGAAGCGTAATTGCATATAACAGAGCAACCATCGTAAAGCTTTCACCAGTAATCTGCACGGTGCGGTTAAGGATCACCAAACTACTTGGGATTTCAATGCGCTGGTCGGGGAGCACAAACGCTAAATCTTTAGGAAATACGAGTGCCAGAACCACTAAACCAAGCGTAAAAACACAAGTGAGGATGCTTGAGAGCTTGGGTTTATTATGCAAAAGTGCCAAGACGCCCGCAAAGCCTATGGGAATGACAATCCAAATTAAGGGTGTGCTCATGGCTGCTCGATCTCCGCATCTTTAACCAAGAAATAAGCTCCAACTAACGCTAATCCGAGGTTGATGCCGGCGAAAAGGGCTTCCAATAGTAGAGAAAGCTCCAAGGCAGCGTAAAGCAGTTCAAAACCGGAAAGGAAAGTGAGCAAACCCAGAATTATATAGAATGGCTCCGAGATCATGCTCACTTGCAGCAAACCTAAGAGCATCGTGCCCACTGCAGCAAGCAGCAAGGGTTGATTGCCCTCCATCAAAAACAAGCTTTGAATTTGCGGCAGGAAGACGATAGTGAAGACGATCATGAAAAGACCAGCTAACAAGCGGAAAATCTGTCCGCTGCTGAGGCGTTGCGGAGCTTTCAGGGTATAGAATTCTCCTACCGAGGCTAAGGTGATGTATAGCACCAATGTATCCATCCAACCAACGATGAGCTTAATCGCGGCGAGTGTTGGTGGTCGCACTAAGGTGAGCAACAGGAACATACCCAGGTATTGCGCCGCTAAAGCAATCAAGTTCACCAGCCATTGCCGCCGGGTGAGGTTAACCTCTGCTGCTAAAAGCATCAGACCAGCTGGAATAAAGAGCCAGGATATGTTCATGGCGTTGGCACCCCTGCAAGGAAGAGCGTAATCAGAATGACGAGGAAGACCAGCGACCAAAGTATCCCACCTTCACCTTCGATAATCCGGCTAACAGTGAGGCCTACCGCGGCTGTTTGTCTGAAAATCCAGCCAAGCGATTGATAAAGCCATTGTAAACTCAGGATGTTTTGAAACCCTTGGATGAGTACGCTCCCTAAGCGGTAAAAACGGAAGTTTTGCTTTTGAATGAGGGCTGAAATCTGGGCGCCTTGCCAAAAGTAAAAGCTGGCAATTAAACCCGCCAATAACAGGCTGGCAAGACTTGCCACCCATAAACCAGGCGTAAGGCTGCCAGGCCAGCCACCGAGCGTAAGGATCACGATCGTCTGCACGATCAAAATCAAGCCCAAGGGATACGTGATACGGGCATGCCGTTCGAGCCCTGTAACTGTGCCGGTGATCTCAAAGGTATAGCGCAAATACCCTAATACCAACATCGTGTGCGCCAGGAGCATGAGTGCGGAGCCAAAAGTGAAGCGGGTGCCTATTAACCCTTCCCAACCTGAAGCAGCTAAAGTATAAGGTAAGCCGATGAAGCCCAAGATACCCAAGATAGGCAAAAAGCGGATGCGGCGGATTGGTGGATCGAAGAGGAAAAGCGTGCTGCCGCTCAGTAGTAGGGCAGTTCCCCAAGCGCGGCTGGCTGGTGCTGCGCCATTCAATGCACACATGGTTGCAAAAGCGGCAAGGCTGATGATCCAGTAAGCTCTTGAATCATGTTGATTTTTTCCGGTGAGCCACATACCAGCTGCGTAAAGCGCAGCAACGGTGGTGAGCACTTTGAAAAGCGCTAACCAGACTGGCTGATTGGCAAGTAAGTTAGCTGGCAATCGGGTGATGACTGCTAAGCTGGAAGCAACCGGGGAAAGCCTCAGCAGCAACGCGGGTCCATTTTTCTCCTCAGGGGATTGCAAGAAGGGCAGGTTGAGCGGAAGCACACCCAACCTGAGGCCAGCAGCTAACAAGAAGAAAATGCCCGCCTGGGAGGGGATTGCGGACAGCGCAAATCCGGGCTGTACCATCCAGCCAGAAACTGTGCCGGCTGCAAGTGTCAACGTGCTCAACATGCGCACACCGAACACGGTTGGCAAGCGGGCAGCAGAGTGATTTGACTGCCTGCTAGGCAAGGTAGAAATGAACTCAAGAGCATCTACCAGCACCCAAGCAAAAATAAGCATATTAGGGTCACCAGCGAAAAGTGCCAACAGATTTACTGCCGTGAGCGCTAAGGAATTCGCCCAAGCCTTAGGGGAAGAAGGCAAAAAGCTGCGGGTAGAATCGGTGAAAATCACCGCCATACATAGAGTCACAAGTGAAAGGGCATACGGCCAATTATCATAGTTAATTTCTAAAAATAGCCGCGTATGAAAGAGAGATTCTGGCTGCCAGGCAAATAGGCTGAGATCCGTCGGGAGGTAAAGCCGTAATAAGAGCACGCCTAACCAGGAAATAGCTGCTCCTACCAGAGCAATCATCCAGGAACGGGAAACTTTAGGCTTGAGCGCATCCGAAATGGCAATAGCAGCTGAGCTTACCAATAAGAGCGCAAGGATAACTAAGATAGGCATGGCGCCGATCCTCTCAACTCAGAGAATCTCTCCTGGGTGAGCCATCAAATAACGCCCGCTGCCAGCTTTGCCAAACCACTGCTGATCCGCGACAATTCTCTTTCCACGGAGGAACACCTGACGGGAAAGCCCTTTAGTTGCCAACCTTCATAGAGGTTGTAATCTGTGCGATGCTGGGCAACTTGCACACCATAGGTTAGCTCATAGTTGGGATCCCAAAGTGCCAGGTCGGCATCAGAGCCTACAGCTAAGCAACCTTTTTGTGGGTAGAGCCCAAAAATACGGGCAGGGTTCGTTGAGGTGAGGGCGACAAACTGATTTGGTGTGATTCTGCCAGCACCAACTGCATGCGTCCAAAAGACTGGCAAGCGGTCACCGACACCAGGCAAGCCATTGGGAATCCGGGTGAAGTTATCTTTACCCAGCTCCTTGCCCGGAATGGAAACCAGCTCGCCCTCGTAGAGGATGGGTTTGGTGCCATCGTAAAAGAAGGGGCAATGATCAGTGGCTAAAACCTGAATAGTGCCGGTTTCGATCCCGCGCCAAAGTCCTTCCTGATCGGCAGGGCTGCGCAACGGCGGAGAGCAAACCCACTTAGCGCCATCTTGGCGTTCCAAGTCCTTTTCGCTGAAAAATAGATATTGTGGGCAGGTTTCGCCCATGGCTGGCACATCATGCGCTCGCCCATAAGCTAATTGATCGACTTCCCCCGCCATGTTCATATGAACAATATAAACTGGGGCTTCTGCCTGAGCTGCCAAGGCAACGGCGCGCAGGCTGGCTTCCACTTCGCCCCAGCCGGGGCGCGTTCGGGCATGCCAAACCGGGCTCGTGTGCCCTTGGGCTAAGGCTTCTGCCGTCAGGACGTCGATGACGTCACCATTTTCGGCATGAACCATGGTGAGCAAGCCATGCCGTCCTGCAATACGCATCACTTTGAATATATCGCCATCACCTAATCGGAGGCGATTATTATAGGCAGTAAAAACTTTGATGGAATGAATACCTAAAGAGGGCAGGTCAGGCAGCTCTTCCGCCACGCTTTCATCGAAGCGAGTGATGTTCATGTGCAAGCTGTAATCGATAGCAGCTTTGCCTTCGGCTTCAGCACGTTTACGGGCAATATTTTCGGCTAAGCTGCCGGCATCCTGAGAGACAAAGTCGATGATTGTGGTAGTACCGCCAAATGCAGCTGCTTTGCTGCCGGTGTAATAGTCATCGGAGGAAACCGTCTCGCCCATGGGCAAGTTTATATGCACGTGCGCATCGATTCCGCCTGGTAAGACAAGCTGCCCAGAAGCGTCCACAACCTCAGCATCAGCAGCTTCGATGGACGGGGCAATTTGAATAATATGCTCCCCCTCAATGAGGAGATCGGCTTGAAAACTGCTTTCGGCTGTAACTAGGTTCCGTTTTTGATTAATGTTTTCATTTTGCCGCCTTCCATACGTTGAATAGGCACCGGATTGTTTGGTGTGGGTCAGCCCAGAAAGCTGCTACCCCCACTTCCCACTCAGAAGCGCTAATATGGATGGATCGAGAGGTAGCGTTGGCAGTTCAGTCGCTTGATACTCGTTGGCTTTTAGTGCGCGTTCTCGCAAGGACTGCCACAAAACACTGCGCTCCTCATCGTGAACGGGCAAATCGGCTAAGCTTTCTGCCTGCCAAATTCTGCCCATGGTCGTGTAGAAGAAGGTAATGCGCTTCCAGCTGCCAGCGGGGATAGGCTGGGCTAATTCTTCCAGGGGACCGAGTTGCAGCTTGAAATATTCCTCTTCAGCGCGTGGGTGATTAGGCTGATCGTGCAGCAATTCTGCGCGTGTGGTAAGCTCATGCCCCAAGATCGGCGCTACCCAGCGGATCTGCCAGCGTTCTTCCGGCGGGAATGCTCCGGTCTGGTAAAAGGCTAAGTAATCTACCGAGATCACTTTGGGGGCGCTTTTGAGTGGGATGCGATACCAACCCAAGACGCGCGCAATCTCCAGGTCGCGCTGGTTAGGCATCACCGCCACCAGCACGAGGTCAGAAGCATGGCTTGCAGCTTGGGTTGGCATCCGTGGCTTCGCCTTAGGCTACCGCAGCTTTGCGGTTGAATTCCTCAATGAGCGCATCGATCTGCGGTACCTGCGCTTGCAATTCGGTCCAGTAATCCGGGTCATACCATTGCGCCTGGATTTCTGCGTAGGTTTTGCCTTGCTGCTCCACCCAAGTGTAATACTTGAGGTTATGAATGCGCTTGCGGTCGTAATAGCTTAGCTCTTGCATAAAGTCGATGGGCTGACCCTTGAGGTAACGGGCATCATCGGCTGCAGCCTGTGTGGCGGAATAAGGGCCGCTTTCGGCGCGCATTTCTGCCAGACGGCTTTGGTAAAGCTCCATGGAATCAGTCAGCACAGTCACGACCACATCGTTGGCGGTGAGCTCGTTATATTTGGCAAATTTGATTGCAGAGAGCAAATTGGAGATGCCCGAGAATCCCAGTAAATCTAATTGCGTGACTAAGTTTTCTTCCACGCCAGAATTAATCAGGTATTCTCTACCAGTCGGTTCGTTAAAGAGGCGCGCCAAGTTCACTACAGCCTGATCATCGATGGCAACCACAAAATCGGTGTTGCGCACGTTATGAATCCAAGGCACGTGCTTATCGCCAATGCCCTCGATGCGATGTGAGCCGAAGCCGTTAATGAGCAAGGTTGGGCATTGCTGCGCTTCGCTCGCGACCACTTTGCTGGCTGGGAACTGCTGCTTGAGGTAATCGCCGGCAGCAATCGTGCCAGCTGAGCCGGTGGCGGAGACGAACCCGCGATAAGTATCTTTGGGTCCAAGCTTTTGCTGCAGCACTTCGGCAATGGCGCTGCCAGTGATGGTATAGTGCCACAGGTAATTGCCAAATTCATCAAACTGGTTGAAGATCATCAAATCCTGACCGCTGCGGCGCAGTTCCCAGCATTTATCGAAAATCTCTTTGACGTTGGATTCGCTACCTGGCGTGGAGATCACATCGCTCGCGATTTTGCTGAGCCATTCAAAACGCTCACGGCTCATCCCCTCAGGCAGGATGGCGATGGACTCGCAGCCCAGGAGAGCTGAATCATACGCGCCGCCGCGGCAATAATTGCCGGTGGAGGGCCAAACGGCTTTTGCTGGGTGGGGTCAAACTGACCGGTAACCAGCCGGGGTACCAGGCAGCCAAAAGCTGCCCCAACCTTATGCGCACCGGTGGGGAACCACTTGCCCACCAAGGCAATGATACGCGCACTCACGCCCGTGAGACTGGAGGGGAATTCTAAGGCATTCACGCCGTCAAACAACCCGCCTGTAGGTTTAGGCTCGTTTTTCCAGGTAATACGGAAAAGATTGAGCGGATGCAAATCCCACAAGCCGATATCTTTCAGCTGGGCTTTGATTTCCTCCGGGATGAGGTTAGGGTCACGTTGTTGGGCGAAAGTGGGGATGATAATGTGCTTTTCGCGCACCCTCTGCAAGGTTCTTTCCAAGCGGTCGGGCATGATGGATAAATCAATTTTGGTCATAAGTTCCTCTCTGAGAGTGATTAAGATTACGCCTTATGGTCAGGCGGAAGGTCTAAACGGATGGGATTGAAGGGTTCTTCGGGTCCTTCTGCCACGATGTAGAGCGGCCTGCCCTTGGCTTCATCATAAATGCGGCCAATGTATTCGCCCAGAACCCCCATAAAGGTGAGGATTAGTCCAGCGAGGAACACCATAATGATTCCTAATGTAGCAAGCCCGTGAAAGTCCACATGGGCAGCGGTACTCAGGATGATGACCACAATCAGGCTGATGAAGTCCAGCGCAATCAAGCCGATGCCGACGCGGGTGGCAAGCTCCAATGGCCACATGGAAAAGCCAGTAACGGCATTCATAGCTAACTTGAGCATCTTTTTGAGTGGGTATTTGCTCTCACCAGCATGACGTGCCTCACGTTTGTACTCCACCCCAATTTGCTTAAAGCCGGTCCAAGCGCTCATGCCACGCAAAAAGCGGTTGCGTTCCCGCATGGTCTTCATGATATCGACCACTTTGCGGTCCATCAAGCGGAAGTCGCCGGTATCCAGCGGTATACGAATGTCGGTAATGCGATCAATGATGCGGTAAAAGGCGGAGGCAGTGGCGGTCTTGAAGCGGGTTTCGCCTTCACGTTCGGTGCGTACGGCATAAACCACCTGGTAACCCTCGCGCCATTTTTCAATCAACTTACCAATGACTTCAGGCGGATCCTGAAGGTCGGCATCGATGATGATGACGGCATCTCCGCGGCTGTAATCCAAGCCGGCGGTCACAGCGATTTGATGCCCAAAGTTGCGCGCAAAAATCACTGGCCGCACGCGGGGGTCGGAAGCAGCTAACTTGCGAATCACCTCCGTGGAGCCATCTTGGCTGCCATCATCAACCAGAATCAATTCCCAAGCTTCGCCAGTCTTTTCCATCTCATCGCGGACGCGTGCATACAACAATGGTAGGTTTTCCAGCTCGTTGTAGATGGGAGCAATAATCGAAAAAACAGGTTTATCCATAAATCACCTTCTTTAATGCTTGAATTGTTGGTTCGATGACTGGTGCCGCTGGCACTGAGCGTATCGCGGCGTTGATATCCTTGAGCCCGCTGCCAGTGCACAGCACCAAAACTGGGGCGCCAGGGTCTTGCTGGCAGGTCTCCAAGGCTTTGACCAATCCGGCAAAAGCAGCTGCTGCGGCTGGCTCCACAAAGATGCCAACTTTGCCTAAGGTAGGAATACTCTGCAGGATCTCTTCATCGGAAACTTTGATGTAGGTGCCATGGGTCTCGCGCACAGCACGCAGCGCACGAAAGCCGTCGCGTGGCAGGTCCACATTGATGCTGTCTGCAATGGTCACAGCATGGACAGGCTCAACAGTATCTTTGCCAGCTAAAAAAGCATTGGCAATCGCCGCAGAGCCTTCGGCTTGTACGCCGATTAATCTCGGCAAGTGCTCGATCCAGCCCAGGCTTCGCAAGTCCTGGAAGCCTTTATAAACCCCGGAAATGATATTGCCATCTCCCACTGGGATGTAAATGTTGAGCGGAGGCGCAGAGGGGTCGAGCTTGCGTAGCACCTGCTCCCAAATCTCGAAGGCAGCAGTCTTTTTGCCCTCCGCGGTGAAGGGGTTATAGCCAGTATTGCGGTTATACCAGCCAAAAGTTTGCGAAGCAGTGATGCTCAGGTCAAAAGCTTGGTCGTAGTTCCCATCCACCAGGATGACCTGGGCGCCAAAGACGAGCAATTGGGCAATTTTGGCAGGAGGCGCTGTGCGAGGCGCGAGGATGATGGCGTGCATCCCAACGCTGGCAGCCATGCAGGCTGTGGCGGCGCCGGCGTTGCCAGTGGAGGCGGCGATGATGACTTCCTCTTTGGTTTGCAGGGCGCGTGCGACCACCACCGCACTGGCGCGGTCCTTGAAAGAAGCGCTGGGGTTGCGGCTCTCGTCTTTGATCCATAGTTGCTGCAAGCCAAGCTGCTGCCGTAGGTTTTCGGGCTGATAGACGGGCGTCATACCCACCTGGTGCAGCGGGGTGTGCGCAAAGCCAGGGTCAGGGACGGGTAGCAGTGGGGCGTAGCGCCAGATAGACTGCTCCGAGCTGCGCAAGATGGATTCGATGCTTGGCTTGGTTTCCGCAGTCTCAAAATCGCAATGGACATCCAGATTGGCACCGTCATGCGGGCAGGTGTATTGCACCTCATTGCTGGAGTAAGTGCTGCCACACACAGAGCAGGTAAAAAAAGCAATGCCCATCCATTCTCCTTATAAAAGTTCGACCCGAAGTGAGTTGAAGCTGTTCAATCTTACTCCAAAGCCCTCTTAAGGCAGGATCCAGGTGCCGGTTTTGCCGTTCAGCGCGTCTTTGATGTGCGCCGGATCGGTAATCAAGGCTTTTTTGCCGCCATTATCAAGGTATTTCAGGATGGCTTGAATTTTTGGGAGCATGGAGCCCTTGGCAAAGTGCCCTTCTGCTATGTACTGGCGTGCTTCTGCGGCAGTCATTTGATCGAGCCATTGCTGATTGGGCTTATTGAAGTTGATAGCCACCTTTTCCACTGCGGTGCTGATCAAGAAGAGGTCTGCTTTGAGCATGCTGGCTAAGATGGCTGCGCCAAAGTCTTTATCGATGACGGCTTCGACGCCAACTAAATTGCCTTCTGGGGTTTCGATCACCGGAATGCCGCCGCCGCCCACGCCGATGACCACGAAACCTTTATCAATCAGGGCATTAATTGCGTCTGCTTCGACGATTCGCAAGGGAATTGGCGAAGGCACCACACGCCGCCAGCCACGGCCGGCATCTTCAACGACAGTCCAGCCATCTTTTTCCATGCGCATTTTGGCTTGTTCTTCGTCCATAAAAGAGCCAATGGGTTTGGTCGGGTTCTGGAAGGCGGGATCATTACGGTCCACAATGGTTTGGGTCACGACAGTGACGGCGGATTTTTGCATCTTGCGCCTCACGAACTCATTATAGAGCGCTTGTTGGAACATATATCCAATCGAACCTTGGGTATCGGCACCACAGTAATCCAGAGGGACCTCGTGCAGCTCGTGCGCAGAAAGCTCTGAGCGCCGCAGGATAAAGCCTACCTGAGGTCCGTTGCCATGCGTGACGACCACATTCCAGCCTTCTGCGATCATATCGGCGATGTGAGCCATCGTATCAACGGCTGCCGCGTATTGATCCTGCACTGTTTTATGCTGATTATCTTTGATGAGGGCGTTCCCGCCGACCGCAACGATTGCCAAACCTTTATTTTCCATAGTTTGTCCTTTAAATGAGATGAGATTTTCTCAGCCTTGGATGATTCTCCTAGAGGCTGCTTGATGTTTTTCGATGTGGGTGGGTAAATCTAATGTGCGCAGCTGACCATCCGCAACAATGACTTTGCCACCGACCACTGTCCAATCAGCTTTGAGGGGCGCGCAGAAGACCACCGCTGCCAGCGGATCCTGCCAAGCGCCGGTGTATTCCAACGCGTTGAGGTTGATGGCGAAGAAATCGGCACATTTCCCGACTTCTAAAGAGCCGATATCCTGCCTGCCGAGCACAGCTGCACCACCTCGGGTTGCGAGGGACAAAGCTTGCCGTGCGGTCATGAGTGGCGGGGCATCGGGTGCCGAGCGGCTTGCGCCGTGTATGCCGCTATTGAGGCGCGAAAGCAGCATAGCCTGGCGCACCTCCGCGAGCATGTGGGAACTATCATTGCTGGCGGAGCCATCCACGCCTAAGCCGACCTTTACACCATGCGTGAGCATGGACATGATAGGCGCAATCCCAGATGCCAAGCGCATGTTGGAGCTGGGGCAGTGCGCTACGCCACAGCCCGTATGGGCATACAACTCAATTTCAGCTTCATTGACGTGCACGGAGTGCGCAAACCAAACGTCCGAGCCGATCCAGTTCACTGATTGCATATATGCAACCGGTTTTAGTCCGAAAGCTCTCAGGCAGAAATCTTCTTCATCTTCGGTCTCAGCTAAGTGGGTGTGTAAATGCACGCCATATTCGCGCGCCAACTCGGCTGAGTCGCGCATGAGCTGGCTGCTAACGCTAAAGGGCGAGCAAGGCGCCAAGACAATCTGAAGCATCGAGCCGGGATTGGGGTTGTGGTACCGTTGAATGAGGCGCTGGCTATCCTTGAGGATGTCTTCTTCGTTATCGACCACACTATCCGGGGGTAAGCCCCCTTTGGACTCGCCTAAGCTCATCGAACCACGCGAGGCGTGCAGGCGCAAGCCAATCTGCTGGGCAGCAGCAATTTCATCATCCAAGCGGGAGCCATTCGGGAACAGGTACAAGTGGTCAGAAGCAGTCGTACAGCCAGAAAGCGCTAGCTCAGCCAGGGCTGTTTGGGTGCTAATGAAAATATCGTCTGGGGTCATGCGTGCCCAGATGGGGTAGAGCGTTTTAAGCCAGTTAAAGAGGTTGGCATCCTGTGCAGCAGGAAGCGCGCGCGTCAGCGTCTGATAAAAATGGTGATGGGTGTTGATCAACCCGGGCAGCACGATGTGGTCGCGTAGATCCAGGACTTCATCTGCATCGTTGGGGAGCTCGCTGGCAGGTCCGATCTGCTCGATAAATCCATCGCGGCAAAAAAGGGCAGCGTCTGTTAATTCTCTGCCCTGTGCATCCATTGTAGCAATCAGAGACGCATTTTTAACGAGAAGGGTAGACATGGGCTTCCTTTAGGCTTGTTCAGCCTGATCAGCTAATTCGCGAGCGTGCAAGGTATTGCGCAGTAACATCGCTATGGTCATGGGTCCCACACCGCCTGGCACGGGTGTGATGGCGCTGGCTACCTCGCGCACCTCCTCAAACGCCACATCGCCAACCAAGCGTGAGCCTTTGGGAGAATTGGGATCCTCGATGCGGTTGATGCCGACATCGATAACATAAGCACCGGGTTTGACCCAATCGCCGCGCACCATTTCCGCCTTGCCAATTGCAGCAATGAGTACATCAGCTTGGCGTGTAATGGAAGGCAGGTCATGCGTTTTGGAATGGCAGATCGTGACCGTTGCGTTGGCACGCACCAGCAGTAATGCTACAGGCATCCCAACAATATTGGAGCGCCCTAAGACCACGGCGTTAGCTCCTTCAAGTGTGGCGCCTGCTTTTTCGAGCAAGACCATAACACCGGCTGGGGTGCAAGGAACGAAAAGCGGCTCACGTCCTTTTTGGGCTAACTTGCCGATATTCACGGGGTGAAAGCCATCCACATCTTTGTGCAAGTCGATCGCGCTCAATACAGCTTCATCGTTGAGATGCCGCGGTAAGGGGAGCTGCACGAGGATGCCGTTAATTGTTGGATCGGCATTGAGCTGGCTAACCAGGTCTTCAACTTCCTGCTGGGAAGCCTCAGCCGGAAGGTTATAGCCGAAAGAGGCAATGCCTACCTCGGCACACGCTTTCTGCTTATTGCGAACGTAAACTTTTGAAGCTGGGTCATCCCCCACCAAGACTGTAGCTAATCCAGGAACAGGCAAACCCTGCTCTTGGCGAGCCGAAACGGCTGCTTTTACCTCGGATCGAATTTCTGCTGCGATTTGTTTGCCATCGATGAGTTTTGCTGTCATGTTTCCTCCATCCGTAGTGAGAGAATTATACTCGAATCAAACTTGGTTGAGTTTAATAGTGACTTTAGTTAAAAATGATGGATTCGCAGGCTTGTTGATTAAGATTCATGTTAGAGCAAAGTGATAATGTCCTAAAGTAGCAAAATAGAAATGTCCTAATTATGATTAGGAGCTATGAAATCGTCGCTCATTATTCCGAGTTTTTTCAAAGGAACGAAAAATCATGACCAACAGCATAATAGCAGCCTTTCCCCTCTTGCTCCCCTTCCAGCGGACTAATATTTATAATATTATCCTCATTAACTATCGCTGGGAAGGGTTAGGGTTAGGGTAACCCTGAACCATTATTGACAAGAAGAAATCAGGCGTCGAATTATGCGAAAAAACCATTCTCATGACTTAGTCCACTGATTAGGACATTTCTATTTAGCCTTGGCAGTTAATGAGAATTCACTTATGGAGAACTCTCAAAGGGTATAATTGGGCTATGGAAATAACAACGCTGCCGTTGGTTGTCGGAATTGCGGGTGGTTCTGGCTCAGGCAAGACCACTTTAGCCGAGGCAATTCTGGATGAAATTGGCAGAGAGCGAATCGCTTTCCTTCCGCATGATGCCTACTATCGCGATCAGAGCCACCTTACACTTGAAGAGCGTTTGCGAGTGAACTATGACCACCCGGATGCCCTGGAGACGGATTTACTTATCCAGCACATCGAAGCACTGCTCCGTGGTGAAGCTATCGAAAGACCCGTGTATGATTTCAAACTTAATACGCGCTCACCCGAAACGCGCTGTGTCGAACCGCGTCAGATTATTTTGGTGGAAGGCATCCTGCTTTTTTATGAGCCGCAATTACGCAAATTATTTGATATGAAGCTTTTTGTGGATGCTGACCCAGACATCTGCTTTATCCGTCGGTTGACGCGTGATATCCAGGAGCGCGGACGTACGGTTGAATCTGTCATCGCGCAATACTTGGGCACAGTGCGTCCGAGTTATATCGAGTTTGTGGAGCCATCCAAACGTTTTGCAGATGTAATTATCCCTGAGGGCGGGATGAATAACGTGGCTTTGCAAATGGTGATCGCCCGTTTGCGGGGGTTGCTCGATGGCGCTGTACTCAACTGAGAATAAAGCCCAGTTATCCAACAGTCAAATTGCTTTGCGCGTTGCGCTAGGTTTAATAGTGCTGGCTATCACCGTGCTGCTGATCCTCAATCGTGATAAGGTACAAGCGCTTCAGCAATATGGCTACGTTGGCATCTTTTTGTTTTCTGTGCTCTCGAATGCCACCATCATTTTTCCACTGCCCGGTGTGGTTTTTACGACAGCAATGGGTGCAGTATTCAACCCGTTGTGGGTGGCTTTGGCTGCTGGTGCAGGTGCGGCAATTGGCGAGCTTTCTGGCTATTTAGCAGGGGTGAGTGGACAGATTTTCCTGCAGAACACAGAACGTGAGCAGAAAGTGCAGGCATGGATGCAGAAAAACGGTGCCTGGACGATCCTTGTGCTTGCCTTCGTCCCTAATCCGCTTTTTGATATCGCTGGTATTGTGGCGGGCAGTATGAAAGTGCCGCTGTGGAAGTTTTTACTGCTTTGCAGCGTAGGGAAAATTGGCAAAATGTTGGCATTTTCTTATTTGGGCGCAGGGATTTACTCTGTGACCCGCTGATTTTTCCTGACAATACCCCCTTCTCATGGTGTAAAACAAACTGTGTACGTTTTATAAGGAGCGTTCAAGTATAATTTTAATTGTGGAGACATTGGCAGAAAATACACGGCAAATCTTGGGTCTGCAGCTCACGCCCGAGCAATTAGCGGCTTTCGAACGTTATAAAAAAGAGTTAATCGAATGGAATAACCGCTTCAACCTTACGGCTATCCGCGATGAAAACGGTATCGAAATCAAACACTTTCTCGACTCACTCACGTGTATATTGGCTTTTGAACCCGGCAACCCGCCTCGCAGCTTGATTGATGTGGGAACGGGCGCTGGATTCCCCGGAATTCCACTAAAGCTGATTTACCCTCACCTGCGCCTGACCTTGGTTGAATCGGTCCAGAAGAAGGCTGGATTTTGCGAGCACATTGCTGATACGCTTGGCTTGCGGCAAGTCACAGTCCTCGCACAGCGCGCTGAAGAAGTAGGTCAGGACTCTAAACATCGCGAAGCCTATGACGTTGCCACTGCTCGCGCTGTTGCCCCTATGCCGACCTTGGTCGAGTATTTGCTACCGTTAGTTCACGTGGGCGGGATGGTGATTATGCAAAAAGGGGAAAACGCGCCAGCAGAAACTCAGCAGAGCGAAAAGGTGATCGCACGTTTGGGCGGCAGGCTGCGCAAGATCATACCTATTAGTCTTCCATTAGTAGTAGAGGATCGTTACCTCGTAGTGTTGGATAAAGTAGCGCAAACCCCATCCGCTTACCCGCGCCGGACTGGCGTGCCAGCTAAACAGCCGCTTCTGGATTGAGGTAAACCGCGGCGTATCGCTATTAAACTCAGTGTGTTAATATATGCGTATGACCGGTCCAGAATTTACGGAGTTGAATTTTTTCTGTACGTTGGAAGCCAAAGCGTTAGCGAGATTATTTGAGGACCGCTTTGTTCTAGACGACCTCAAGAGCTTGGGTGCTGGGGTCAGTTTAGCTGTAATGGATTTTTCTGACGAGCGTGCCAGGGTGGTACAGCTACTCAATAAACTGGGAATCCCAGTAATAGCCTGGTTGATGCTGCCTCAAGAACATCATTATTGGTTTACTATAAGCAATAGTGGATTGGCTTTGGAGCAGTATCACCAGTTCAAACAATGGTCACAACATAAAAATTTGAATTGGGCTGGCATTGGATTGTGCATCAAAGAAGAAAGTTGCTGGGGGAATTCATTAAAAACTGAAGAGGAGAAATCAGCAGAGCTTTTGCAAGCCAAGCAGAATTACTTGCAATTGGGAATACAGGTGCATGATGATGGTTACCGGCTTGAGCTTTACCGTCCAGCAGCTGTGGTAGCGGCTCAGCACGGTAGATCGAAGCTATTGCGCAAGGCAGAAGGTCAGCTCGAACTGGCGGCTGATCGGCAGGTTGATTTATTATTTACCAGCCTGCACCGCGGGCAAAACCAAGCTGCGCTTTGGCGTGCTTTGGCAGATTCCCAGGCAATTGGCATCGGATTGACTGGTGGTAGTGTGCTTTTTGCTGACATCGACCAAACTGACCCCCTCACCTGGAATGAGTTTACCCAAGATCTGCGCATTGGGGTGCAAAGTGGTAAACCTGTATATGTTTTTTTAACCTTGAGGGGTGCGCACGCTTAGGCTACCTGGACCGGCTGATCACACTTGACTTGGCAGCGCCGATCCATACGCCGCTTGCTAAGCAGAAAAACGTGCAGCGTCAAAGTGGTTGGCGTTCTCCAAAACGTTTGGCTGGTATAGCTACCTTGGCTGGAATTCTTGGGGGAACTCTGATTTTCTTGAGGCGCAAGAAAACGCGCTAAATCGTTGTATCTTACCCAATTAAAATATTCTTGAGACTTTATATTAACAATATGTTCGGCACGTTTCCGTTTTGTAGATATGACGCGGAGGAGCAGATTCTAAAAAAAAATTTGTATGTTAAAATAAAAGATTTTTGCCAATAAATTTCTTTCGTTTGGAAGCGAGTTATGATGCTCGGAAGCGGTTATGATCATTAAATAAAGAAAATACTCTCATTGTGGGATTGGGAAATCCCGGTTTGGCTTATCGCCATAACCGGCACAATGTTGGCTTTATGGTAGCAGATGCGCTTGCCGATAAATTAGAAATTCCGCTCAAACGCGTAAAGTTCAAAGCACAAATTGGCAATGGGAAGCTCGAAGACATCCCCATAATTATAGCCAAGCCGCTCACTTTCATGAATAATCCGGGGAAGCGGTAGCGCCACTGGTGCGCTATTTTAAAGTGCCCCTTGAACGGCTGTTGGTGATTCACGATGATATGGATTTACCTTTAGGTACACTGCGTATGCGCCCAAGCGGGGGCAGCGCAGGGCATAATGGCATGCTTTCTATTTTTGATAAATTAGGCACCAACGCTATCCCGCGTTTGCGCGTAGGGATCGGCAGACCACCTGGCAGGATGGACCCAGCTGATTATGTTTTACAGGATTTTCCAAGAAAGCGAAGAAGAGCTGCTCAGCATGGTGATTGCCCAAGCTTGTGAGGCTGCGCTTGCTTTTATCACCACTGGGCTCGAAAAGGCGATGAATACGTATAATGGCGAAGTTGGTTAATCATCCCGTTCTTGCATTATGTGCGCGGCTTACCAGCTTATCAACAGCTTTTAGAACAGCTCAGAGAAGGCGGTTTCAAGGATCAAGAGCGCTTTGGCTTAGGTTTACCGCGTGCCTCGCGCTTGGCTGTCCTTGCAGGGCTTCATGTGGATTTAAAGGTGCCTGTGGTGCTGCTTACCAACCGTGCCGACCGCGCGCTGGAGCTTTACGATGAGCTTAGCTTTTGGCTGCCGGAGGGGAATAACCTTTATTTCCCAGAGCCAAACCCGCTTTTCTATGAAAACTTGCCTTGGTCACAATCTACCCGGCGAGAACGTTTACATGTGCTCACCGAGCTGGCTAAATATTTGTTGCCCGGGTGCTGAACCCAGCGCTGCCCCTCCTGTAATTATTGCCCCCATTCGGGCGGTGATGACAAGGACAGTCCCCCGGCGGGATTTTTTACGCGCATCTCAACGCCTAAGTTTGGGTGATCAGCGCGACCTGCAAGAATTAGCACGCAGTTGGGTTGGTTTGGGCTATCAATATAGCAATATTGTGGTGCAACCTGGGCAATTTTCACGCCGTGGTGGTATTTTGGATATTTGGTCACCCGCTGAAGAATTGCCCGTGCGGATTGAATTTTTCGGCAATGAAATTGATACGCTCAAGCACTTTGATCCATCCACCCAACGTACGGTGAATGCGCTCGAGAAAACATTCATTTTCCCTGCTTCGGAAGCCTTACCGATGGCTGCGGAGAAGAAAGGATTGTTGACAGAAGCCTTGAGCGAATTTGAGATTCCTCAGCTCTATGATTTCCCCTCCAGCTTAATGGACTATTTACCCAGCCAGACGCTGATCTTATTAGATGGGGAAGAATTTATTACGGCAGCAATCAATGATATCGAAGAAGAAGCTGTGGAGCGCTTTCAGAGCTTACTTGAGCAGAAGGCTTTGCCTGAGGATTTTCCTTTACCTTACATCACTTGGTCCGAAATCGAAGATAGTTTTACCCATCACCAAGTGTTGGAATTGGGGCATACGAATGCCTTTGGCTTGCGACCTTTAGCTGCTGCCTTTGACCCCGGCCCACGGTTTGCTGGTCGATTGAAAGAATTCCAGGCGCATTTGCAAGAGCTTGAGCACAAAGGCGAACCATGGATTGTGGTTTCGCGTCAGGCAGCGCGGCTGCGCCAGCTTTGGCAAGAAAATAACCCCGAGCTCAGTACCGAGGAAGCTGAGCGCTTTTCGTCGAAGGGTCTCTTTCTGGCGGCTGGGAGCTTACTTTAGCAAATGGGTTGCGCCACCACTTGCTTACTGATAGTGAAATCTTTGGCTGGGGGCGGCCGCAAGTACGCCGGCGCCCGCCCGTTGTCTCTGAGGCGCCGGAATTGGTTTTTGCAGATCTGAAACCTGGAGATTGGGTGGTGCATGTAGACCACGGCATTGGGCAATTTATTGGTTTGCACCGCACGAACCTTGAAGGTTCTCAGCGGGAGTACTTGACCATTCAGTACAAGGATAATGACGTCCTTTATGTACCGATTCACCAAGCTGATAGGTTAACGCGTTATATTGGACCGGATGACCAGAATCCTGTTATCAGCCGTTTAGGCGGTACGGAGTGGAACCAAACGAAGCAAAAGGTCAACCAGGCAGTACAAGCTGTGGCTAAGGATTTGCTCGAACTGTACGCCAAGCGCCAGATAGCCAAAGGCTTCAAGTTCAGCCAAGATAACGATTGGCAGCGAGAGCTGGAAGCCAGCTTCCCCTACATCGAAACGCCAGATCAGCTTGAAGCTATTCAAGCGGTGAAGATGGATATGGAATCGGAGCGCCCCATGGATAGGCTGCTTACCGGGGACGTGGGCTATGGCAAAACGGAAGTGGCATTGCGGGCGGCATTCAAAGCGGTTTTGGACGGCAAGCAGGTAGCAGTGCTTGTGCCTACCACGGTCTTAGCCCAGCAACACTATGATACCTTCCGGCAGCGCTTAGCGACGTTCCCGGTCAATGTAGAGATGCTTTCACGATTTCGCAGCCCAAAGGAGCAAAATGAAATCATCAAAAAGCTGGCTAACAAGCAAGTCGATATTGTCATTGGAACCCACCGGTTGATTTCTTCCGACGTGAAGTTCAATGACTTAGGGCTTGTGATTATCGACGAGGAGCAGCGCTTTGGCGTGTCGCATAAGGAACACCTCAAAAAACTGCGCAACACAGTGGATGTGCTCACTCTTTCGGCTACGCCTATCCCGCGCACGCTCTACATGGCACTGACTGGGGTGCGCGATATTTCTAATATAAACTCAGCACCGGAGGAACGCCTGCCGGTGATTACCCACATTGGCGTTTATGACCCAAAATTGGTACGGGAAGCGATCATCCGCGAGCTGGATCGTGGCGGACAGGTATTTTACGTGCATAACCGAGTCCAATCCATCCCTGCAGTCTATAATTATCTGCAGAATTTAGTGCCAGAAGCCAGCATTGCGATTGCGCATGGGCAAATGCCCGAAAATGAGTTAGCTGAGGTGATGCATGCCTTCACCGATGGGCAGTTTGATGTGCTCTTATGCACCTCAATTATTGAATCTGGGCTGGATATCCCTAACGCGAACACGCTCATTGTAGATCGTGCGGATACTTTTGGGTTGGCGCAGCTCTATCAGCTGCGCGGGCGGGTGGGCAGGGGTGCCCAGCGTGCCTTTGCTTATCTGTTCCGCAGTGCCAAGCATCAGCCCACGCCTGAAGGGCAGGAGCGCTTGGAAGTACTAGCTGAGAATGCTCAGCTTGGGGCTGGTTACGCGATTGCGATGCGGGATTTGGAGATGCGCGGGGCTGGGGACCTGCTGGGCACGCGCCAATCCGGTTACATTGCTGCGGTGGGCTTTCAGCTTTATACGCGGCTGCTTTCACAAGCAGTGCGGGCGTTGCGCGCCGAGGCTGGTCTGCCAGCGGAAGCGGGAACCGAGAGCGGTTTGCCTTGGTTGGATGACCCCAGCCTGAGCATTAACGTGGAGCTGCCATTGGCAAGTGAGATCCCTGCCAGTTATATCCCGGACCAAGATTTGCGGCTTTCGCTCTATCGGCGGATTGCTTCCATACGCAGCGAAGAAGAGCTCGTGTCTACTGAAATTGAGTTTGCCGATCGATTTGGAGAGCCGCCACAAGCGGTAAAAGATCTATTCTTTCAGATGAAAGTGAAGCTCATAGGTGAAAAAGCTGGCTTAGAGGCGATTAATGTACTTCATAACCAGTTGGTTTTAAGCTACCCGCAATTGCCACAAGGCGTAAAACCGCGCAATCTCAAGGAAATCGACCCTGCAGCCAGGGCTGGCAAGAATGCCTACTGGATTAATTTAGCAAATTTAGAAGATGAAGATTGGCAAGAAGTCCTTGTGCGCGTCTTGCACAAGCTGGCAAATGAGGCTCAATAAGCCCATTTGAACCCTATGATATACTGCAAGTTACTTGACTGAAAATCGTATTTGTCCGATGGAAAGCTTTCTGAATAAAATCAACCGCAAAACCTGGCAGATTATAGCAATCGTACTGATTGTTTTGGGCTTTTGCCTCATTGCGTTGCAATTCACAGGAGAATACACGCTTGTCGTAAACGGCAAACCGCAGACGCTGCGTACATTTGCCTTCACGCCAAGGCAAGTGTTGCACGCAGCTGGCTTGAGCCTGCAGCCAGAGGATCGTATTTTTCCTGAGGCGGATAAACTCAACCTGACCCAGCGGACTATCATTTTAGACCAAGCCATGCCCGTTCAGGTTGCTCAGGGCGAAACCATTGTCACCTTACTTACGGCTGAGCGCATTCCAGCGAACCTTCTGGCTGAGCTAGGAATCGTGCTTTTCCCGGAGGATCAGATCCTCTGGAATGGTAGCGAGATTGCCTGGGACGAGCCTTTGCCAGCAGGCGAGCCAATCTTGTTGCAATTCCAACCAGCCCATAGAATTAACCTTAAAGTGGATGGTCAGGAGATTGTGCTTTTTACACAACAACGCACGCTTGGGGCAGCTCTTTGGGAGGCAGGCATCGCCCTTCAGTCGGAAGACAGGCTTTCATTGCCTCTCGAAACACCACTGAGCAGCACGACGGAGCTTACCTTGACCAAAGCACGTCCGGTCAAGGTCGTTTTCGCTGGTAACCAAATAACTGGCTTTAGCGCAGCTAAAACCGTGGGTGCTGCACTTACTGACCTCGGCTTTCCACTGCAATATTTGGACTATGCCATCCCTACAGAGAACGATCCAGTGCCTGCTGATGGCACCATTCGTATCGTGCAAGTGCGCGAAGAAATCCGATTGGAAAAAGAAGAGACTGCTTACCAAAACACTTACGTGGAAGACCCCAATGCTGAACTGGATACCGTTTCAGTGGTTGTTCCCGGGCAAGTGGGGTTGGTGGTCACACGCACACGGGTGCGCTTGGAAGACGGCAAGGAAGTCGCCAGTTTCACGGAAGGGCCTTGGAAAGCCAGTGACCCGCAGGATGGCATCTTGGGGCGCGGGACGAAGGTGGTGGTGCGCACAGAAACTATCGATGGCGAGACAATTGAATATTGGCGCAAGGTAACTGTCTATGCTACTTCCTATTGCCCACGGGCATTAGGAGGGGACAACATGACCGCATCGGGCTTGCCTTTGACGAAAGGCATTATCGCTGTACGCACTTCATGGTATGGCGGGATGGAATTCCAGCCAGTGTATGTGCCGGGTTATGGTCGTGGCATTATTGCTGATACTGGCGGCGGCATTGACGGGCGTTATTGGATCGACTTGGGTTACGATGACAGTAACTATGTCGGTTGGCACTACTGGACCACCCTTTACTTCCTCACGCCTGTGCCTTCTTATATCCCCACGGTGCTGCCATGAGCCTGCGCTATCTCGACATTTTCCCTTTAATCCAAAAGTACCATGTGCAGCCTAAAAAATCCTTAGGGCAAAACTTCTTGGTCGACCCCAATGGCTTAAATAAGGTGCTGCAAGCCGCACAGCTGAACCCAGAGGATACCGTTTTGGAGATTGGCGCTGGTTTGGGCAGCCTCACTTATCTACTTGCTCAGCAAGCTAAATATGTGGTGGCTGTGGAGTTAGATAAGCGCTTGATTCCACCACTTACAGAAGTGCTTGCTGGCTTTGACAATATCACTATTAAGCAAGGGGATATGCTCGAGCTTTCTCCTGACGCCCTTTTAGGTGCTGCGCATTATGTGGTGGTAGCTAATATTCCATACTATATTACTTCAGCACTTATTCGGCACCTTCTGGAGGCTGATCATAAGCCAACCCGCATGGTGCTGACCGTACAGCAGGAAGTAGCAGAGCGTATTTTGGTACGGGATGGCAAAATGAGCTTGCTTGCGCTTTCCGTCCAAGTGTATGGTAAACCCGAGCTTAAGGCGCGTATTCCCGCTGGCTGTTTTTACCCGCCACCTGAGGTGGATTCAGCTGTGCTTTCGATTGAGCTTTATGAAGAACCACTTTTTCCGTCTGAATCCTTAGACTTGTTTTTTAAGCTGGCACATGCCGGCTTTGCGCAAAAGCGTAAAACCTTGCGTAACACCTTAGCGACTGGCATGAATGAGAGCCCTGCTTGGGCGGAGAAGCTGCTCACTGCGGCTGGGATTGACCCCCAACGCCGCGCGGAAACGCTAAGCATGCAGGAATGGAAACAGCTCGTCGAAGCTTACCAACAACTATCATGAAACCAGCTGCTACTAATGAAGCAGCTGGTCTACCAAGTATTTTTAGAAGAACGGCAACAAAAGACCGCTGGTCGTAAGGTACTTAATCATCGCAGCAATAGCTAAGATATAAGGAACGAGTTTACATAAGGCAATCACAACAACTACAGCAATCATTACAATGACCCAAACAACGGAGCCGTCCTTTTTCTTTGAGTCTGAAGCGCTGTCTGAGGGTTTCCCATTCACATTTGATTCATAAGGCTGGCTGGTGCTTTGTGCGGCGGGCTTTCCGGATGAGGAAGAATTTTTGGAGGGTTCTTCTGATTTATCAACATTTTTCTCCAGATTTGTGTCCATGGCGCTCCTTTCAGCTATCTGTTCTTATTGTTTAGATGACCTTTCTACGTTTTTAAAAAAATTCAATTCCGCCAGCTGTGTTCCTTAGTCGTTTTTATATGATTTATATGAACGGCAATACGATCAGCGCTCCTTTAAATAGGCTGATGACTCCGCCCAAGACGAGTATCACGGGGCAAAGCACACAAAGCGCTAACACCAGGAGGACAATCAGTATAATTGCCCAAACAGGGAAGCCGCCATCCTTTTTAGTCGCGGTTGTTTCGGTCTTTGGCTCAGTAATAACAACCGTTTCTGGAGTTTGACTAGATTCTTGGCTGGAAAGTTGGTCAGCTTCGGGCGAATAAAGTACATTCTGCCAACGGTTGGGGTCATCCGAACCAGAATCTTGAGGGGAGCCCCAGCGGTCAGTTTCCTGAGGGTTTTGGGTGGAGTGGGGAGAAGTTGGCTCTTCCTGGCTCCACTCTTCTGCAGAAGCTTTGAAAGGTTCTTCGGAAAAATCTTTTTTGTTTTCTAAGTTATCGTCCATGGTTTCCTTTCGAGATACTTAACTTTTTCTAATTATATGAATAATTCTACCTTCTGACTATAGAAAATCTACTGAGAAAGGTATAATCCATACCAGTTTCTGCTTGAAAAGGGAGTGCTCTGTACGCGTGACCAACTACATCTACTTTGGTGATAACCTGCCTATCTTAGAAAGCCTGCCGGCTGAGTCGGTCGATCTGATTTACATAGACCCGCCCTTCAACACTGGCAAGGTGCAGGCGCGCCGCCAGCTCAGGACTACGCGCGATGCAAACGGTGATCGCGTTGGCTTTGGTGACCAGCACTACAAGACGGAAGTCCTCTCCGAGCAGCGCTATGGGGATGCTTTCAGCGATTACGAAGCCTTCTTGGAGCCGCGATTGCATGAGGCATATCGTGTGCTTAAGCCACAAGGCAGTTTTTATTTTCATATCGATTACCGCGAGGTACATTATTGCAAGGTGCTGCTGGATAGCATTTTTGGCCGAGAAAATTTCCTCAACGAAATAATCTGGGCGTACGATTTTGGCGGGCGTGCCAAAAATCGCTGGCCAGCCAAACACGATAACATCCTTTTTTATGTGAAGGACCACCATAACTATGTCTTCAACCGCGAGGCGATTGACCGCATCCCTTATCTGGCACCAGGCTTAGTAGGGGCGGAAAAAGCCCGCCGAGGCAAGCTCCCCACGGATACTTGGTGGCATACTATTGTGGGCACCAACAGTCGCGAGAAAACGGGCTATCCCACGCAAAAGCCAGTGGCGATCTTGGAGCGCATTATCCGCGCGTCTTCCAATCCGGGTGACATGGTGCTGGATTTCTTTGCCGGCAGCGGCACGACTGGTCAAGCTTGCCTGAATCTTAACCGTCAATTTATTCTTATCGATAACAATCCACAGGCATTAGCTGTTATGCACATGCGCTTTGCTAATATCCCGGATATCATTTGGATTGGGGAGTAACACTTTGAGCGGAGAAAACTACTTACCAATCCTTGATTTTGACCCTAATCCTCTTGCGATTATCAATCCACCCCAGAAGTTGGATGGAGTGGATATGCCTAAGCATGTTGTGATTTGCTTCTTCCGCGAAGTGATCGAAAATGTGGTGCATACGCACAATGCAGAGGTTATCACGCAGCTGCATTCGGAAAACGGAGCGCATCCCGTCTATTTAATTAATTTGGAGGGGAAACGGTTGACTTTCTTCCACCCCAGTGTAGGAGCACCATTAGCTGCCGGCTTGATGGACGAAGTGATTGCCTTGGGAGCGAAGCATATTATTGCCTGCGGTGGCTGCGGGGTTCTGGATAAGAGTATTAATGTGGGACAGATTTTATTACCAGAGGCGGCTCTTCGCGATGAAGGCACGTCCTACCACTATCTGCCGCCTAGTGCAGAAGTGACAGCCGATGCAGCTGCTTTGGCTTCAATCGAGGCTGTGCTCAATGCCCACCGGATTCCCTATCTGCGCACGAAAACCTGGTCCACAGATGGTTATTACCGCGAAACGCCCAGTAGAGTACAAAAATTCCGTGAGATGGGTTGCTTAGCAGTTGAAATGGAAGCGGCGGCTTTTATGGCTGTGGCGCAATTTCGCGGCGTGCATTTTGGACAGATGCTTTATGGGGGCGATGTGGTGCATTCTGATGGTTGGGATTTTCGCGGTTGGAATAACCGCACCGATATCCGCGAGCAGCTGTTTTGGCTCGCTGCTGAAGCTTGCCTCAATATGGAATAACCTGGAGAATAAATGCCCGATTATGCTGAACTTACTTTGCCATACTTGCTCAACCGCCACGATCCGCTGGTTAACGGAGCGGGGGATTTTGTGCTGCCCGATTACAACGGCTATGGCCTCAGCAGCATCCCTGCCACGGTAAGCGCGCTGCTGGG
Organism: Anaerolineaceae bacterium; assembly: GCA_040766895.1. Classification (GTDB taxonomy): domain Bacteria; phylum Chloroflexota; class Anaerolineae; order Anaerolineales; family Anaerolineaceae; genus Mesolinea. The sequence goes on along the minus strand of JAXGPR010000007.1, from coordinate 60,276 downwards.
CGGGCCGCAGCTGCAAACAGCCGGCTTGGCACCCCAAATTGTGGAGCGCTTGGGCAAGCGCTATCGAAATATAGTTTTAATTTTGGTGGACGCTCTGGGTTATGATCATCTGCAGCGCTTAATGGCGCAAGGTTATGCTGAGTTTTGGCGGGAAAATTTGCCCCTGGCGAGCCTATTCCCGCTCACGAGTATCAGCCCGAGCACCACAGCCACCGCGCTTACTACGCTTTGGACCGGCACAGAACCCTCCATACATGGCTACATCGGCTATGAGATGTGGCTCAAAGAATACAGCATGACGATCAACTCTATCCTACATTGCCCCACCAGTTTTATAGGCGACAATGGCGGTTTGCAGCGTGCCGGCTTTATCCCGGAGGAGTTTTTAGGTCTTCCAACCCTTGGTGAATTATTTAATAGAGCAGGTATCGAAAGCCATGCTTTTTTGCCTTACACCATTGGGAATTCCGGCCTCTCCCGAATGCATATGCAGCAAACGAACCTCCATGGTTACGTGGCGGAGAGCGATCTGTGGGCAGACCTGCGCGACTTGCTCAACCTGCATTGTGGAAAGCCGCGTTTTCTTTACGTCTATTGGCCGACCTTGGATACCCTTATTCATCGTTATGGACCAGATGACATGCGCATAGCTGCTCATTTTGCCGAATTTAGCCGTACTATGGCTGAAAATTTCCTCTCTGGGCTGGAACAAAGTGCTTGTGAAAGCACCCTCTTGCTTTTGACTGCTGATCACGGAGCGGTTGCAACCCCGCCCGATGAAAAATACAACCTAAACGCTCATCCAGAGCTCTTACACATGCTGCGAATGCTACCGACTTGCGAAAGCCGGCTGCCGTTCCTGTTCCTCAAGCCTGGCACAGAGGCAGCTGTCCGCGCGTACTTTGCTCAGGCTTGGCATGGAGAATTTACGCTCATCACTGGCGAGGAGGCACTTTCTGCACAGCTTTTCGGTCGGAGACCAGAAAACCCTGCATTAAATGATCGGATTGGTGACTTGGTAGCCCTACCGCACAACAATGCTTATCTCTGGTGGCCTAACCATATCAATATGATGCAAGGGCGCCATGGCGGCTTGAGCCGGCTGGAAATGCTCATCCCATTATATGCTTTACCGCTCGATAGGCTTAAGCATTAAAGCGGGAAGTCTGCAGTACTGGCCAGCTGATCTCTCGGTAGCCGTAAGAATTGACAACTAAAGTTTCACCAAATTGTGTTTTCCATGGCAGGAGGGGGTTATAGAGGTGGATATGCCCGTGAAGGTGAAGCTTAGGCTTAAACACACTAATCAGCCAGCGAAAGGCAGCTACGCCGCGGTGCGGGTAGTCTTTATCATCTTGAATATGCAACGGGGCGCTATGGCTCACAAAAATATCTAAATAGCGGTTATAAACTATTTTGTTTAAAAGGAGTCTGGGCGCCATTAAAAGAACCATGCGCCACATCGCGGCAGACGAGTATTGGTATTTCTCCCCAGAGTAGCGTAAAGAGCCTTCGATGCCAGCGACGAGCAAGTTGAAATCTCGGTTATAGATTACGTGGCGATGCAGGTTAATTGCTCCCCAGGGGTTGGCGCGCAATTGACCGCTATTATCGAGGAGTTCTGTAACATGGTTGCCGTGCACATAATATAAGGGCACGTTTAACATCGTGATGACATACTCCAAGTAATAGTAGGGAAGGTCTCCACAGCTGATGACCAGATCGACCTCGTTGAAGCGTTCTTTAATGCGGGAATTGTAAATTGCAGGCAGTTCAACGTCACTGAGGCTGAGGATCTTGGTCATGGCAGCTTTTAATCCCGAGCTACTGCCACTGCCATAGCCATTCCGCCGTCATGAGTGATTGAAACTGCCCACTCGGAGAGTTTGCGGGCAGCAGCGACTTCAGCAGCTGCACCATGCAAACGCACTTCAGGCTCTCCGCTGTAAGCATGGATAATCTCGATATCTTGCCAGTGGACCTTGCCGATGCCTGTACCGAGTGCCTTAGCAACGGCTTCTTTTGCAGCAAAAACGCCAGCCAAAGCCTCTGTACTGCCTTGCAGCTGCGCTTGTTCCAAGGGAGTATAGACCCGGTGGATAAAACGAGCTCGGATCGCAGGGTTAATCTCGTCGAGCCGCTTGATCTCGACCGCATCAACGCCACATTTGATCATGATATCGGCTTTCCAGCTGAGGTGATCACCAGTTTGTCTAAGTGCCAATAGCGCTGGGCTGCGAGGAGGATATCTTCGCGGGTAATGGCGGCTAACTTCTCGGGGAGCTCATGTAAGTAATTAAGCCCGTAACTAAAGCGCTCCAAATTAAGTAGCGCTTGTGCCACACCAGCATTGGATTCCATTGAAAGCGGTAGCCTTCCGATGAGCTCGGAGCGTACATCAGCCAATTCATCTTCTGTGACCAGCTCATTGGTGAAGCGCTCCAGCTCCTGAAGAATAAGGGCGATGGCTTGGTCCAAATTCTCTGGGTTGACGCCGGCAGTAACTTGCCAGGTGACCGGTCCAATGCCCATATCGAGCGAGCTGGAAGCGTAATAAGCCAAACCGGCTTTTTCGCGCACGCTCTCGCCAATGCGCCCCATCATTCCAAATTGGCCTAAGATATCATTCCCCAATGTACTTGCTAAATAATCGGATGCTGTGGCTTTAGGTCCGAAGGTGCCAATGACTAGATCGCTTTGGCTTTTTTCTTCGAGGGGTACATGCTCCCGATAGGTTGCTTGGATAGGCTGTACAGGTGGAATAGAAGGCTGGGTTTCTTGGGCGGGTGCTTCCCAGGCGCCTAAAGTGTGCGAGAAAGCTTGCAGGATCTCTTCAGAGTCTGCTCCACCTGTGATTGCAACGATCAATCCTCGAGGACCAACGAAACGTTGGTGGAATGCCTGTAAGTCCTCTCTGCTGATGCTCTGCACTGTGTTTGGGTAGCCTAAGTCCGGGTGCGCATACGGATGACTGCCATAGATTGCTCGGTCAAAGGCTTGTTCTGCAACCTCAGCGGTATCTTGTGCCTGAATGGCTTGAGCGGTAAGGATCTGCATCTTTGTGCGTTGGAATTGTTTTTCCGGGAATGCTGGTTGAGTGAGCACTTCCAGTAAGATTTCGAGCAGCTGAGGTAAATCCTCACGCAGGCATTGCCCAGCGAAAGAGGTGGCTACCTTTCCACCACCAAAAACGAGCGTTGCTCCCATGGATTCAACTAAGTCGTTAAGCTCACGAAAAGCGTGAATGTGCGTGCCAGACATGAGCATACTTGCCATAAAATGGGCTAATCCAATCTTATCTGAAGGGTCAGCTAACGCACCTGGGGGGAACATACCGTGGATGGCGACTGCTGGGCTGGAAGGATTGGTGCGGCTGAGCAGGACTGCACCATTAGCGAACTCTTGCCGCAGAATGTCATCCGGACCAGGAAGCTTTGCAGAAGATAATGGGCTCATTGGCATTTTAGTTCCCATCCTTGGGTTGATAAACACCGATGACGCGCGCGTGTGGCTGTAAATATTTTTGGGCAATGCTTTGGATCATCTCTGGGGTGACAGAAGAGATACGGTCGACGTAGTGCGTAAACCAATCGTATCGGGCAAAACTTGAGGCATAACCCATCCAAAACGCTTGATTGGTAATATTATCGCTGCTATAAGCAAAGAGCGCTTTGGTTTGTTTGAGAGCACGGTCAATCTCAGTTTGGGCAATCGGCTGGCTTTGCAGTGCCTCGATTTGGCTATCCAAAGTTTGCAAAACTTCTTCGATGGTACGGGTTGGATTTTTCGTCAGGTAGAGCGTGAAAGTAGAAGGATCAATGTTGGCTGATAAACTACCGCCAACGCCAGCAGCTAAGCCTTCATCCACCATGGCTAAATAAAGACGGCTGGTGTGATGCCCCACACCGCCGCTGCCAAACATATTCAGGTTCGAAGGTCCGGTAAGCAAGCTCTCCATGAGAGAAAAGGCAAAAAAGTCATCCGAATCGGCTTTAGGTGAACGATATGCCACCTGGATAAAAGTCGTTTCGCCTGGACCTTGCAGCTGGAGTTGGCTGAGTTCCGGCAGGTCCTCTTCAGGTTCTGGGATATTTTTGACCACTTTGCCAGCGGGAATGCTGCCGAAATGTTTTTCAACTAAGCGCAGTGCCTCAGAAGTGACGAAGTCCCCAGCTAAGCACAGAATGGCATTGGCTGGTTGGTAGGTTTGGCGGTAGTGAGTATATAGATCTTCGCGCGTCAGGGCAAGCAGATCTTCTTTGGAGCCGATGACCTCATTACGGTAGGGGTGGTGCTTGAATGCGTGCGCTTGTACAGCTTCGTTGAGCAGAAATTGTGGGTCGTTTTCGGAGCCTTCTCGTTCTGAAATGATCACTGTGCGTTCGGTTTCCACTTCAAGCGGGTCAAAGAGGCTGTTGGTCATACGGTCAGCTTCCAACTCTAACGCCGTCTCTAAGGCGCTTGCAGGTAGTGTTTCAAAGTAGGCTGTCCAATCGGGGCTGGTAAAGGCATTCCAATAACCGCCAAGGCGGGCAATTGTGTGGTCCATATCCTGGGCGGAGCGCTTCTTGGTGCCCTTAAATTGCATGTGCTCAACCCAATGGCTCACTCCGGTTTTACCGGGGACTTCATTGCGGGAGCCGACACCATACCAAACCCAAGCGCTCACAATTGGGGCGGTGTGGATTTCTTTGAGCAGGACGGTCAGACCATTATCGAGGTGATGGATATTCAATGAATTATTCATGTTTTGTGAATGCAAATTATATCAAAGGGAGAATTAACCAGATAATATGTGTATAGCTTGGATGGTGGGTTATTCACGCTTATAGCGCAGCATCATCAAGAAGCCGATTCCAATGATGCCCATGCCGATCATTAATCCATTGGTTTGCAAATTGCCGAGAAATACATTTGGCAAGGGATTAGTACCAAAACCAAATGCATCAGCCAGCGCCGTAAAGAAGCAAATCACAAAACCTGTTGCGCATGTCCGTGTCCCAAAATCTGCCAAGAGAGGGCGTTCCCCATTCCGCCAGAAAGCGAAGAGAGTTAAGCATCCCCCCCAAGTGACCAAGCCGAGCCCGATGAGCATGACGATAATTTGCAAGAAGCCAATGGCAGTCCCCCGGTTGAGTTCAAAAATCTCTGGTTTAGCGCCAATGAGGAAAATAATGAACCCAATCATCAGTAAGGTTAGCCCAAGGCGGGCACGAAATTTTGGAAAAGGCTCTTGCGCGGGTTCTTCATTGATGCTGTTCGGAAGATTATTTTCGCTATTGTGATTCGTGGGTTCCATATCAAACTCGATTTTTATGGTAATCCTGATTCTAACACACGCAGAAAATTGCCTGAAGCAATCCGATCGCACTCATCTGGGTTGTAACCCATTTCTTGCAAATAGGGGAGCAATTTAGGTAAGTCGGCGATGGAATTGAGCTCGATCGGCGTGGATTGCAAGCCAAAACCGCCGTCAAAATCCGTGCCGATGCCAACGTGATCAGCATCGCCAGCCAACTGGCAAATATAATCGGCTTGCTCTGCGACCATACGTAGGCTTATCCGCTCGCGCCCGCCGCTATCTTTCCAACCAAACTTGAGGAAGTTATTATAGGGAACAACGCCTATTACCACGTCGCGTTCAAGCATCGCCTGGATCAAATCATCTTCTAATAAACGGTTGCCCTCGTAATTCTCTACCAGACGGCTAGCATTAGCGTGACTGGTGATAATCCTACCTGGATAGCGTTCCAGCGCTTGGAAAGCAGCTTGCCGATCCATGTGAGCAAGGTCGAGAATAAAACCGATTTCAGCCATAGCATCGAGTAAATCATTGCCTTCGGCAGTAAGCGGCCCAGGGGCATGAGTTCCGCCGGTATAGCGGTTGCCGCCCCAAGCGAGTCCGATAATTCTTAAACCGGCTTCCCACCACTGTGGGAGTTCATCACAAGAGAGGATGCCCTCTGCGCCTTCCATCAAAGGCACCAACCCGACTGGATGTGATTTATGCGCTTCATCATTTTCTTCCCAGTCCTGCAAGTGGGCTTGCAGCTGCTGCCGCGAAAGCACTAAGCGGAAAGCTTGGGGATGACTCTCACAGAGCTGATGATAAACTCCTAGTTGGTTCCAATAGAATCGGTTGGCTTCGAGAACGGTGTGATAAACCGGAGCAAGTGCAGGTTCCTGAGCACCAGCGCGCGCAGGACCAGCAAAAAGCGTGCTCAATACGAGCCGTACCTCAGCTTGGTTATATTCTGGCAAACCCAGCATTGTATCCCCATTAAAAGCGGGAATGGATGTGCTGGCTTCTAATTGGCGGGTTTCGAAAGCGGAACGGGTATAGTCGCGCTGGAATGTAACTATATTCCAGGCGATATCTTCATGGGCATCGATGAACCAGGTCATAGGAATAAAAAAAGCGCTGGAAACAAACCGTTTCCAGCGCTAATTTGGGTTTTATGCTTCCTCTTTATCTTCGGTTTCTTGTGCTTGGTCAGTTTCAGCTGCCTGTTGATCAGCAGCCTCTTCCGTTTGTGCTTCTTCTTCAGCCTGTTGGACTTCTTGGTTTTCTGCTTGAGCTGCTTCACTTTCAGCAACTTCTTCGGTGGGTTCTTCCTCTATCGCTGGAATTGTGCCCACGATATCCCCTAAAGTTTCTTCCTGGGAAGAAGTGGAAACATCCAAGTCTTTCGCTAAGGCTTTCCAGTCCTGGTCAACATATTGGGCTGAATCCACGCGGCGCAGGCTTAAAGCGATACGGTGTTCGTCCTCTTCGATGCGCAGAATCCTCAAGGCGACATGGTCTCCTACTTTTAAGACTTCTTTCGGATGTTCAACGCGTTTTTCGCTGATTTCAGAGATATGGATTAAGCCTTCCAGCTCACCTGGGACGTCCAATCGGGCAAAGGCGCCAAAATTCGTCAGACGGGTAATTTCACCTTCAACCAGTTGACCGACCTTGAGGTGAGAAACCTGGCTGGTCCAGGGGTCTTCCTGCAATTGACGCATCGAGAGACCAATGCGCTTGCGGTCGCGGTCAATGCTGATTATTTTGACTTTGACTTCATCGCCAACTTTGAGCACTTCCTTAGGATTGTCGATGTGATCGTATGTGATTTCGGAGATATGCACCAAGCCATCAGCTCCGCCAATATTGACGAAGGCGCCGAAATCAGCCAAGCTTGTAACCCGACCAGTACGAACATCGCCCTCTTGGAGGTTATCAAGAACTTTATCTCGGATCATATCGCGGGTTTCGCCGCTGGCAGCACGTTCACTTAAAATCAGACGGTGGCGTTCTCTATCCACTTCAATGACGCAGCACTCAATTTTCTCGCCAACCATTGATTTGTACTTCTCTTCAGGGGTACTGCCAGTAATTTCGAGCTTACGGCTTAAGGAAAGCTGTGAGGCGGGGATAAAACCGCGAATAGTGCTCAAAGGCACGATGAGCCCGCCTTTGTTGTACCCGACAATTTCTGATTCAAAGCTTTCACCGGATTTAAGCAAATCTTCAGCATCTTGCCAACTTTGCTCTTCAACGGCACGGATGAATGAGAGGACGAGGTTGCCGTTTTGGTCTTCCGGATTGACCACATAAACCGGGATCGCCTTTCCAACCTCTAATGTTTCTAATATTTCTTGTGGGATACCTTCGTACTCTTTTCCAGAAATAACACCTTCGGATTTGGCACCAACGCTAACTAAGATTTGGCCCTCGGAGATGCTGGCGATAATACCATCACGAATTTCCCCTGCTTTGGGGAAGTCGATAATGAAATTAGAATCGAGCAATTCCTCCATTTTATCCATGGACTGCGATTCGCTCTCTTCTAAATTCTCAGCCTTACTTTCGTCATCATAATCACTCATGAACAAATAACTCCACGTCAAATTTGATGGTGATTATAGTTTAATCACCTTAAATTTGCAACCTAAACCAGTAAATTGCGGCAACTGAAATTCACTCCTTTGATAAGAGAAATGCAACATTTTAATCTTGATTAACTGGCCCGTACTTACCGTAATCTAACACCTCGCGCACCCCCGTTTGTGGATCAGGTGGTCCGACGATGCCTTTTTCCTCCAACGATTCAATGATGCGTGCAGCGCGAGTATAACCAATCCGCAATTTACGTTGAAGCATTGATACGGAAGCGCGTCCTTCATTGCGGATGATCTTTAAAGCTTCATTGGTAATAGGGTCTGCATCGCTTTCATCAGTATCATTTTCCAACTCCTGCCATAGTGGCTGCTGAACGAGCGTAGGATTAACTAAAGGAGGGTGGCTTTCAGACGCGAATACTGCGATATCTGGACGTTCTTCACCAGAAAGCTGGGCTGCTTGTTGGCGCCAAAATTCAGTCAGCCGGCTGATCTCAGCATCGGAAACAAAAGTGCCTTGTAACCGCACGGGAGCGGCAGAATCTGGTGCTAAAAAGAGCATATCCCCTTTGCTGAGCAAGCGTTCAGCGCCAGGTTGGTCGAGGATAACGCGGCTATCCACACTGGAAGCGACAGCAAAAGCAATTCGGGCGGGGAAGTTTGCTTTAATCAAGCCGGTAATGATATCCGCAGAAGGACGTTGGGTTGAAAGAATCAGATGAATGCCTGTAGCGCGGGCTAATTGTGCCAGGCGGGTAAGCGCGCGTTCGGTCTCATCGGGGGCGAGCATCATCAAATCAGCCAGCTCGTCAATGACGACCAATAGGAAGGGTAAGGTTTTCTCTCCCTCAGCGGCTTTCAGCTGGTTGTATTCCACCAGATTGCGTACGCCCGTCTCAGCAAACATGCGGTAACGCAAGTCCATTTCGCGCAGCATCCATTGCAAAGCGCCGACTACTTTTTCTGCATCTACGATGACAGGAGCTAGCAGATGAGGAATGCCGTTATAGCTGGTAAGTTCCACGCGCTTAGGATCCACAAGCACAAAGCGGATTTGGTCCGGCGTGAGTGTGAGCAGATAACTCGCTAAAATGGCATTGACACACACTGACTTGCCCGAGTTGGTGGTGCCGGCGATCAGGAGGTGCGGCATATCCGCTAAGCTGGCGGTAAAAGGCTGACCGGCGACGTTTTTGCCCAGGGCAAATTTGAGTGGGTCAGGGTTGGTAGCAAAGGAAGGACTTTGCACAATTTCCAGAAGTGAAACGAGCTCAGTTTTTTGGTTTGGTACTTCGATGCCGACGTAGCCCTTGCCTGGCACTGGCGCTTGAATGCGTATGCGCGATGCCTTGAGCGCCATAGCGAGGTCATCCGCTAAGTGTACGATGTTACTGACCCGCACCCGTGTTTTGCCGTTGCGGCTTTCAATATAGTCTGGCTCCACGCCAAAGAGGGTAATCGCTGGACCGCGGCGAATTTCAACTACATGGACAGGTGTGTTGAACGAACGCAAGGTCTCTTCAATGACGCGGGCGCGATCGTGATCGTTTTCGCTATCGGGAGTGGCGACGGTCACCGGAGCCAAGATGTCTTCAGGGTTAGGCAGAACCCAAGGGTGAACGCGTTGAGAGGCAGGCATCAATGGGGTAGATGGAACTGATTGTGCAGGTGGGTTACTCCCATTTCGGGGTGCTGCAACCTCCTCTGAAGGCGCAGGTGCGGGCGCAGTCGTGGCTTGCTGGGCAGCTTTACGGGCGGCTTGCTTGCTCTTCAGGTGGGAAATTTGATTGTGCATAGCTTTGAAAGTTTTACTTACTCCGCTGGTTACCTCAGCCATAGAAAGATCAATGAGCAGAATAAGCGCAATTAGCAGCCAAGCAATTAACCAAATCAATGCGCCAGGTGCTCCAAACCAGCGTGTTAGCGTCGCCAGGAGAAAACTGCCAATTGCTCCGCCGCCTATTTGATCCTGCCCAGGTAGCCTATTGGCAAACAGCTGAAACCATGCCAATAAATTGAAGAGGAATAGAGCAACCCCAATGAGGCGGGGAGGCGCAATTTTAGAGAACTTCTCCTGCTTTCGCAGAAAAAGAAACCAGGCGCTCCCGAAAAGCAGCAAAATGGGGAAGAGGTACGCTCCCCAACCAAATCCTTGAAATAAGACTCCAGCCCACCAGTTGGGCAGGCTGCCGGCATTAGGGGTGAATATGCTAATTAGGGTCAGGATGGCGGTAACGAGGAGAAAAATTCCTAAAATACTTTGTTTTTGGTCCTGTGTGAGTGTAAAAACCGCTTGAGGAGCACGAGCTGTTGTGGATGTAGGTTTGCGTGAAGTGGTGCGGGAGGATTTGGCTGGTGTGGATTTGCGCGTTGATGATCGGCTGGAAGACCCGCTACCACTTTTGCTTGTTTTTTTATTGGTTTTGTTGGTTGATTTGGCGCGCCCTGCCATATCTTCTCCACCGAATGAAATTTGTAATCGGATTATAGCATGAAGGCTTCTTTGCGCCGTCGAGCTCTTGAAGTGAAACGCTGTGTCTTGTTAGGTTAGAAAGTGGCGAAAATTTTCTGAAAAGTAATGGTTCGCATAAAGGTTGTAAAGCGTCTTTTGATTACCAGCTCCGTGTTAAAATGCTCGCATGCCTTACGAAGCCACCGCTGGTTGGACATTCCGCAAGATTCTGCGATTAGAGTTAGTGGTTGTTGCCATGCTCTTGCTGCTCACAAGTTCCAGCGCTGCACTTTGGGATCCTTTGGAAGCCTTGCGCAAATATACGCGTGATGTCGAGTTTGACTTTAGCGCTTGGACGGTGCAAGCCTTGATGGAGAAGGGCATCTCTGCTGCACTCAAAGTTGATAAGTTTCTCTCGGTTGAGCAGCAAAACATGCTGGTCGACGGCTACCTTCAGCAAGTGGACATTGTTAATCAGTTGAACACCAGCTTAGACGAAGTGGTTTCAGCCCCGGAGATGGCGAACCGAGATGAAAAAGTTGCTGAGCTGCAATCACAGCTTACTGATGAAAAACAGCATCTTGCTGATTTGGCAACGGTTATGGAGGCTGTAGTTCAATCGCAAACTGAGCGTACCTTAGCGGAAATGGGTTTTAGCTGGGGCGGCCAAGTGTTTCCGCCGGTGCTTTATAAGATTTCGGATTTGCCGCTCAATTTGATCGTCTCACCCCGCACAGAAATCCGTACAGTCTTGAGCCTTAATTTGCTCCCTGGTTTGGATACTTTACAGAAGGAAGCTATTGAGGAGGGAATTTATACAGAATTTGATTATTCTGCATTGGTGGAACCGATTGGCGGATTGAGTGCTTACCCTACTATGGTGATGCAAACAACAAGTTTCAGCTGGCTGATTGAAACCGTCGCGCACGAGTGGATGCACAATTATCTATTCTTCCACCCCTTAGGTTTGCGTTATGATGTGAATCCTCAAATGCGCACGATCAATGAGACCGTGGCAAGCTTAGCTGGTACGGAAATTGGTAATACGGTGCTAAGGGCAAATTTTCCAGATAAATTGCCGCCGCCTGCTGCCCCGAAAATGCGCTCGAAATTGCAAGATCCAGGTGCGGAAGCTACTGTTATTTTTGATTTCCGTGCAGAGATGCGCCAGACGCGTTTGCGCGTAGATGAATTGCTTGCTGCCGGCAAGGTGAATGAAGCTGAACAATATATGGAAATGCGCCGGCAATTCTTCTGGGAGCATGGCTACCATATTCGTAAAATCAACCAGGCGTATTTCGCTTTTTATGGCTCTTATAACGACCAGCCTGGTGGTGGAGCAGCTGGGGCAGATCCTGTTGGACCAGCAGTTCGGAAGCTTTGGGCTGAAAGCCGAACGTTTAAGGAGTTTATTGAAAAAGTGCGAACGGTACGCTCTTATGCTGATTTGCTCGAGCTCCTGAAGCAGCCTAACTAGTCTAAAGGGATTACATCTCGCCTAAATCAGTGGGTTCATCGGGAAGAGAATTGGCGATCTCCTCTGGGTTTTCGCCACGCTCTAAGCGCTCAACCACATTATCAAATTCTGGTCCAAGCTCTTCTCCCGTTTCATAACTCAACTCGCGCATCATCCGCCCTAATTTGCGTGGATCTTGTTCCAGATCTTCCAACATTTGATCGTCATCCAAGTTTTCTAAGCTGATTGAATTGCCACGGCTGATGCGCACCCGCCGAATCAAGCGCGTCAGGTTCTCAGAATTGCAATGTGGGCAGCTGACTTTTTTCTGGTCAAACTCGGCATATGTTAGAAAGACTTCAAAGCGTTTGTGGCAATTATTACATCGAAAATCATAATAGGGCATACAACCACCTCGATAATGATTTTCCTCTATTATAATACCCGAGATACTCAGGCAACCTCGGTGTAGCTAGCCGAGGCTTAATGGCCTGAGTGCCAACCTACCCAAAGGGTAGAGTACCCGAAGGGTAAAGTGCCCGAAGGGTAAAGTGCCCGAAGGGTAGAGTACCCGAAGGGTAAAGTGCCCGAAGGGTAGAGTACCCGAAGGGTAAAGTGCCCGAAGGGTAGAGTACCCGAAGGGTATAATTATGGCATAAATCTTCAGCTAATTGGATGGCAATATGACCGAAAAAAGCGCTTATTTTGGATCAGTACCTTTTTCACCTTTATTACTGGTTATTTCTGGCCCTTCAGGCATCGGTAAGGATGCTGTGGTGCAGGCATTGCGTACCAGATATAGTAACCAGCACTTTGTTATTACCATGACTTCACGGCCACCCCGCCCCTGCGAGAAAAATGGCGTTGATTATTTTTTTGTATCTCGTGAAGAATTCGAACACTTAGTTGCTACGGGTGAGCTGCTCGAGCATGCTAAGGTCTACTCGGACTATAAAGGTATCCCTCGCAAGCAAGTTAAGGAAGCGCTAGAATCCGGCAAAGACGTAATTATGCGTTTAGATGTGCAAGGTGCCATGACGATTCGTTCACTTTGCCCAGAAGCGGTTTTGATCTTTCTTACCGCCAGCTCGCGTGAAGAATGGATTAACCGCTTAGCTTCACGCTGCAGCGAATCACCAGAAGAATTTGAGCTGCGCGTGCGCACAGCAGAGCAGGAATTCAGCCATTTAGATATATTTGACTACATCGTGGTCAATGCCGAAGATAAGCTCGAGCAAACCGTTGACATAATTCAAGATATTATTACTGCTGAACACCATCGTGTTCACCCTCGTCAGGTAACCTTATGAACGAACAAACTCCAGAAACACCAACAACAACCGCGCAACCGGCACCGATGGCAGTGCGCTTGAATGCAGTAAAGCCGAAAGCAACCTTTATCCTGATGGGTGTGATTGCGGTCTTCTACTTGTTACAGGTATTATCGGAGCGTTATCTTGGTTTTGACCTGCTGTTCTTGTACCTTGGTAAAATCCAGCAGCCCATCTTAGCCGGTCAAGTTTGGCGCCTGATTACACCCGTATTTCTACACGGCTCCCTGCTACATTTAGCTTCAAATTTATATGCGCTCTACGTCTTAGGATTGCAGTTAGAGGGCATCTATGGGCATAAGCGCTTTTTGCTGCTGTTTTTTATTGCAGCGTTTGGTGGGAACGTGCTTTCGTTTGTGCTTACGCCGGCAGCCTCTTTAGGGGCGTCCACAGCTATATTCGGATTGCTCGGTGCTGAAATTATTTTTGTGGTTCAAAACAAGCGTTATTTGGGGGGACGCTCGCGCGGTTTGCTTTTCAATCTGATTTTTATCTTGCTGTTAAACTTATCCATTGGATTTAATCCGGCACTAAATATCGATTATTTTGGGCATTTAGGCGGGTTAATCGCTGGCGGTTTATTTGCTTTCCTTGCAGGACCAAAATGGCAATTGGAGTTGACCGAATTCCAGCCAGAACTGAAGGACACGCGTGCAAAGCGAGATATTCAAATGGCTTTGGTTATCGTCTTCTTAGGTTTCTGCCTGATCGCTGTGATTCCATTTATCTTTGGATAAGCTTGCGCGTTTCGATCAGGTGCAGGATGCGTTGGATTATAGGGGCAGGGTCTTGCGCATAGGTATGCAAGATAAAATCAGCGTCTCCTGGCTTGAAGTGTGCAGTACTGGCAAAACCAACACTCACCATGCCGGCAGCTTTAGCCGCATTGATTCCATGATAGGAATCCTCGAACACTACGCAACACTCAGGCAGGACACCCAAGTTTTTTGCTGCTCGCAGGAAGATATCTGGAGCTGGTTTGCTGGGTAGGTCTTCGCCTGAAACCAGTGTGTCAAAGTAATGCCGAATTCCAAAAGCATCAACCACTTTTTCAATATTTTCCATATTAGCGGAGGACGCAATAGCTTGCTTGGCACCGTGATCGGCAAAGTAGGCGAACCAATCGTTAACACCCGGGAAAAGCCGCGCTTTCGTGGATAGTTGCTGACGAAAAAGCTCTTCCTTATGGTTGGCAATCTGTGTGTAAGTGGAGTCGTCAGGTTCGTATCCTAAGTAAATCGGCACGGTCTCGCGATTGTTGGCACCAAAATGGGAGCGAAAGATTTCACGGTTAAAGGTGATATCGCGCCCCGCAAAAGTTTCTTGCCAGGTTTCATAATGTAAATCGAATGTGTCCAAAATGGTCCCATCCATATCCCATAAAATTGCCAAATCACTGATTTCCAAAATTCACCTCAAGCTTGATAGTAGCCCTATTATAACTACCCGTACTCGTTAGAACAGTTTTTAGTAACGGTTTGGTGTGATTTGCACAGGTATCATGGCTAATTAGAAATGTCCTGTTCAGTGGAAAAAGTCGCCAGTCTGGGTTTTTCTTGGAAATTTAACCTTCATCCTCTTCGTGTCAATTATGTTGCATGAGGACGCTGAAAAACGTTCGTCCATGGATTACCTCCAGCCTCTGAAAGGTGAATAATCTCAGGATACCCTCACCCTGCCCTCTCCCAGCTCCGAGTCACGCCTGTTTCGGCATCAATCTGCTGGGAGAGGGAGGTTCTTTTGCAGGTGGGGGCGGTCGGCCGCCCCCACCTGCAAGCATTTTTCCCCTCACCAGCGTCGGTCAGTCAGGTTAAATCTGAAACCAGCCGCTGGGGAGGGGAATCAAAGGGGTGGGGATTGCGATTATGTCTTGAGATCGTTATAAACTAAGCGATTCAAAGACTGATAATCAGGGCATTCTTAACGCTCTTTTCCGGCCTAATTCCTTACTTGTCATTTTGCTTACGCAGTACACTTCATGTGTCCATTTCAGAGCTCCTAATCATAATTAAGACATTTCTATCTTGCACCTTTAGGACCTTATCACTTTGCTCTTACATTTGATTTGCACAGGGATGTTTTATGACTCACTATGATAAAATCACTGCTCGATGTGATACCGATCAGTTTGAGGATGAGGATGCGTTGGATTTATTGGCGCACTTGCTTACAGTAGATACAAAATGGACATCCAGGCTGGTGCTCTCAGCCGATGCTAAGCTTCTCCAGAGTGTGACGAAATTTATCAGTTATTCCTGTGATTCGTGGTATTGGCTGATTGGTTTAGGCTTGATATGGTTGCTAGGCGAGTCAGAAATGCGTTTTCAGGCAGCTTTTTGGGCTTGTGCTATCTTGGGCATGGCGGGGGTCGTATTTCTGATTAAAGCGCTTTTCCACCGTCCGCGGCCTGAAGGTGAGTGGGGCAAAATCTATCGCATCGCTGATCCACATTCATTCCCTTCGGGGCACGCAGCCCGCGCGATGATGTTAGCTGTGCTCTCGATGCAAACGGGCTCTGGTTGGGTGATCGCCTGCTTTATCCTTTGGGCTATTTTGGTTGGTCTTTCTCGTATTGCGCTCAAGCTGCATTATCTTTTAGATGTTATTGCCGGCTGGTTATTAGGCATAGCAGGCGGATTGCTTGCTTTGCAGCTTTACCCGTGGTTCACACAAATCATAAAGGCTTTGCTGAATTAAGCTACAGCAAAGCCTTTTATTGATTCAATGGTATATAAATTAGGCGAGGATTACTGCGCTCATCGAAGGAAGCGTAAGGCTGCTAATTTTACCGGATTGTATGGTGACCTGTGTTGAGCCTAACTGATCCTGTAATACGGTTCCATCGGGAATAAGCTCCTTCAGTTCAATATCCAAAGTTTGCGAGCTGCTTTCCAGATTTATCGCCACGATTACGCTATCATGCTCATCTTGACGCATATAGACCAGTAAATTTCCATTGGCAAGTAAGGGTTGATAAGTCCCTGTGCGCAATGCGGGAATGGCGTGACGCAGCAGAACTAACTCGCGGATTTTATCGTGAAGCTGCTGGTTCCACTCGCTTTTATCCCAGGGGAAGGCTTTACGGCAATCTGGATCGCGCCCGCCGGTCATTCCGATTTCATCGCCATAATAAATGCAAGGCGCACCGGGGTAAGTGAGCGTGAAGAGATAAGCAAGGTAAAGGCGTTGTATATCCTCGCGTACCAAGCTCAAGAAGCGGGGCATATCGTGGCTATCCAGAAGGTTGAGCTGTGCCTGGGCAAACTCGTTGGGGTAGATGGCCAGCAATTCCTGTGTGCGTTGCGCAAACTTAACTGCATCCATAGCTTCGGGTGTTGGTAAACCCATCATGCCCTTTGCCAGTTCGACGTCGATACGGCTGCCGCCAAAGAAGGAAACGCAGGCGTGAGTGAGTTGATAGTTCATAACGCCATCAAACATATCGCCTGCTAACCAATGCTGCGCTTCGGATGGAATTTCGCCCACGATGTATGCCTCGGGGTTGGCAGTCTTGACCACCTCGCGGAACTCCCGCCAAAATTCGTCATCTTTAATTTCGAAAGGAACATCTAAGCGCCAGCCATCCACGCCTTGCTCTAGCCAATAGCGTGCCACGTTGAAGATAAACCTGCGCACCTGCGGGTTTGCGTGGTTGAATTGGGGCATCGGCGGATAATCCCACCAACAATCATAATTTGCCGAAGTGGAGTAGGCATTGAGCGGAAAACGGTGAATGTGGAACCAGTCAATATATGGGGATTTGGGACCAACTTCTAAGATGTGGTTGAATTGATAAAAGCCGCGCCCCACATGATTGAACACGCCATCCAAGACCACTCGGATGTTGCGCTTGTGAGCTTCCGTCAGTAGCTGTGTAAAAGCTTGATTGCCGCCCAGCAGTGGATCCACCTGGAAGTAATCATGGGTGTTGTAGCGATGGTTGGAAGTCGCTTGAAAGATGGGGTTGAAGTAGATCGCATTAACGCCTAAATCTTCAAGATAATCCAGTTTCTCCTGAACGCCAATTAAATCGCCTCCTTTGAAGCCATCCGGAGTCGGTGCGCTTTCCCATGGTTCGAAATTGCCTGGTTTTTCCACACTCGCACTCCAAGCAAAACGATCGGGAAAGATTTGGTAGAAAACAGCATTTTTTACCCAATCAGGGGTATGGTTAAGTTCTGCAGACATAAATCTCCTTAATAACTATAATTTCTGGGTTTGGATTATACGATATTCGGGTTGAATTTTCACGGAAAAGGATAAAGAAGGTGTTGAAAAACATTGGTTAATCGATTACATCCAAATTTTTCAAAGTTAAGCATTTCAATCTGCCTTCACCCTGCCCTCTCCCAGCTCTGAATCACGTTCGTTTTTTAGCGTCAATCTGCTGGGAGAGGGTGGTTCTTTTGAAGGCGGGGGCGGCCACCCCCGCCTGCAAGCATCTTTCCCCTCACCAGCGTCGAGCGGAAAGTTTTAAACTGAAACGAGACGCTGGGGAGGGGAATCAAAGGGGTGGGGGGTGCACTGCAGTTTATGAACATATTGTGACCTTCTTGAATATAAAGTTATTCATTTTTTAATGTTCTGGACATTTCCTCCAACCTCAGGATAACGATAAGCTCAAGTGTGCCCATTCATTACAGCCTCATGCCCAACATGAATGAAAGTTCAGCTTGACAAGCCTCTTTCATTTCGGATATGCTTAGCGATGGGAATGGTTAGGTCCCGGTGGACTTCCTGGTCTTCAAAATCAGTGTCGGGTCGCCTTGCGAGCCGGGGTGGGTTCGACTCCCATCCATTCCCGTTTTGATTCAAATGTTGAGGAAAATGCGTAAAAATCATTTCTCTAAGTTCTTTTTTTTAGTGCTGATAAGCTTTAGCTTGGCAGCCTGCCAAGGTGTACAACAATCTCCAACACCCACAGCAGGCACATTGCAACCGCAATCCACTGCAACACCAGCTATCCCTACACCGACTGCTACATTAACATCAACCCCCACGCCACCTTGGCCGACTATTGAGGCAATCGATGAGAGCGCGCTAGAGGGTTTGGAACTCACGGTTTTGCATCCGTGGATTAATGAAGCGAAAACGAGCTTTGAAAGCTTGGTGGGGGAATTCAGTGTCACAAATGCCTGGGGAATAAACATTACACCGGTTGGCGCAGGTGGTCTCGAAGATGTCGGTGATAAGTTAGTTAGCAATGGCATGCAAACTAACCTTGTCATCGCTCAGGGGTACGATTTAGCTTTGCTAAACCCTACGGGTGAATTGGCTAACTTGGGGCCTTACTTGTACGACGTAGACTATGGCATCAGCACCGAATATGCACCTGATTCAGCTTTTTATCAGCTCTCACCGTTAGCTACTTATCAAGAGTATTGGGGTTACTTACCAATTGCCTACCAACCAGGAGTACTGGTATATAACCAAAGTTGGGCAGGCGAATTAGGATTTGACCAAGCACCCCGCTCGCCCGGAGAACTCGCTGCACAGATGCTGCCCGCTGCTGCTGAAAAGCTGCAAGATAATGATATTGATAATAACGGCACAGGCGGTATGTGGGTATCCAATTCTCCTATTGCCGCGCTGAGTTGGTACCGAGCTTTTTACGGCAAATTCGATCCAGCGAAGCCTGTGCTGAGTTTTAATAATCCAGCTGGCAGCCAAAGCTTTACTTTCCTCAAGCAGCTGTTTAGCGAAGATGGCTCCTGGGTCGGGCAGCAGGAGGTGCCGTACGCGTACTTTGCGACGCGCTTAGCTCTGGCTTATGAGGGCACCTTGGATGACATCATCATCCAGGAGGGCTACCAACAGCGTGCTGAATCTGCGGACCAATGGCTCTCTTTACCTTACCCCACACCAGATGGCACAGGCAGCCTTTCATTAGAGACAGTCTCCATTGGCATTGCAAAAGGGACACCGGCGGAGCAGTTAGGCAGCTGGCTTTTTGTCCGCTGGCTATTAACCGAAGAGGCACAGGAGCGCTTGGTTTATATTCATGGCTATTGGCCAGTGACGGGCGACCCGCAAGATGTGGCAGCGGACTATGCTGAAGCGCACCCAGCTTGGGCAAGTGCTTTATTGGATGACGTTAAGCTCACTCTTGCTCCGGAGGTTCAGCATTGGGCTTATGGACGCTTGATTTTGCAGGATGCTGTGCGCCGGATGTACGCGCTGGATGAAGAATACATCCCTACGGTATTGGAGATGTTGGATAGCACTTTGCAGGAACTGACGGGAGAGCAACTGAATGAACCATAAGCCAGTTGTGGAGATTTATTCTGATGGCGCTTGCAGTGGTAATCCAGGCCCGGGCGGCTGGGCAGCTGTAATCCTCATTAACGGCAAGCGCACTGAGCTCAGTGGTGGAGAGCAGCAGACAACCAACAACCGCATGGAGATCATGGCGGCGCTCAATGCGTTACGCGCACTCAAGCAGCCATCCCAAGTTACTTTTTATACCGATTCCAGTTACCTGCTCAATGGTGCGACCGCTTGGCTGCCAGAATGGAAACAGCGGAATTGGAAGCGTAAAAAAGGCAAGTTAGCGAACATCGACCTATGGCAGGAGCTAGACCGTGCGTTAAGTGAGCATGAGGTGAAATGGGTTTGGGTGCGCGGGCATGCGGGTAACACCTTGAATGAGTACGTCGACCAAATGGCACGGGCTGCTATCCCACATCATTAATTCTCTAAAGACCCCCTATTCCAGCGTGTTTTGATATACTTTAGCATTATCTGATTAATCAAACGATTCTAGGATATTCAATTTGGATAGTTATTTTAATGCTCGTGACGAGGCGTATCAGAAGTTCACGCGTGAACGCCAAACGCTGTGGAATCGCATTGCCGCCAAAGAAGCGAAAAAGATTCGCTGGAGCTCTTATTACCACCACCGGCTGAACGCAACGTATCGCTCTATCATCCCGGCAGGGAGTACTATACTGGAGGTAGGTTGTGGCAGAGGCGATTTGCTGGCTTTTTTGGAGCCATCCGTCGGTGTGGGTGTGGACTTTTCTGAAGGTATGATTGCTGCAGCCCAGGAGGCTCACCCGGAATGCGAGTTTATTTGCGTGGATGCGCATGCCCTGCCTGACCTCGGCAGGCAGTTTGACTTTATCATCCTCTCGGACTTGGTCAATGATGTTTGGGATGTGCAGACCGTTTTGGCACAGTTAAAACCTTTTTGCACTCCCAAAACGCGCTTGGTGATTAACTTCTATAACCGCTTATGGGAGTTGCCACTTAAGGTGGCGCAGGCAATCCATATGGCTACGCCGCTGTTGGATCAAAACTGGCTTACCCAGCAGGATATGCGCAACTTGCTACAACTCTGCGATTACGAGGTCGTACGTACCTCGTCGGAAGTGCTGTTTCCCTTCTACTTTCCCTTGCTCAGCGGACTGTTTAACCGTGTTTTAGCACGGTTGACATTGTTTAAATTTTTGTGCATGACAAATTTCCTTATTGCTCGGCCAAGCGGAGGGGTACGCGAGGATAAACCCTCCGTTTCAGTGGTAATCGCCGCGCGAAATGAAGCTGGTAACATTGCCCAAATATTCGAACGCGTGCCAGAGATGGGCAGCCGTACGGAGCTTATTTTTGTGGAAGGTCACTCGAAGGATAATACCTACGAGGTCATCGAGGATATCGCAGCGCAATCCAATCGCCCGGTACAACTACTTAAACAAGAGGGAACAGGTAAGGGTGATGCTATCCGCTTAGGGTTTCAGCATGCCCAGGGTGATATGCTCATGATCTTGGATGCTGACCTGACAGTCCCACCAGAAGACCTGCCCCGCTTTTATGATGCGCTTATTTCGAACCGTGGAGAATTTATTAACGGCGTACGTTTGGTATACCCGATGGAGAAGCAAGCCATGCGTCCTTTCAACACACTCGGGAATAAGTTTTTCAGCACGGCTTTCTCCTGGCTGTTAGGGCAGAGCATTAAAGATACCCTCTGCGGCACTAAAGTGCTTTGGCGGGAGGATTATGAAAAAATTGCCGCTAACCGTGCTTTCTTCGGTGATTTTGATCCCTTTGGGGATTTTGATCTCATTTTTGGCGCTGCAAAGTTGAACTTAAAAATTGTGGACCTGCCGATCCGTTACCGCGAGCGCACCTACGGCACCACGAATATCCAACGCTGGAAGCATGGTTTGTTACTTCTGCGCATGCTTTGGGTGGCAGCGGTGCGCCTCAAATTTGTGTAGTTCTTCGATAAGGTTACGGACTACTCGCAGTTGCGTAAGTCCAGCAGCCGGCGGAAATCACCTTTCGCGCCATTTATTTCATAGTGAAGCTGCACACAAGGCGCGGAAAGCTTCTCCTGGACGGTTTCAGAGAAGTCATCCCACTCCCCGGCACCAAGGTAGAGGTAGTCGTATCCAGCAGCGCGTAAGGCATAAGGATCGAGCGAGCTGGCGAGCCGAGAATATTCCGGGAGTGTCTCATACCAGCTGCTATGAGAAGTTAACGGTCGGGCAAAAACCGTAGCGGCACGCGGAGGGATTAGGTCGAAGACCATAGCATCTCTATCTAGCTTATCCCAATATTGGCTTTCCACTTGCGCATCTAAACTACTCAGAAAGTAGCTTTCTTGCGGCACCTGCATCGCTGTGGTTTCAATGGCAAAGTAGACGATCCCGCCAACACAGCAGAGCAACATCGTCCCAACCACAAAAAGCTTGAGGTTGAGCGGGCGATAGCGCAGCCAGTGCCACAGCAATGGCACGGCAAAAACTGTCAGCAGTTCAGTGCCGACCAAGCTAAGGCGTTTCGTCGCAGAGATACCTGCATCGCCGTGGTAACCAACAAATACCGATAAGAGGCTGATAGCCACCATAACCGCTAAGATAGTATAGATAACTTGGCTGTTCCGCCAAGCTTTTTTACCCCAGGCGAACATCAACGGAATGAGGAGGAAAATCGGCCCAACCTCCAGCAGTGCTACGAGCAGCTGGGCTGGGTTGAGCAAAGAAAGCTCACCTAAATGTGATGAGATAATTGCAGGAGGCCAGCGCAAGTAAAAGGCATTGCTAAAGTAAGACTCAGAACCGGCTTTTGATCCTAGATTCAGCAGCTGGGTTGCCGTGCCAGTGAGCACACCTCCTTGAAACATGGCAAACAGCGTTGGGATAAGCACGAAGAAAACTAAGCCCAACCCAGCCTCTTGATGAGGTTTGTCTTTTTGCTTTATAAAATGAATGAGGGCAATAATCACGCAGGCAGCTAGGAAATAACCGAACCAAATCTCATCTACTAATGCTTGGGCTGCCAACAAGGCAGCAGTGACAGCCATACCTCCAGGGTGCTTCCAACGCCTAAATGTCAGGATGAGTAATAGGATAATGGTCATGCCCATCATACCCGTGCCACCATGCTCCATCACGCTGACGGTATGGAAGCCATTACCAAAAGCAAAAGGGAAAGCCAAAGGTCCGCCGCCTTCGATTGCCCAAGGTTTGGAGAGCGCTAACTTTAGGCTGGTATCGGTCGCTAATCCGGAACCAATCATATTGATTTGTTCAGAGATAGCTCCAAGAGCCCGCCCAGGCAGAAAGAGCAACAGCCAGCGCAGACCGCCGGAAAACGCGGTGAAAAGCGCTGCTAACCACCCTCCGACTAAACTGCGGGTGAGCCGCTTGCCAAGGAAAAATACATATACCATGCTCAATCCGAAGAAAAACGCACGGGTGAGATCCAGCGCCGTCCAGGGGAAGAGACCCCCTAAACGCATAAACTGGGCGGCTATCAGCAGCATCAGGTAGTGGTAATCAAAGCTGAGGTTAGGATTGAGCGGGAACACTGGTGGTATAGAACCTGCCGCTAAAAAGGAAGTCGTCGGTAAGTTTTGGTAATCATCAAATATGGCTAACCCATGGCCGATCATGAAGAAGATATAGATGAGGAGAACAAACACCATCCAATAACCGATTGGAAAAGTTAATTGCTTGCGGGCTGATTGCCAACTTTTGAGGAGCGTGGTCAGCAGCACACCGATAAGCAAGATAATGCCAGCGGCAGCCCAAAAAGCTGTTACCGGTGCTAAAAAGTGAGCCAATAGATTTGATACCCAAGCCTGCAAGACTAAACCAAGCCCAAAACCTAAAAGCGTCGCTTCGTGCCGTTGTACCTTAAATAAACTGACCAGGATTAAATAACCCCCAAAAGCCCAAATCAGTGTCCATAAGAGTAGGCTCATTAAATTGATTAATACGTCCATTGGGCAACCGCCTTCAATTATCAGGTTTAATTATCAGGTCTAATTTAACATGTAGTGCTTATTATACTGATAAGGAGCGGATGCTAAGCTATAGATGCGTAAAAAAACAGCCTGCGCATGACAGGCTGTTGTGCATATCAACCATTGAATCTATTTGAAGCGCTTGAGGCGCAAGCTATTGGTGACCACAAAGATGCTGCTGAAAGACATCGCCCCGGCTGCCAACATGGGGTTAAGCAGCCCAGCTGCCGCTGCTGGGATTAATATAACGTTATAAAAGAAAGCCCAAAACAAGTTTTGCTTGATAGTTGCTAACGTCTTGCGGGAGAGGCGGATCGCCAGGGGTACCGCCATTAAGTCCCCGCTGATGGAAACGATTTGTGCTGTGGCAATCGCTATATCTGTACCAGTGCCAATCGCAATGCCGACGTCGGCTTGTGCCAGGGCTGGAGCGTCGTTGATGCCATCACCAACCATGGCAACTTTGCGCCCTTCTGCCTGCAGTGCCGTGACCTGCTTGACCTTGTCGCGTGGCAGCAAATTAGCAAACACCTCGTCGATGCCAGCTTGCTTCGCAATTGCTTCAGCGGTCGCTTGGTTATCGCCGGTCAGCATGGCGACCTTGAGCCCTAAACGATGGAGCTCGGATATAGCCATAGGGCTGTTATCTTTTAAAGTATCCATAATCCCGAAAATGCCAGCTAATTTACCGTCAACCGCCATCAATACGACTGTTCGAGCTTCGGCTTCGAGCTTAGCGCGACTATCCTCAGCTCCTAAGGTATCGACGCTCTGCTTGGCTAAAAATGCTTGGTTACCGATGAGGATTTTATGTTCAGCCACAACTGCGCTCACACCACCTCCAGCTGCTGCTTTAAATTGAGCAACAGGCAGTAACTCCAGAGCCCGGGCGCTTGCTGCTGTTTGAATGGCTTCCCCTAAGGGGTGCTCGCTGCCATCCTCAGCTGAGGCTGCAAATTGCAGCATTTCATCTTCACTGAGCTCTGGTAGCAGCGAAATAATCTCTGTAACCATCGGCTGACCGCGGGTGAGTGTGCCAGTTTTATCGAAAACGACCGTATCCACCTGGCCGGCGGTTTCTAAGCTCTCGCTAGACTTGATCAGAATGCCCAGCTCAGCGCCCCGACCGCTGCCAACCATCACTGCAGTCGGCGTGGCTAAGCCCATAGCGCATGGGCAAGCAATTACTAACACTGCCACCATATTGATCAGCGCGCGTGCCAACAAGGTCACTTCTGAACTGGCGGGCAGCGGGATAACAAAAAACCAGACCGAAAAAGTCACCAGGGCAATCCCAATCACGATGGGCACAAACACAGCCGAAATTTTATCGGCTAAGCGTTGGATGGGGGCTTTGCTGGCTTGGGCGTTCTCGACCAGCTGAATAATTTGCGCCAGGACCGTGTCGCGTCCAATTTTGGTGGCTTCAAAGATTAGCCTGCCGTTTTTGTTGAGTGTGGCACCATAAACGGGCGAGCCAGAGGTTTTCTCTACTGGCAAGGATTCGCCGGTGAGCATAGATTCATCCACGCTTGAGCTGCCTTCGATCACGACACCATCAACCGGGATCTTTTCGCCCGGGCGGACAACCACTACATCGCCTATCTGAACATCTTCGGTATTTACCTCAATTTCAATGCCTTCGCGGATAACTGTAGCTTTTTTAGGCTGCAGGTAAAGCAGCTTGCGGATGGCTTCGCTGGCTCCGCCTTTGGCTTTGGCTTCTAAGTACTTGCCTAAGCGCACCAACGTGATAATCACCGCAGAGGTTTCAAAATAGCCATGCCCTGGCACAGCGCCAAGCAACACAAAAATGGAATAGAAATAGGCTGCCGAGGTGCCCATGGCAACCAAAACATCCATATTAGCCGATTTATTGCGCAGAGATTTAAAACCATTTACATAATAGGAAGCGCCCACGTAAAACTGCACGGGCGTTGCCAAGCCAAAAAACAGCCAATCCATCCAAGGGGCATGCGCGAAAGCCATAGGCAGCAAACCCAAATCGCGGCTCATGGAGAGTACAAACAGCGGCACGGTGAAGATCAGCGCAATGACGAGCATGCGACGTTGGTGTTCGATCTCTTTTTTACGTGCAACAGCTTCGGCATCTTCGCCTTGGGCGGGTTCTTCAGCGAGCTTAAAACCTGCCTCGGCAATAGCTTGGCGGATTTCGCTTTGGCTGATTATGGTAGGCACGTAACGCACCGTAACGCGTTCCGTAGCTGAGTTCGCCTGGCTAAAAAGCACGCCATCGAGGCTATTGAGTGCCTTTTCTAAGCGCAGGGCATCTACCTGGTCGCTTAGGTTTTGAATGTGCAGGGCAGCTTCGCCGATGGCGACGTCATAGCCCACCTTGCGCACCTGATCAACCAAGTTCTGGACGCTGGTCTTGCTCGGGTCGTAGCGCACGGCTGCGCGCTCGGAAGAGAGATTGACACTTGCCTCTTCCACGCCTTCCGTTTTAGAAAGGCTGCGCTCAACGGTTGCCACACAGTTTGCACAGGTCATCCCTAATATGGGCAGGGTGACCTGGTGTTTTTCAGCCATTTTTATCTCCTGGGAGGGTAGTTGATTTCTTCTAAGGCTGCAACGATCACTTCATCGCTGGCAGGTTCGGAAAATTCAACCGTGACTTCTTTGGAAGTTACATCACCTTCCACGTTTTCGACGCCCTCGATTTCGTTCAAGCGATTGGTGATATGCATCACGCAATGCGCGCAACTGATATTGGGGATAACATAAGTTTTTGTAGCCATCATTCTCACCTTGGGTAAATTTTACCTTTCTTGTATGTTATTTTAGGATAAACTAATATTAAGTCAATTGCAGAAACTATACATGCAGCCTGCCAACGGGTAAATGCATATCTCCATTTATTTAAATAGAAGAGAATAGTTGTTTCTCGTATGAAATTAGCAACATTGCGACCGTGGAATATAAAAAAGAATGCCCCGCGATGTACTGCGGAGCACGAGGAGGGATGAACCTTGGAGGCGACGATGGGAATCGAACCCATGATGAGAGTTTTGCAGACTCTTGCCTTGCCGCTTGGCCACGTCGCCCTAATAAAAAACTGATATAGTCATTATATCAGTTTTTGAGCCATAAGCGGGCGATGGGGCTCGAACCCACGACCTTCTCCTTGGCAAGGAGACGTTCTACCAATTGAACTACACCCGCAAATTATCGTGCTTTACATTTTTTGAAGCGAGTGAGATTTTAACATAGGCACATTAGCTTGTCAAATCCGACCTGTGCGAGGTCTAAACTAAACTATCCCCGAAACTAATTTTCCTGCTCCGCAACCCCTTGCTCAATCGCTACATTGACTGGCTTAGTTTGCCGCGAAAATTGATAGACGATGAGGATGATGAGGATAACCGTATTGATGATCGCCCCATACATCACCGGCTCGGGAGATTTCCCTTTGAGATAGACAGAATAGGCAAGGCCTGAGCTCAGCTGAAACGCAAAAGGGATAATCCATAAATCCGGGTTAAAAAACGCCACAATCAGTGAAAGGGCATCCGCCGGGTAAAAGTAACGCTCATGCATCCGCGGGAGCACAAAC
Source organism: Anaerolineaceae bacterium (assembly GCA_040766895.1). GTDB lineage: Bacteria > Chloroflexota > Anaerolineae > Anaerolineales > Anaerolineaceae > Mesolinea. The sequence goes on along the minus strand of JAXGPR010000007.1, from coordinate 33,327 downwards.
GGGGTGAGGCTCACGGAGATCAGAGCCAGGAGCACCATCCTTTCGGGGGTGAGTTCGCGCTTATCCGCAGCGGTGAAGGTGATCCAGCCGGCGAGGCTGCAAAACGCCTTGATGAAGCCAATTATCAAAGCCGGCTCTGCAACCTCCCAGGGCACGAAAATATACAAGTTGGGCGCATTCACGGAGAGCTGGGAAAAGAGCGTCGATTGCCTCAGATAGATCGTGAGCACGTCCAGCCAGCTAGTCCCCAAAAGAACGGCTGGAATGCAGGTAATCACGTACACCGCTGGGACGAAGAGGAACTGCCACCAGGGAATTTTTTTCTTGAGGAAAAGGATGACCAAGAACGGAATAAAGAAAATGGCTTGAAATTTGATCGAAAAAGAAAGCGCATACGCGAGCATTCCCAGCATTGGCTTTTCTTTTAGGAAGAAGTACAGGCTGATGATCAGAAAAGAGGTATACAGCGCATCCATCTGACCCCAATGGGCGCTGTTGATAAAAATCGTGGGCAGCACGAAGAACAACCCAGCCGCCCAATAGGGCTTATTTCCCGTGGGATATTTGATGCGCACGATGCGGTAGACAAAATAGGTGGAGATGACATCAAAGAGGATCGGGAGCAGTTTTATGGCGGTAACCCTAGGGAGGATGGGGTCAAGCAGCGTTGTGCCGGCAAAAAGGTACCAAAACGCCGGCGTGTATCCGATTACGTGTTCGCGGAATGCAACCGCGGCACCGTTATCCAAGATGTTTTGATACCAGATGAAGTAGTAATTGGACATATCCCCGGTAATTTTCCCAGTGAACAGCCTTGCCAGCAAGCCAAGCACGAAAAGCGCACCGAACCCGAGCGCTTCAAGATTAGGCTTGGATTGAGAACTGCGGATTACCTGCTCTTGTTCAGTGTCAGTTGTCATTTTCTCGCTCACTTTACGGGTCTGACCTCCACGAGCAGATTCTGATTGCCTTCTCCTACGGGGTTACCTTAGCTCGCATGGTATCTCCCGGGGGCAATTATAGCTGAAAAAACGCGCGCCACGCTCCTATTCACCACGCTGCAGCCAGTTTTTACGTGGGGAGAGAGTGCATGGTACTCCTATGAACGCTCAGAAGTTCCATTAAGGCGACCTAAGCGGATGCGTGTATAATCTTATTTGCGTCGGAGGTCCCATGAGAACGCCCTTATACCGCTTAGCCCTTATCACCATAGCCATGCTGTAATAACGAATATCGTAAACTGAGCAAAATTGGCTTAGTATCTGGGTAGAGATTGACCTCCAGGTATCAGAAGGGGTTGCCTTTACGGTTTTGGTGGGGCATGTTGTGGATGCCTCTCACGAAAATGCGCTGGAACAGCGCCGCACAGTTTTAGAGACCCTCAAGGAAATTGGAGAGGGAGAGATCCCAGTGCTAACGGCCTTCAATAAAATTGACCTAATGGACGATGCTGAACTTATGAAATTACACATGCACGGTGATCCGCAAGCAACCTATGTCAGCGCAGCTACCGGTGAAGGGCTAGAACCGTTGATGACAGCGATTGGGCAGGAGCTTTTTGCGAGGTACGAGAAGCTCACCGTACTGCTGCCGTTTGATCAAGGGCAATTAGGGTAACTGTTCCACGAACGGGGCAAAGTGCAGCTTTCTGGACCGACGCCTGAGGGCATTCGCATGAGCGGATATCTGCCCAAAGAGCTCGTGGGGTTATTTGCGCGCTATCGGCTCAAAGTGGGAAAATAATTACAAAAAATCCACGCAAATCGCGTGGATTTTTTGCTTCTATTAGAGAAAAAGACTTTATTCTTTCGAGATGATAAGGACTTCTCTACCCTGATAATAGCCACAATTGGGGCAGGTCACGCTATTGCGGGTTTTAAGGGCATCATGTACACGCCGGCGATCGCGGCGCCCTGAAGTGGATTTTCTCTTTGGTAATGGGGTCGTCTTGCGCTCCTCTATAAAACTTTAATGTACCAAGCGTACTCATGTCTGTTAAATTATGCAAGGGCAATTTGAGGTTGGGTTACAAGGCCAGCTTATTATCCCATGGATGCAATTCTATTTGCCAGTTGGCGTAAGCACTTATTAAGAGGTGCCAGTCGGGGTGGGCGTATAGAGGGGCATCGTCCCTGTAGGGGGCAGTGGAGTTGGCGTAGGCGTAGTAGGGGTTGGTGTATTAGTGTTTGTCGGTGGTGGCAATGTCGTAACTGTTTTTGTTGGGGTCTGCGTGCTTGGGGGTAGAGGCATCCTAGTACGGGTGGATGTTCGGGTCCAGATTGGGGTTGGGGTGTTTGGCGCAGGTGGATTTGAGCCCGGGTTAGTAGGTGTGTAGAAAACGGACTCAGCTGGTATGATGATTTGCCAGGAGCAATGGTGATCGGTGTCATCAATAAGTTCAATAAATATTCGATCGTTCTTTTTAGCTTTTAATTCCAAGTATAGCCTTTTAGGATTGCTAGGATTTCGTAAGAAAACGCTATAGGTGAGGTATTGGGAATCATTCACCCACACATTTAGTCCAGGCAAATTGAGCTGTGGGGTTGGGTTTCCCTGGGCATCCAGAATGCGATAGGGAGACAAATCCAAGGGAGTATCATAGACTAGCTGAGTTTGGCTGTTGCCAAGGAAAATTAAACTGTAATAAGTGATGTCGTAGATTGAACAGGAAGGACCAATGGTCGCTGTTTTTGTTGGTTCCTCAGAAGCTTTAGGGGTATTGGTAAAAGAATCGGTTGGCTTGGACAATGGCGTGCTTGAAGGCGTTGGGCTGTTTGTTGTGAATATTATCGCTCCAAACATGCTCGTGTTCGTAAACCTTGGAGAGGTTTTGAGTGTGTAAGAAGTTTTAGAAATTGTGGGTGCTTGAGGCGTAAAAATGCCTTTGATCGGTCCAGAAATAAGGAGGATTAAGGCGAGAGCTACAAGAACAACACCTATTGCAATTAATAAGGTTTTGTTTCGGTTGGTTGTTGGTACTTCGGACATGCGAACATCAGCAGGAAGGCTCTTTAGCCGCGTGTCTTTCAACATGATGCACGAAGAGTATTGCTTGGTGAGGCAGAATTCTTGCTGATGAGCGTAGCTAGGACTCTCCGGTTTTTTGCAGCGATGACAACAATTAACTTCAGAAGGAAAATCGGATTGTGTCCGAACGTCGTCAATCAGTCCGAAATATGGGCACCGCAGAATGTTGTTTTGAGATAGGTATGAGTCTTCTTTGGACATACGGTAAGTATTTTAATTCCTTTTGTTGTTTTTCTTTGAACCGTGCCAAAATGATTTAGAATGGAGCTTAAGTAGAATAAAAGACTAGGTTTTGTTAACGTTTACAGTTTTTTGCACAAAGTAATGATAAATACAGTTAAACTTGTTTTCGATAAGCTCTTCAATTTCTCTGGCAATTTGTGCGGGAGGATCGTGAGTGACGTAAGGATCCGGAAGATTATAAGGTAATCCTCCGCAGATCTCGGTAAGGAGGTAGATTTTCCGTTTGATTTCTGGGAATTCATTGGTCAGCGCTTCTTTTTGCCCCGACTCCATCACCAGGATAAGATCCGCTTGGCTTAATAAAGTTTCATTAATCGATCTGGAAAGATGCGCTGTGATATCCAGATTACGTTTTTCGGCTTCTTCGATTGCTTCTGGTGTAGGTGGAAGACTTTGGGATACCCATGTTCCGGCGCTTTCGACCCTCCAAGTCTGCGCGGCGCCGATGGTAGTGAGCATTTTTTTAAAGTATGCCTCTGCCAAAGGAGAACGGAATCGATTGGCAGTACATACGAAAAGTATAAAAGTCAAACAGTTGTTCTGTTTCATCCTATGATCTGTTGGTCTCTTGCTCTTGGAATGATTAGCCATTCGCCGATTATTAATGTTTCTTCGGCAGCAATATCATTATAATAGACTAAATCGTCCAGATTTGTGGTAAATCTTACAGCTACTTGTTGCAGGGTCAAGTTACTTTCTGTCACTTGGTAGGCTTCGAATGCTGGCAGGTCATCTACATCCATCAGGTCAATGGGAAGAATAATAATCGAGTCAATCCAGATGGGAACGATGAGATGATAATTTATCGCCTTGATTACATCGGGTGTGGTATTTGTCTGCGTAGCTAAAAATAACAGGCTTTCGCCTGAAATTACCTGATGAACGACAAAGCAATAGTCCTTCCCGAAGGGTTTTTCTAGAAAATGCCCCTCGCGAATTTCGACTGGGGTTTCCGTCGGAGGAGGCGTTGGAAAGAGTGATGGTGTGGGCAAAGGAGTCTGTGTTCCCGAAGCTAATAGATTTACTTTCTCTTGTGTGACTTGATTCAAAGCGAGTATTGCCGTTCCAGTCGGCGCTTGAGGAGAGATTAAACTAAGTGTTGCTTCTTCAGTATTAGATTTTGGGTGCGAGAAAACCCCTATCAGGATGAGTATGATAAGAATAAATAGAATGGCCAAGTAGTAGGGACTAAACTTAATTCTTCGTTTAGAGCGGACCTTTCTTGCTAGATCTTCTGGCATTCTCTGGTTAGGTTCCGCCTGGAAAACTTTACATGAAGAATAACCTTTAGTCAGACAGTAAACAATTTGATGATTGAGCCTCGGCACAGCGGGCGGCTGGGTGTTATGGCAGTAACTTTCCGCCGAAGGATAAGTTAGACTCGTGGCAGGATCTAACAAGAGTCCAAGATAAGGACAAGTCAAGTCTCCTGTAATTTGAAGGTTATCGGCCACTTCTCAAGTTTCCATGGCAACGAATGCAAGTCATTCGCTCTGTTACAGACTTGTCATCGTGAAACGCTGACTATTAATAATTAGCTCAGCAATGCAGAACTTAGCTTTCCTTCTGTTCGGTTAAAGCAACTTCAAGGCTTTCTTCGGACCCGTAGGAATGACGATATTTATCACGGCTGCTGTACGGTGAGTAGTAATTGTAGCCGCCATAATAATAATCTCGGTTGCGCGGAATTCGGTTCATCACCACGCCGAGAATATGGGCGTTGATGCGCTCAAGTTCTTCCAGAGGGCGCTTAGCAGCCTCAATGCGCGTAGAACCGGGGATAATCACGTAAAGGACTCCTTCTACGCGTGTAGACAGGATTTGCGAATCCGAAACAACAAGGGGAGGGCTATCTAAAACAATCACATCGTAACTCTTTTTCAGCTCATCCAGCAGGTTACGCATCCGTTCACTAGCCAGCAACTCAGCAGGATTAGGTGGCAGACTGCCACTCGTAATGATATCCATGTTCTTCACTTCCGGGATCGAGCGGACGACTTCATGCAGGGATAATTTGCCCCGCACTAGATCGCTCAGGCCGATTCGGTTGTGTAGGTTGAACTGGACATGCACATTTGGCCGGCGCATATCGGTATCCATCAGCAGCACCCGATTTCCTCCCTGAGCCAAGATAATCGCCAGGTTACAAGCAACCGTAGTTTTCCCTTCGGTCTCTCCCGAACTAGTTACAAGGATAGATTTTAACGAAAAATCTAAGCTGGAAAATTCAAGGTTCGTGCGCAAGGCACGAAAGGCTTCAGCTACTGGCGAGCGTTGATGATAAACCACGTAGTTCCCAAGTTTATCATCCTTATTCTTCTTGTGCAGCTCACCGATTAGGCCGATGACAGGAATGTTGAGAATCTCTTTAACCTCATCTGGTGTCTTGATCGTATCATCCAGGTATTCGATCAGAAATGCAGCACCCGCGGTCAGAATCAATCCGACAGCTCCTGCTAATAGGGCAGTCTGACCGGGCTTGGGAGATATCGGGACTGAAGGTATCTGGGCTTCCTCAACCTGCACCACATTTGGAGTGTTCTGAGCCCGTGAAAGGCGCAGAGCTTCAAGGCTGTTAATGCTGCTCAGGTAAATTTGTTGATACAAGTTCAGGGTGGTTTGCAGTTGGGTGAGCTGAGCGGATGTTGCAGTTGTCGTTCCACTCTCTGCTGGCGTTTTGAGCACCACCAGATTAGTATAAATCTGTTGATATAGCGAGAGAACGGATGACAGTTGATCGAGCTGAGCCTGATATTCGGCTAATCTGGCTTTTTCTTCTTCCGTGGCGGTGGCTGGATTGATCTTGGCTACCTCAACATTAAGTGCAGTCATTTGGCTTTGTGTTTCCAGGATTTGCTTTTGGACACTCTCGAGCTGAGACTCAACGGTGGCTGTTGAAAGTTCGTTAATTTGTTTTTCCAGTAAAGAAATCTGTTGCTGCGTCTCGTCGATACGGTTTTGGAGGTTTTGTTCTGCGCTGATATAGCGAATAGCTTGAAGCTGCTCATTTTCGTCAATGAGCACATTGATCAGTCCATTGGCGATGAGCGCAGCCTTTTCTGGCTCCGTGTGCCTTACTGTCAGCACAACAAATTGCGTATCTGTTATGGGTGAGGCAGTTGCCTGACCTTTATAGATCGGAAACCCTAACTCGTCCGAGGCTTTTTGTAATACGCTCTCGGTAGAAAGCAGCTGTACGTAGGTAGAGATTAATTGTTGGTTATCCAGATAAGCGTAATAATCATAAGTGGTTTGTGGTGCTCTCAGAATTACAAACTTTGAGCTTGCTTCATAAATGGGCGTCTGCCGACTGCTAACGAAATACCCCACTGCAGCGCCAATGATGACCCCTGCAATGACAAGCCAAAGCCATCGTTTTGCAATATTGAAAAAGTGTTTTATATCCATAAACTTCGATTACAAACCTTTCAACGATCGGTATAGAAAATTATCAAATGAGATTATCTCAGCGGATATCGCATATATTAAATTCGGAAAACCTCATCCAATAATATCGAAAATTGATCTAACGGACGGACCCGCCTTTAACATAATCAGATTGATTATAAGCAATTATCACCAGCCTGTAAATGAGCTAAAAACCTGCGCGTGGCTGCATTACTTAATGAGTAAGGGTAAAAATGTCCTTTGCCTTACGTTGATAAACACGTCGGCATCTTGCGAGTAAACTTCACCGTCCCAAACTCTGAAACTGAACACCTCGGACCCGACATAGCCAGTTTGTGGTGTGTAGATTACATTAGGTGCTGTACCGCTTAGGCTGCCATGCTGCGGATCTACTGTGATACTGAAAGTAAGGCTGTCACCGTCTGCATCTGAACCACTTATGGTAATGGCTATGGGCTCGTCCATCCAGGTGTTAAGCTCCTGGCCTTCAGCGACAGGCGGATTGTTAACAGGTTTCGTGAGAGTCAGGAAAAGGGCACTTACCGCGCCCCAGTTGCCGGCAGCATCTTTCCCGCGCACATAAAGGATATGCTGGCCCTCGGAAAGGCTGCTGGTATCAATGGTACCCGTGACGTTTTCGACACTAGAATTGAAGTTGCCATCAACCGGGCTGAGGGAAATGGGCGCATAGCCTTCTTCCCAATAGGGGATATCTATGGAAACTTCGGCAGCAGCAATAGCCTGGCTGGGTTCGGTGCCGTTGCTGTTATTGAAGCGTGTGTCGTTAATTTGCCCGGTCAGGGTGACAAGCGTCCCAATAGGCGCTGGGTTCAGGTTCAGAGCCAAGTTGATGCTGTCAGGTCCAGCAGGGGTCATATAAGGTGTGCGCGCAGTCTTAGCGGCGTAGATTAGCACGGGCAAGTTTTGCGGCAGGATGGTTGTCTCAAAGTTGGTGCAGGGTTCAAAAAATTGAGTGCCTACTTCGATACAATACCCTGCCACGCCCAAGCGCCCGTAGATATAATCTTCAGTTGAGCCATCCGTGGGGTAGAGTGTATAAGATTTGTGAGGATCATACCCATTGAAAAACGCAAATTTTCGCCCTAGCGTTTGTAAGTCGGTATTATTCGGAGCATTAGAACCGGTAAAACCCCAAGACCACATCACATCGCCTCCGTAACTATGCAGGTCAATGTAGACACCGGTAGCGTCCTCCGGGGCAGGAGCGTTGAGGTCATCTTCGCGTTGGTCAGGGAAAAGGGAAAGCATCACGTCTTGGATAGCATCCACTTCTGGCTCGGAGGCAGCGCTAAGGCCATGATAAGTTTCATCACAGGGGTAATTGCTCGATCCACCCCATCTTGCCCATTCGTAATTAAAATTCCGGTTCAAATCTGCGCCTCGATCGGGACTGGTCGGACCACAATAATTTTCATTGGTGTTCTTGCGCCACAAATCCCCTGCTTCTGCCTCTTTACGGCCGTCAGGGTTAGCCAGGAGCATGATATAAATCTCGTTGTAATCCAGCAGCCAATGCACGTCAGCATTGGTGTTGTAGTTCTCGATGAGATAGCCGGCGAAGCGGGCGGCTAATTCGGCTGGAGCATATTCCCGGGCATGAATCGAAGCTGTTAGCAGCAAGCGCGGCTTTTCCTCGGTGATATTTTCGTTGGTAAGCCGCAGCAGCATCATGTCATACCCATCCGGCTGACCTACACTCTTCTCCCAGGAGTCACCTACATCTATCCACTCAGCTAGGGTGGGGTAATAAGCGGCTAATGCAGCCCCATAAGCATACAGCTCCTCTACCGTGCGGTAGCAGTTGAACGGTGGGCCGATCGTATCCAAGGAATTGGTTGCTAACAGCTTGAGCTTCTGGAAATTCGCATCTTCATGGGCATCAAAAAGTGTAGTGAAGCCCAAATTTTGCACCTGAGCTAGCTCATCTGGCGAGAGCGCTGCCAGCACATACTGTTCCACCTGGTTGTTATATTCAAACACATCAAATGCCATCAGCCTAGAGATGTCTTCGATCGTTGTATAGTAAATCCGATAGACTTGGCGTTGGCTTTCTACATCTACACTGCAGGCTTGTGTGTCATCTGTAGGGAGGAATGAAGCAGATTGAACTTGATATTCACCGCTAAATGAAACTAACATGACAAGAACGAGCAAAATTATCAGACCGGCTTTCCTTTTCATAAAATACCTTTCTCAGCTTATTAGCCATTCATGGAGTTCGTAGACGGATTTTTTCTGGGATACATCAGCCAATAGGGATGGGTCTTTTTTTGTAATTTTTTGGACTGTACCTCCATAAGCTTTAATTAAATCTTTGAGCCTTAAAAAATATCCCCATAATATCCTTGGAGATGAAGGTGGAATTTGATATATACGGGCAATAGTGATCCGTGGCAAGAAGACCCGTTGGAATATCAATGAAAGACGCTTAAAAAGGTTGGATTCGGAGGCTAATTGAACCATGTCCGGGGTGAGGTTGTGTATAGCATGCTCATCCTGTAGCAAAATCTGGTAAGCTTCCGTGAGGACGCGCTCATCAATGGGCGTTGGCGATAATTGGGCTAAAACCTGCTCTGGGATAATTGCCCATTGCAGCGCGCGAAGCAGCTCTAGCGTGAGGGCTGCGGTTTTTTCTGCACGCCATTGCTGGCAGAGAGCAACAAAACAAGGCCAATCCAACTGGTCCTGATAGCGCTGCAACACGAGGGCAATATCGAACATTCCTTTAAGGCCAAGACTGAGATAATGCTGGTACGTCAGGTGGATGCAAAGATGTAAGAGCAGATCTTCAATTCCTTCCGCGAGTACATCGATGCCGTTGATTTGAGCAGGAAAAGACCTCTGCCAGACGCCATCCATAGCAATTGTAAAGGGCTCATCTTCTTCTAAAAGTGTCCAATGGATTTCCACATGCGTGCCATCAGAGAGGGTCATTGGCGGCACGTGCTTGATATCCAAATTAGAATCTCTAATGTCAAAGTATCTGGAGAGCTGATAGCCCAAACCTTGAAGAATTTCAATCGTTCTGTTGAGATCTTCGCGGTGTACTAAGATATCCAGATCGCTCATACTGCGAGCGCCCACATCTTTATAAATATTTTCCAACAGAAAAAGCCCTTTGAGGGCAATCACAGGAATATTTTCCGCCCTAAGACGTAGAAGAATTTGGCAAGCATGGTTTAGCAGCAAAATGTTACGGGCAGCGGTGAGCATGTACGCCGAGCGGAAGCTCTGCCGATGAGGTTCGGGAATCTGTTGTGCTAAGCCTAGTTGTGAGAACCGAAACTCCAAGGCAGATAAAAGATCGTGCTGAGCGCAGAGAGCTGTTAATCCTTCCCAATTTTCCGAGTTCATCCCTTTCAAAATCTCAGCACAATCATCGGCCGAGGAGAGGGGATTGAGAAGTTCAATCAGGAAGTTCATTCTTATGGAAATAGGAGCTCGTAACATGGGAATTCAGAAGAATTGGCTAAGAACTAAGCATGAAAATATGGATAATAGATTAATACTTCTCTTAGGCGTCCAGAACTACAGGAATAAGCTTTCCTTTACAGCCTGCACCACCCAGGCAATTTGATCGTCCGAAATGGTGGGGTAGAGTGGCAGGGTAACTTCCCTGGAGCTGACTTCTTCCGTAATCTTCAGATCTTCGACCCGAGGAAAAGGGCTGAATTGATAAATGCTGAAGGTATGCACAGGCGGGTAGTGCCAGCTCACCTGTATGCCGTGGGCTTTCATCGCTTCAATAAAGCGCAGCTTATTGCTTCCCTCGGGGAGCAAAACCGGCATAATGTGGTAGCTGCTTTGCCCGTGTGCCTTCGCGAAGGGAATTGCGACCTCGGGCGTCTGGGCAGCCAGCAGCTCGCGATAGAGCCTGACGGCGCTTTCCCGGCGGGCATTCCCAGCGGGGATTTTTTGCAGCTGCACCCTGCCCAAAGCCGAGCGAAGGTCATCAATGCGGTAGTTATAGCCGAGGGCAACCACGTCGTAGGTGCTGGCATGCCCCCGGGCGCGGTCCCAGGTCAGTGTAGTCATGCCGTGCGAGCGCAGGCGCTGGAGCTTTTCTGCCAGTTGGTCATCTTGGGTCAGCAGCATGCCGCCTTCGCCAGTGGTCAGGTTTTTATTGCCAAAGAAGCTAAAGCAGCCAATATCGCCCCAGGTGCCGAGGGCTTTCCCCTCCAGCGCAGCCCCTACCGCATGGGCAGCATCTTCGATGACCACAAGGTGATGCTGGCGGGCAATTTCCAGGATGGTGGGCATATCGCAGGGATAGCCGGCGTAGTGCACCACCATGATTGCCTTCGTTTGAGGGGTTATTGCCGCCCTGACCGCTTCTGGGGAAAGGCACAGCCAATCAGTGCTTTCGATATCTGCAAAAACCGGCGTGGCGCCGGTATAGCGGATCGCATTCGCACTGGCAACGAAGGTCAGGGAAGGCAGGATGACCTCATCGCCTGGCCCGAGGTCAAGCGCCAAGCAAGCTAAATGTAAGGCGGCCGTCCCATTGGTGACAGCCAAGGCATGTTTTGAACCCGTGAAAGCTGCAAACTCCTGTTCAAAGGCTTGGGTGATGGAACCCATCGTCAACCAGCCTGAGCGCATCACTGCCACAACGGCATCGATTTCGGCTGAATCGAGATTGACATCCGAAAGAGGGACGCGCCAGGTCATGGCAGAGACCCCGGTAAGAATTCTGAGCGCATAATTTCAAAATCTTTGCAGGCTTGCTCGTAATCTTCGCGATTGCCCAGATCGCGCCAGTAGCCTTTAAAGGGATAACCGACCACTCTTTCACCTTTCGAGAGGAGCAGTTTTACCAGATCGGGGAAGTCAAAGTATTGGTTTTGGGGGATAAACTCCAGCGCGCGTGGCTCGAGAAAATAGAACCCCATGCTCACTTTATAATCCAGACTTGGTTTTTCGATGTAATTTGTGATGACATGCTCGCCATCGTTTTGCTCTATGATTCCCAGGTCAATATGAACTTGGCGTTGGTGCATTGCAATAGTCAAAATTCCCCCTTGTTCCTTGTGGAAATTATAGAATTCGTGAAAATTCAAGGTGCTGAGGACGTCGCCGTTACAGACCAAAAGGGTTTCGTTTAGTTCAGGAATTTGAGCAAGCGGGCCGGCGGTGCCCAAAGGTTCTAACTCATCAGAATAGGTGATGTTGAGATCATACTGCTGGCCGTCTTTGAAATAGGCTTTCATCAGGCTGGCTAAGTAGCCGACTGCAAGCACAATCTCAGTAAAGCCATACCGCCTTAACTGCTGCAATAGCACCTCCAAAATAGCCTTATCGCCGATGGGCATCATGGGTTTGGGTAAAACATACGTGAATGGCGCCAAACGGGTGCCTTTCCCCCCACATAAAATGACCGTTTTCATTGAGTTTCCCCTTTCTCTTGATGTTCGAAAAACTTTAATGAATCCAACTTGTAAACAGGGCGCATCGATAATGCGTCCCTTAGGCTGACTTTAGCGTTCATAATGCCCAATATGGTAGAAATCCAAGTGTTCACGAATCCATTGAATCGTGCGGCTAAGCCCTTCGCGCAAATCGACTTGAGGTGACCAGGCTAGGACATGGCGGGCTTTGCTGTTATCGGCTAGCAGCCGTTGCACTTCAGAAAGGGCTGGGCGGATGCGCTCGTCATCGACCTCAACTTCAGGTGTGGTGCCGATGAGATCAAAAATGTGAGCAGCCAAGTCCCGAATGCTGATTTCAGAACCGGAGCCTAAGTTGAAGGTCTCCCCGTCAATTCCATCCGTCTGGCCGGCTTTGATAAAAGCATCGACAGTATCATCCACGTAGGTAAAATCGCGCAGTGCATCCAAATTGCCCAAGTAAACAGTTTGTTTAGTCAGTGCTTGAGTGATGATGGTTGGGATAACTGCCCGAGCGGACTGACCTGGGCCATAGGTATTGAAAGGACGGATGGTCACTGCGCGTACGCCAAATGAACGGTAGTAACTTTCCACCAGTTTATCAGCGCCAATCTTGCTGGCGGAGTAAGGCGATTGCCCTTGCAAGGGGTGGGTCTCATCGATGGGCACTTTCAGCGCGGTGCCATAAACCTCGCTGGAGGAAGTGTGAATAAGGCGGCAATCGAATTTACGGCAAGCCTGCAGCACGTTAAGTGTCCCTAAGATATTGGTTTGGACAACTTCGACTGGGTGCAAGTAGGAGTATGGAATAGAAATGAGCGCACCCAGGTGATAGATGAGGTCGGCACGTTTGGCAGCTTGTTCAATCGCCTCAGCATCCCGCAAATCTCCGAAGACGAGCTCTATTTCAGAAAGAATCGCTGACGGAAGAAAGTTGAGCAAGCCAAGTTCGCCGCGAGAGGTATAGCGCACAAAAGCGCGCACCTGTGCGCCTTGCTGCACGAATGTTTCGGTGAGGCGGCTGCCGATAAAACCGGCGGCTCCAGTCACGAGAACGGTTTGATTATGCCAATCCATCACGAAGAGAGTCCTCCAACGGCTGATAAAAGTTCATTTTTAGGAAGTGGATGGGCGAAATCGCTTTTCAGAAAAATCATGCTTTGCGTTTAAATAGTTTAGGAACAAGAACAGCTACCGTTTTGACGAGGATAACGAGATCGTTATAGATTGAGTGATTCTCGACATACTTCTGATCCAACTCCAGCTTATTTGGCAGAATAGTTCCTACGTAATCCTCAAGATATCCATCGCCATTGAGGAGCTCCTCTTCGTTGCAGTAGATAATTGAAGCCGGGCTGGTGATACCTGGACGCATCGAAAGAATCTTTTGGCGGACATCTTCAGGCCAATCCTTGACGAAGTGAGGATCTTCCGGGCGGGGGCCAACTAAGCTCATTTCTCCCACGAAGACATTCCACAGTTGTGGCAGCTCATTCAGTTTTGTATCCCGCAGAAACTTGCCAAACGGGGTAATACGCTCATCGTGATTTTGTGTGATCGGGGCATTCGATCCGTTTTCAGATTCATGATACATAGAACGAAATTTATGAATCTTGAAAACTTTCCCTTTATAGCCCACTCGATCGCCATCAAAGATGACTGGACCTGGTGTGTCGGATTTTATCCGAAGAGCAATGAAAAGAAACAAAGGGGAAAGCAGCACCATTCCGACAAATGAACAGATAATATCGCCGCCCCTTTTAACGCACCCTCGTAGGCGATTTGCGGCCTTAAGTAAGTGCTGAAAAACTGTTGAAGATTCTAAAAAGTCGAACTGTAATAATTTCGTCGCCACTTCGCTCCAAAAAGGGATAGCCAGAAAAAACGAAGAGCCCCTATATGTTTGTTATTCTAAAGGTAAATAAGAAAAAGCACAAGGGGGAATTTTAGGATATGTTTCGATAATATATAAACTCAGTCTTAATACGCAAGATTTAACCACTCAAAAATCAGGCACTTTGCCGAATTTATCCCCCCAACGCTTGCGGAACTTGATTATGCCCCACAAAAAGCCTGAACCGTAGCTGAGATGCAGAATGGCAAAGCTGAGTGGAAGCAGCCATGCCCCTTGCCAGCCTTTTTGCATCCCTGCGAGGAGCGTGGCGACGAAGGCTGCCACCAGATATACTCCTGCTAAGGTCAGCAGCACCTTCCAGCCCCAGCTAAAAATGAATGCTAATAGAAGAGAAATCAACAGCGCCAGGACGAAAACGGGGGGTATAAACTGGCTCCAGCGCATTTGCCTGGGATGCTTCTGAAAAACGCGCACCTTCCATAAGCCATATTGATAGTATTGACTCCAAAGGTCCTTGGGATGGCTGCGCACTGAATACCAGGAGTTAATCATGGGGCTTAGTAAGATTTTCCCTCCAGCTTCGCGCAGCCGGTAGTTAAATTCATCATCCTGATCGCGCACCAACTCTTCATCAAACAACCCAACTTTCTGGAATACCTCTTTTGGCCAAGCGCCTAAATAGACAGTGTCGACCCATTCTTCCTGGGTTGAGTAATGAAAGCGCCCGCCGCCTATGCCAAATGGCGAACTGGTTGCCATGGCAACTGCTTTCCCGAAGGTGTTTTTACCGACGGGTTTCATCCGACCTCCAACGTTTTCAGCTTTGCTGCGCTGAAGGGCGCACACACATTCCCGCACATAATCAGGAGCAAGGATTGTATGCCCATCCACCCGGATAATAATCTCGCCACGGGCTTGCCGGATGGCTAAGTTTAGGCCGGTGGGAACGATTTTGCCGGGGTTATCTAGCCAAATAAGGGGGATATCACTAGGCTTAAAGGCTTCTACCACCTCTTTGGTGTCATCCGTGGATAGACCGTCAGCAATGATGATTTCCATCTGCTCGTGAGGGAAATCCTGCTGGGCGATACTTTGCAAGCAGCCGCGGATATGCGTGGCTTCGTTGCGGATCGGGAGGATGAGGGAGACGGTGGGCAACTTTACTTCTCTTGTTTCAAATTGGAGATCACAGCTTTAAACTTTCCAGCCTTCGTACGCGGGATTTCGTCAACGAGCTCGACTACAACACGGATACTTTCGCCAAGCCGGTGATGCACACGCTGTATGATAACTTGTACATCTTCATTATTAAAGCTATCAGTTGGAACTACTTTGACTCGAATGAAATCCAGTGCTTCTTGGATTATTTGGCTTTCCTTAATATTAATATCTGCCTTAAAAATTGGATCCATTCTGCCAATGCGTTTCCCATCCGGAGTGATGATCATGTCATCCGTTCGACCCTCAATTTGCGTTAGGATTGGCATTTCCCTACCGCATTTGCATTGTTTTTGGTTACTAACCTTTCCAGAATCCCCAATGCGATATCTTATAAAAGGCATGTCCTGATTTAGAAGGCCTGTACATACAAATTCCCCTAATTGCCCTTCTACAACAGGTAGATTCGTTTTGAAGTCCAAATTTTCCAAGATTCCTACATCAGGAAACAAATGTAAATTTCCACATTCACACTCACTTGCAGCAGCCGCAATTTCTGCCATTCCGTAGGTCTCTCGTATTGGGCATTGGAATGCCTGTTCCATAATTTTTCTTTGGTAGTCCAAGAGGGGTTCCGCATTTGTGAAAATTACTTTGGGAGGGATGACTTTAAGTTGCTTTTCCAAGACAAAAGAAGCTAAGCTGGCCGCGGATGAGGGATAGACAATCCAGTGGGTTGGAGCAAATTTGTTTATTTCATGTACATAATCGGAAATGTTTTTGTTCTTTATATGGATGGAAGAAAGATAAAGCTGATTCAACGCGAGGTTTCGAACCCAATACGGAGGTTTATCTTGGTTGCTCGGTGTAACTAGTTGACCTCCAAGGATTAGCCAGGGTTCTTGAATTGAGACCCCATGCCATTTTCTTATCCTGGCTTCGTAGAGGGCATACCACTGATGAATCGTTTCTCTTGATAGATATATTTTTAGAGGTGTACCCGTCGTTCCACTGGTATGATCCACATACATTTTATGAGGGTTTTTGTCATCATTTATAAATTGCTCAGGGTATTGCCTGACTGTTTCCTTTTCTAAGATAGGCCAGTTTTCTAGATAATCCCAGCTTGCTTTATCACCAGATGCCCGGCGTTTTTGCCACTGGTCACGGTAGTAAGGCACTTTTGTGGCGGCACGATGAAGAATATATGCGAGCCGTTCTTCTTGCCAACTTCTCCACTGGGGTTCAGTCCATGTATCGCGCTCAAGAGCTTCCTCAACGAGTTTTTCGGTGTCTTTCCCATAACGCCACCAGCGTAAATAGTAGCCATGCAGGCTTGCACCTAACACTTTCATTGGGTAAGGCAAATGGTGGTAGATTTCTAACTTATCCATGATTTACTATTTGTAAGAACAAATCTTCCCATATCGGCAAAATGATGCCCCAATCATCCTGCTCAGCTTTTTTATGTGCATTGCTGCTTAATCTTGATGCTAACTCAGGTTCGGTGAGGACGCGCCTGATAGCGTTAGCCATTGCCAAGTGGTCTCCAGGAGGTACAAGCAGAAATTCTTGATTGTTTGTACCAAGGTAAGGGATTCCCCCTACATTTGTTGAGACCACACACAGCCCATTAAGCATAGCCTCTAGGATACTGCGCGGGGCAGTGTCGTAGTTCGAAGTATTAAGAAAGATATCAGCTTTATCCAAAAATTTGGAAACCTCGGCATGAGGCACACCGGTGATGATCTCAAGATGATCTTCAACGTGTAGTTCTTTTGCAAGCGTTCTCACACTTTGCATACAGGCGTGGCTTTTTACAGGTCCTATCATAGTCAGGTGACTCTCAGGGAATTCCGAGAACAAACCGGCTAGAACTTTTAAAGCCATTTCCGGGTTATAAATCTCATGAAAAGCGCGCACCCAGATGAGCTTGGGTTGTACAGCACTGCGCTGCCGATAAATCCCTTGAGAAATATCGATCGGATTATTGATCAAGCGAATATCAGGGGCATATTCGCGTAATGAGTTTTGTAAGAAGGGTGAAGGTGTGACAATCGCATCTGCCCTTTGCAATAAGCGTTTAACACGTACCGGATGCTTAGCAGCAAATTCTGGTAATCCCCCGCCGTGCAGCGTTAGTACCATTGGTTTACCTAGCCATTTAAGCAGCTGGGAACAAGCTTCGGCATAAATAAAAGCCTTGCCGCTGAAAACATCAATCTGTGCCAAAACATACTCATGGCGCTGAGTGTAGACTGTGCTTAGCATATCCAGCAATCTTAACGCTTGGTTTTGCTGCGATGAAGTTGTAATAACTTGCCAACCCCTGGCGGAGAGTTTCTCAGCCATGTAATGCCAGACATTTTTGTTGGCATGGTCGATAGAGAGATGATTGCCGATAAGTAGAATGGATTGTTGATTCACCTGCTTTGCCGCCTGTTTTTAAAGGATGCAATTTTATGAACGCCGTTTAATTTGAGTATGAACTTCACTAATGAGGGAGAATATATTCCGGTGCGTGGGAGTTCAAAGCGCGGCTCGCCCAGATTGAGTGGCCTCTCGGCGCAAGCTGCTGAAAATCCGCATGCCTTTACAACGTCAATGATTTGCGAAGTGTACCTTCCACCCGGATAAGCAAAAAAGCGAACAGGTTTTCCACCGATTTGTTCGAGCAGGCGTTTATTCTCAATAATCTCTTCTTGCTGCTCCTCGGGGCTAAGCTGGGTGAGGTAGGGATGATGGTGCGTATGACCACCCAATGCGAATTGTGCAGATGAGCCTATTCTCTTGATCTGCTCTTCTGTCAGACCCAGGTAGTTCTGTCTTATCTCTGCAGGGAGCGGATATTTGGCCGAGATGGATTCGGAGTAAGCAATTGCATCTCCGCTGGTCTGAGCCTGATGGATGAGATCCTGCCAGGCCTGGAAGCATTGTTGTTTTGTCTGGAGCGGATATTCCCTTCTATTAATATTTATCGATGAATATGCCTTCTCAAAGCACAAGGCGTTGAAGTAAGTAAACCACAACAGCTTCCCATCCTTCAGGTGAGATGTATTGGCAAAAAATGTCGCTGGAAGGCGCTCCTGGCTGAGCACAGGTTCCACCAGAGAAAAGGTCCGGTGTCCACAATCATCAAAGGTCAGAGCGATGGTTTTGTTTAGCTGGGATGAATTGCTAAAGAAAACCTCGACGTAAGCTTCCAGCGGCAGAATCTGGTAGTGTTTCTTCAAATAACGCATTTGGCGCGTAAAATCCCGAATCCGGATGATATTACCGGCATTCCAAATATCTTTTGAATGGGAATCGGGGAAAATTAGATGATAGGTCAGAATCATTCTATATTTTGACTCGAGGAGAATCAAATTGCAACATCATCTCGTAAACTCTGGTCATATTCTGAATGTAACGGTCCAAACTGAATTTCTCAGTGATTTGAGCCTGCGCAGCGGCTCCCAATTCTTCTCGTAAAGATTGATCGTTGATGAGCTTTAGCACAGCCTGCTCAAAGCCGGCACGGTCGCCCGGAGCAGCCATGAGGGCTGTTTCTTCTGGTGTGAGCAACTCTTCGTAAAACGGCAACTGCCAGGTTACGATGGGTAAACCAGCGGCTGCGGCTTCCATCACCACGTTGGGCAAGCCTTCCGATACAGAAGGCATGCAGAAAATGTCAAATCCCTTCAGCCACCGATTGGCATTCGGGATTTCGCCAGTGATCCGCACGTAGTCTTCAAGGCGCAGCTGTTGACTGAGCTGTTTGAGGTATGATTCTTCTGCTCCCCCGCCAATAAGGATAAGTTGAAAGTTGCAATGTTTCTCCCGCAAGGATGCTGCAACTTCGAGCAGCTCGTCGAAGTGCTTTAGCTGCTCCATTCGGCCAATAGCAATCAGCCAGAGTGCATCGGGACGTAAACCCAGCTCTTGTTTTAGTTTTTCCCGCACAGCTTCGCGAGCCTCAAAATCTACAATGACAGCATTCGGAACTACATAAACCTGCCTTACACTTGGTTTTTCCGATTTGATACGGGCTGCGGCCGATTCCGAATTCGTGATGAAGGCATCCGCAAAGCGTTCAGCAATTCGTAATTCCAGTGAGTTCTGGATCGATTCGAAACTGCTGCGAATTCCAACGAGACTTTTAGCCTTGAAGCGCGGGGCAACCAGGCTGGCATATGCTCCTGAGAATAAATGCCAGCCATGCACCAGCTGGGGTTGAAAAGGCTGGAGTGTGCGTCGTATTTCCCTCAGGCGGGAAAAGCGATTCTTCCGGTGGTTGATCCGAAAAAGAGGAATTCCGAGGTCTTCAACCGGCTTTTCCCAATAATCGCCGTAACCAGGGTGTAGGGTAAGCACAATCGGATTGAAGCTCTCCCGATCCAGATTAGCAAGCCATAGATACAGCTGCTTTTCAGCTCCACCCACAACAAGCTGGCCGGCAATGATGGCAATGTTGGTTGGAGGGGGCATTTATATATTGTCCGTCGGTAAATTTAATCTTTTCACAAATGCAGGTCTTGACCGGATTTGACGGCAGCGCCAATACTAAGTTGTTGTTTTTTTTCTGTTGCAGGCTGGTGAATCGCATGTAGATGAAAATATTCACTGACCCCCATGCATATCCAAATTAATTTTTCTGCACTCTGAGTCATAGTAATACCGCCTATGAGCAGCACGAGCAACGCGATAAACCACATCCGCGCCAGTGATTTTAGCTTCAAGTCTTCCGTCTGGCTGGCTTTCCATAGGTTCACAAGTGATATAGCTGCCATAGATAACCATAGCGCCAGCCCAACAATGCCGGTCTCGGATAAAAGTTGGACATAAGTGCTATGCGCCACCAGGTGCAGATAGTGCTGTGGAATTCCGCTTGCGTAGAAAGGCAATTCATACGGAAACCTGCCAATCCCGACGCCGGTGATGGGGTGATCCAACCACATGCGAAAACCTGCATCCCACAATTTATAGCGCAAGCCGATAGTATCCGTGCCCTGGGTGATTGAAGGGATAATGGAGGATATGATCCTAAAAACAGAGTCTGATAACATCGTCAGTGTCAGAATTGCGAGCATGAAAACGATAATGAGTGAGAAATTTACCTTCTTTTGAGGGTTGAGAAGGATGATGAGCCCGATAGCAGTAAAAAGTAAGACTATTGCAGTGCGGGAAACCGTAAAGAATACGCCTAGGAAAGTAATAACAATTCCTATCCCAGAAAGAGTTCTAAGTATCGGCTTTTTCTCTATTGTGCGCAAATAGACGAAGAAAATCATTGCAACCACAAAATATCGGCCTGCTGAGTTTGCACCTTCGCTCAGGCCGGCGGTGCGGACAGAGGTGTCGATATCCTCCCCGATCGAACCTTGTTGTATAGCCACCGTCGCAGATATCACTGAAACTATTGAAAATACCCAAAAGAATGTCTTGTATTTCTTAGGGTCGTCAAGTAACTCTTCGGCTAAGAAGGTCAAAATAAGCAATTGCACGTAGGTGAAAATCCAATTACGGTCATGGCCGAACCAGGCTGCCTGCGGATTAGTGATAAACATCCAGATAATAAACAGTAAACCTAGAATCAAGACAGGGCGAGTGCCTTTGAGGCCATTTCCACGCTTATTGATATTCTTTATTAGATATCCGAAAATGGTAACTACACCAACTATCGGGAGGATTGAGCTGACCATTGGGATGGACGGTAAAAGGTCCGTTACTGGCAGGCTGGCTGCGATGAGAACGATCCCGAGGAAGGGGTTGACCAGAATCATCCCGGCGAGGATGAGGCCAATAAGTCCAACCAGAATTAAACTGAGCGTTTCAATCATATAATTTATCCGGGATTCTAAGTGAGAGTATCATACCCGCTTTTAATAGATTTGGCACGGGCAGGGAAGGTCTGGTAAAACCGAGAAATCTGAGCCTGCCAAGCCTGGAAGCTATGCCGGTCGAGAACACTTTCTCGCGCAGATTTTCCGAGCCTTTGCCTCATTTCCCAGTCTTCTGGAACCCTGAGCAAGCTCTCTGCCAGGGCATGCGTGTCTTCACCCGGGACAATAATGCCGTTCACATCTGGCTGGATGATCGACTGAAAGACGGGAAGGTCAGAGACTACAGGCACGAGGCCCGTAGCCATTGCTTCAAGCAGAACACTGGGTAAACCCTCATTTCGAGAAGGGAAGACAAAAACATCGCTAGCCCGATAAACCTCTGCCAACCGTGCTCTGTCTTGAATTAAGCCGGGTAGAAGGAATCTTTGACTGGCGGGTTTTCCTTCTAATTCTTTAACGACGTGCTCAAGAAATTCTTCATCTAGCGAGGGGTTCTCATCTTTGCTACGTGGACCCACGGCCAGCAGATAAAATCTCTCATCATGTGATGCCACAATGTCAAAGGCTTGCATCAAGATGTCAAAACCCTTGCGGTGAATCAGGCTGCCAACAAACAATAGAACAAATGCGTCCAGTGGAAGCCCCAAACTTGCCCTCAAACTGCGTTTTTCCTCTTGGTTAGTGGCCGGACGAAACAGCTCAGTATCTACGCAATTTGGGAGCAAGAAAACCTGTTCCTGCGAAAATCCGTGGTCCAGGTAATCCTGCGCGAGGAAATCATTGATGGCGAGTATTGCGTGAAATTTTTTCAGCAGCCAGAGCTTCAATCCTCCAAAGCGTTCGTGGAGAATTCCGCTCGGTGTGTCGCTATCTAGCAGGACGGTTTCATAGAGGACAGTCTTTTTCCAGAGACGTGACCATAAACCGAGCAACAGGCTGCCCCACCAGAGAATATGCACATGCAGGATGTCATAATCATTATGAAGACTGATCAGGCTGCGATGAAGCTGGAAGATCCAGGCAAAACGCTGACTTTGGCTGAGTAAACCTTTGTTTTGTTTCCTGAGTTGAAAAGAAAATGCCTCAACAGCGGGTTTCATACTTCGTGAGTGTACATCTAGCACAAAATGTTCGATTGAGGGATCGTTCCATTGCGTGAAATAATACCGCCATTGATGGACCGGTCCCGAAAACCGCTCCTTAAAATTTGGCGCAAAGATGTGTAATACCCGAATAGTCATATCAAAATCAAAGAATTTGGATGAGTGCTCGCATGAAAGCCCCTAAAGTGCCGGGTTGGAAACCATATTTGCATGCATTATTGAACGCCTCGAGCACACCAGCCATGTCTTTTTGTTTTCCGTAGATTTCAATAAGGTTTTGCCATGCGTTGCGATAGGCAGGGTGCAGAAGGTCGATTGTTTCAGGTTTTCCTGCCTGGCGGGAAGCCTCTGCACAGGCATCGAGCGTCTGTAGAAAATTTAGGCGTGCGGCCACTTCGCTTCCGCTTAAGCTGCCTGGATACTTGTAGCGGATCAAGCCAATTTCTTCCGAAAAGGCAGCTTGTAAGCCTTGTAAGCCGGCGCGCCACCAAAATTCGAAATCCTCTCCACCATTTAAGTCAGTGTTGAAAATGCCAACTTGCTCAAATAAATGCTCGCGCATCACGGCTGCATCGAAAGCTATGAAGTTTTCCGTGGCGATTCCTTCCAAAAAGCCCTTGATGATGCGCCTAGCTCCGCTTTCGAGCTCTTCTGTTTGCAGGCGTTTTAAACCTGAAGCGTTCTGACTGGAACCATCCTCATCGAAGTTACGGGCAACATTGATGTTGCGGAAATTGCTGAAAACGAGGTCCAATTCAGGATAAGCGAGTAAGGTTGCCATCTGGCTTTCCAGAAATTGTGGCATCCAGCAGTCATCATCATCCAGAAAAGCGAATATATCTGCCTCTGCGCGCGCTAATGCCTGGTTCAGGGCGGTAGACTTGCCCTGGTTTGGCGCACTAAACACTCGGATACGTGGGTCGAGATATGTGCTTAAGACTTTTGCAGTCTCGTCGGTTGAGCCGTCATTCCAAATGATCAGTTCCCAGTTCGGGAAGGTCTGGGCAAGCACAGAGTCCACGGCTCGGGGCAGGAGATGAGCCCGATTATAAGTGGGGAGGATGATAGAAACAAGCGGTTTGTTGATCATGGTTCAGCCACGATGTGGAACATGGAATTTGTGATGAAAACTGAGCGAGATCCCTTCAAGCCAGGCTTTCTTGTTGTAAATTTGTGGGCAAGTCATATCAGTTCAACTCGGGTGCTGCGCCTGCGGTTGTTTTTTTCTGTTTGGTTAATGATGGCTTTACTTTGGAGAACCTGCTCTAAAAATACCTCTATTTTTGACGCATAGCTGCTGAGAGAGTATTCATTTTCTATATCTGCCCGCGCTTGATGGATAATGCGTGAAATTAATTCCGGCTCCCGGAGGAGAGCGCTGATACGCTCTGCAATAGCTGGGATGTCTCCATTTGGGATAAGAAAACCGTTTTGGCCATCGCGAAGGATCTCATCGGAACCTTCATACCCGTAAGAAAGGAGCAGGCTGCCGCAAGCCATCGCTTCGAGCGGAATACGGGAAAAACCAGAACGATAACGGCTTAAAAAGAGGCAGATATCTGCTTGGTGATACAGTTTCACTAATGTGCTTCTGGATTGCATCGGCAAAATGCGCACTGAGCTATTCAAGCCCAGTTCTCGGATTCGATTTTCCACTTCCTGAGCGTAAATTTCTTTCCAGCGATCGCCAACGATGGTAAGTGTGCAAGGGATTCCGCGCGCATGGAGCGCCGCGCAGAGTTCTACCGCGTCCAGCTGCCCCTTGTTCTGCTCAATTCTGCCTGGCTGGAGCAGCGTCAGCGGATTGCCGAAGGCTTTAGGACGTTTGAAGCTAAAAAAGTCTGTATCGATGCCGGAATGGATTACCTCGGCGCGTGCGAGGGGAACACCCGCCCCATGCGCGTTGTGCGCGTTCAATTCGCTGTTAAAGAAAGCATGTATGGCAGGCCAATGCCGCTCTTCCTGCATTCGACCGTGAGAAAGCCAGCTAACCACGCGCACGAAGCTGCGCTTGATCAGGTGCTGAAAGATGCTACCCTCTGGAAATTCTGCCAGAAAACGCCGCCAAAGCCCGCCCCCATGAAAGGCAAATGTCAAACTAGCACCGCCTTCATCTGCGACGAGTGGGAGGTCTTGCCGCGCCAGAAAGGGCAGCAGCTCCTGACTAAGCGGCATGATATGCCCCAGGTAAATCAGGTCGGGTTGGAAAGTGCGGATTTCGCGCTCCACGCGTTCCAGGTCGCGCATGTCGGCAAAGGTTTCACGTAAAAAGACGAGCACAACTCCGATGCCATGAGTAAGGTGGTGAGTGGTCAGGCGGTCAGAAAAGCGCATTTTGCGGGATGCACCATTCAGCACACGCAGGACGGGGTAAGCATAAGCAATCCGCTCGGCTTGCATTCCAGTGTCAGTCTTAGTAGTCAGGACGTGGATTTCGTGCCCACGTGCTGAGAGTGCGTCCATGACGTTGCTTACACGGATCTCATAGCCTCCGTAGCTGTAGGGAGGGAAATATGCGGAAATTGCCAAAATGCGCATAGGTGATGATTAGCCTATATTTCGTTTGCGAAACGTTTTTGTTTTGATCATGGCAACCGCTTGCTTGCTATAGGCTTTAACTTTCCTGAAGAGTTTCCTAGCTGTTGTTTCCAATCTATACCAACTATATAATGGCTTTTGAAGACGCTTAATGGCTGGGGAGATATAAAACTTCCTGCTTGAGAGGATCTCATCATACCTGGCAACAATGTTTTCTTCCTTACAGAACTCTGTCTCAACATTGTCAGTTAGATATGGTTGGCTAAGATACTCCATATAAAGCGCTTCGTTTTGATCAATTTCTCGGACCAATTCCACGACGTCGTCGAAAGAAGGATAATCATGGCAGTTGATGAACGCTTTAGGGTTGAAATCTAAAGATGCAAGAGGGTTTCCCCAATAGATGGGAATTGTATCCGCAAGCAGGGCGTGCATCAGTTTTTCGGTTGTATAGCCTGGATAACTGGAGTTTTCAAAGGTGATGGAAAACTTGTAATTACGCATCCAATCCAATTTGTTTTGTGAACCTCGTTCTACGCGGTAGCCAATATTGTTAAGGTATCCACCACCTGAGTCAACCTTCTTATATTTGGAAAGGCGATTAAAAAAGTCGATTCTTTCAACTGCATGTGGATTAGAGACCATGAAGCCGCAAAATTGGCGCTTTTGTGCTGCGATTTTTTCTGGGTCTCTCGGGCGAAAGAGGTCCTTGTATTCAGGCCAACGGCGATAGATGGGCAGCCGATAGTTCCGTTCGGTGATTGGAAGGTCATACGAAAAGGCATAGTCACAACGATCAAAGCGTGGACGAATATTTTCTGGGGTGTAAAAAATGCGAATGCAGTTGTACTTTAGATAATCGTTACCATTGCAAGAATAGAATAAAAAATCCGGATCACTAGAAATTACTGGATTCCAATGTTTGCTGATCATCCGCCATTCAAAGCTCTGCTCCAGATGGCCTTTATTAAAAGGTCGTTGCATATCTGTAAAAATTACTTTTATTATATTATTCATAAGCAATAAATAATAATCAGAATATTTTATGTAATTAAATACTGTCTCTTAAAGAGTCAATTTAAGAGGATAATCTCACTCGCTTCAACCGATAAGCGATCAAGGCGAATGTTCTTAGGTTTGGTCCCAATTCTGATCAAGCTTTCCTCTTTTGTAGCGTAGCACCCTCCGGCGCAAATCATCGGGCAGAAAGCCCCAGTGCAGGAAACGCAGCCGGCGTATTTCCCTTTCAAGCTGCTTGGCGTCCATGCCTTTATACGTGCAGAGCACTTCACCCATGAGCGGGGTGGTATAGTCTTGGTCCTTGCGGTTGAAAGTGCCGGCGTAAACCAGCTCCGCACCCAGCACCGCAAAGCCAAGACGCACGTCTCGCGTCTGAAGAAAGTGATGCCAAACTTTTTGCATATTTGCCCAGTGGGTGGTGCTGTGAATCTTTTGGATGGATTTGATCCCGCGGTGAACGCCATAATGGAATGCCTGTGGTATGGAGGGGTTGGGGCTGTGTTCTCCAGCTGGCGATAAGACCGCCGTATCAAACACGTAACTTTTAGGATCAAGAATGGGAATATCTGTGAATATACTGTTTTTAGAAAAATCCCACCGGACAGTGTTTCGAGAAATCTGCAATCCATTGATGATTGTGTCTGTATAGAAATCATGCAAGCCGATACTCAGAACTTCAAGGGAGGGCTCAGAGGAAAACCGGTCAATAATCCTATCGAAAAGATGTTCAGAGATTAATACAGTATCAGCATCGACTTTGACGAGCAGTTCGTATTCTTGCGTGTGATCCAGAAAGGTTTTGTAAAGCTGGTAATGCGCTTCAAGCTCTGGTAAATTCTCGATAAGGATGTGGTCGTAATTGGTGTAGCGTTGAGCGTGAATGCTTTTCAGGCATTCTTCCAGCTCATTTTCGCCACTGTAGAGCGTGCCGACTAAAAGTTTCACAGCTGCTCCAATTCAGGTTTGGCCGTCGGCTGTGTGCTGGTAAACTCTTTTAAAGCTTGCCAGAAGTAGCGGTCCAGGGCATAGCGGGGATGGGGCAGCAGCCATGAAGCAATATGTGTTACGCGCAGCAACCGCCGGCTAAGCTTGCCGCTATTCTTACATTCAAAGCGCTGCTTACTGGCAGCATTTTCGATCATCCGAAGCATAATCGTAGGGCAGAACTGTACAGCGCCATTTTGGCGGCACCAGTCGTAAAGTGCCTCCCACATACGCAGGCGGTCATCCAGTTTGCCCACGGGGCTGCGTGGGGCTGAGATGCGGTTTTGCGCGTGCACCCTCCAGCTGGCGACAGGTTCATTCAAGCTTCCTGGGAAAAGTCGTGAAGTCATCGCGACACGTAAAATCCATTCCGTATCCTGATGCAAGCGCAAATCTTCGTGCATTAATCCCGCTTTCTCGAGGACGGATTTTTTTATGCTGAGCGCATCCAGGATGAAATATCCGCTCGTACCTTCAAGAAGAGCTTTTGCCAGACCTTCCGACGGAATTTCCGCTGAAACGGTTTGAATCTGGTCCGGTGCTTTGCCGGCGTTGTTCCAACGCTCGAGCCCTTCCGGGTCTTCAATGTGCATGCTCACCGCGTGGTAAACCCCTTCACACGAGGGATTTTCTGCGTAAATCTTGGCATCTAGCTTAAACCGCCCTGGCAAGTAATAATCGTCTGCGTCCAGGAATGCCAATATGGGGGAGGTGGCGTGGCGCATGCCAAGGTTGCGGCTGGCGCCGGCTCCGCGGTTTTCGCCATTGGGGTGGCGTAAAAGAATAACCCGTTTATTTTCTGCAGCTAGCTGTTGGCAAACTTCCAGCGCGTTATCAGGGGAGCCATCTTCCACCAGCAGCACTTCCTGCACTTCCGGCTGCATCAGCGCAGATTCAACTGCCTGCCGCACGTAGGATGCGGCATTATATACGGGGATAATCACTGAAACTTCGATGGAATTTAAGGCAGCCTCAGGCATTTATTTTCCTCTTATGAGCGCTTTCAGGGTTTCTAGGCATTCCTGCCAAAAATCTTTCTCTATGAGTGCTGATGGATAGCTGAATGGCAGCCTCAGCAGACGCCCGAGTGCAGCGCCGCTGCTCGGTTGGGAAGGATAACTTAGCCACTGGCGCATCAGCCGGCGGAAAGCCAACCCCCGCTGTTCTTGGGTGCCATGCTCGCGCATCCAGCCATAAGTGGCGGCACGCAGGCGCATCCTATCGCGCTGAATGCTTTCCGGGCTGCGGGGGGCAGACACGCGGTTTTGAGCATGCACCCTGCGCATAGATGTAGGCTCTTGGATATTTCCAGGCAGCAGTTTACCAACCGCAGCAAGCCTCAGGATAAAATCAGTATCTTCGTGTAGGGTGTCTGCTATGCTTTCGTCCATATATCCACAGCGGCTCAGAACATCCCGCCGGATGACTAATCCGTTAAGATGGATATGACCATGCCCGCCCTTGGTCAGCGTTCGGTAAAGGTCTTCCGGTGCGATTGGCTGGTCTATAGTGGTCTCCTCGATCCCCGCCATATCAGATTCGAGCCAACGGGCCTTGCCGGCTTCATCTTCAAAGTGCTGCCCAACTGCCTCATAGACACCGTCGCAATCTGAATTGCTCGCAAAAACTTCCTTAACTTGGCTAAAACGCCCGGGTAAGTAAAAATCATCGGCGTCTAAGAAGGCGATGAAAGGCTGGGTGCTTTTTAGGATGCCAAGATTGCGGCTCGGTCCCGCACCGCGGTTCTCGCCATTGGGGTGGCGGAAGAGTCGAACCTGTGGGTACTCCTGCTCCAGTTGGTGGCAAACCTGCAAGCTGTTGTCCGGGGAGTTATCCTCAACCAGAATCACTTCAGCGGTTTCGGGCTGAGCCAACGCGGATTCAACCGCCTGGCGCACGAATGCAGCGGCGTTATAGACCGGGATGATTACACTGACATTAAATTCCAAGGCGATCGTCATTCTCTGAGTGGGTAAACTCTCGCAAAGCATCCAGAAAAGCAGTTCCGAAGCGCTGGTCAGGTTCCAAATAGTTCCCCTCTGCCCATTCGTTCCAGGATTTGAGGATGATGATCTGATGCTCTGGCGGGTAATCCGTCACACGTGCCAAAGCTTTCTTAAGATGCTGCTGGAAGATTTCTGGCGAGGAATGCAAGAATACCTGTCCATTCAGCCTAGCCCGCGGGGTATTATCCCAGCCCGGCAGCACGCATGGGTAAAAGTCCATCCCATCCGGCGGCTGGATATCGATAAAAGGCAGCGCGTTGCGGCTGTCATACACGTGAAAGGGTTTGTGAAAGAGCTTCTGATAGGTGTGCGCTGCGCGTTTATTCCCGAGCAAGCGGCGCCACAACTCGCGGTCCCACGAGAGGTGCGTGCCGCGCCCGGATGTGCGGGAAATGGTGCAGGCTGCAAAACCGTTCCGATAGGCGGTCTGCGCCTCCTCAGCGTTCTTGACGATGCCGGTAAAGTGAATGCCAGGCAGCCCTGCGGCTAGCGCAAGCTGCTGCCAAAAGGCTATCACCTCTGCAGATAAATCCAGTGGCTGAAAGATCATAAACAGCGGTTTTCCATCTACACGGATATAGCGCGGATCTTTGAAAGCAGGCAGAAGAGCTTCGAAGTGTGCGCGGTGGTCCTCCAGGCCGGGGTAAGTTTGCTCCTGAAGGATGCGGTCGTCTGCACCGTACCAGATGCCCGTCCAGCTGGCATTCGCCCAGGCAAGGCAAAAGGGAAAATCAGGCTTGCCGCTTGCCAAAACCTCATCAAACGGACGCTCAAGCAAGCGCTTGCCCCCAAACCAATAATGCCAATAACAAAAACCCTCAATCCCAGCCTCCCGCGCCAAGGCAGCTTGAGACTCGCGCACTTCTGGAACGCGGAGGTCATAGAAACCCAAATCGGCGGGGATATGCGGCTGATAATGCCCGCGAAAGAGGGGTTTGGCTTTGGCAACGTTGGTCCACTCGGTGAAGCCATTCCCCCACCAGGCGTCGTTTTCCGGAATAGGGTGATATTGCGGAAGATAGTAGGCGATCAGGCGGGGAGGGTTCATGCTTTGTTCACCACAGATTGAATGATCTCGAAAACTTTGGCAGCGCAGTCTTCGGTGTTGAAAAGCTCTCTAGCGCGTGCCCAACCTGCCAATCCCATCTGCTGGCAAAGCTCCGGATTTTGGGCGAGGGTCGCCATGCTCTCCACCAAGCCGTCGAAGTTGTCGTAAAGGTAGCCGGTCTGGGCGTGAAGGATAATTTCTGGCGTGCCGCCGCTGTTCCGGCCGATAACAGGCAGCCCGCAAGACATCGCTTCGAGCGCCACGCGACTGAGGGCTTCGTATTCGGAGCAAACGAGGGCACAATTTGAAGAATAGTATAGTGTCAGCGGATCTTCAGTAAATGGTAAAAATGCAACGCTCTGCTCGATGCCGAGCTCTTTGGAGAGGGCATGAAGCTGGGTCAGATAAGGCTCTTTACTGTTACCTGCGAGCACTAACCGCGCCGAGATGCCGCGAGCATGCAGGATCGCCAGTGCACGGAGCGCTTGTTCTTGCCCTTTCTGGGGCTGGTAATTGCTGGGCATCACGAAGGTAAAACCATCTGGTTTGAAGCTCTCGTGCCTTAGGTGCAGCCGGTCCTCGAACTGTGACTGCGTTGCAACGGCGTTATGAACTACGTAGATGCCGCGCAGGTTGTTGCCAAAGTGACTGCGTGCTACAGCTTCGGAATTGCAGATGATCGTTCCTGAATTATGCAAGAACCTCGCTATCCAGCCATTAGATAGGATTGAACGGAGATGAAAATCTGGATAGGCGCCTTCCCGCAGATGCCAGATATGGGGCAGAGAAGCCTTCCGGGCAGCTAATGCGCCTATAGGCGAGGCGGAAGTGTTCGTGTAGACCAGGTTTATGTGCTGGTCAGAAATTATGGGGATTAAATATTGAGAGGCGTGCCGAATTTGCTTTATCCGTTGGGCTTTTTCGCGCCAGCTAAGCGGCCTGTGGGAGAGCCAATAAGGCACAGACATAATGGCATAGGGCAGCTGTTTTTCCTGCAGGGCACTGGAGAAGCTCCCTTCTGTAGGAACTACGAAGAAGGGACGCACGCCGTACTTCTGAAGTCCATCAGTCAAATCCAGCAAGGAGCGGATGGAGCCATGCAGCTCGGGATGGTGGGTGATAAAAAGGATGTTCACGTTTGTTGTGACTATGGCTGCGGGCAAAAGGCTGCGGGCAATGCCTTAGGATCTGTCTCCGCGCAGATGGCTTCAACCTGCTGGGGGGAGTAAGGGCTGAACTTGACTAACACAACATCCCCCACAACCTGTACGCTGCCTTTTGCAGGCCAGACAGGCATGGTAATACCCTGATCCACGTAAGCAGAGCGCCGCTCAAGCGGGAGAGCGTCTAGAGATGTATATCCAAGTATGTGCAAAAAGTTCGTCACACGGCTGGTATGGCCGCCATCCCAGCCGAAGAAAGACGCGCCAATGTTCTCGATGCGGGAAACAAGGGGCGTGGATGGGCGCTGCACATATCCAACCATTTCCAGATACACGGGGGAAACAACGCCGGTATTTTCTTTTTCATCCTCAATTCGCTGAATTAGTTGGGTGGCTAATATCTTGTCTTCTTCATAGGCAAACGCCGATGAAGCAAACAAATGGTTCGTGGATGATGCGAACTGAAATAGCGTAAGCGCTGCCAGAATTGACAGTAGCCATCGGGATCTTTGACCGGCGTTTTTGAATGCCAGCGCTGCCCAACCGACGAGGAACATGGGTACTCCAAGCAGGGAACGGTATGGAATGTAACCCTTGGTTAGGATCCCGCCTATGAAAGGCATGATGGTAAAGATTGCCAGAAGGACAAGGAAAAGCAAATAATAACTGGTTCGCTCCCTCTTTTTAAACTCTCCAATCAATATAATTAACCCGGCAACGAAAAGGAAAATAGGCAGTGCCCGCACGGTTATGCCATAGAAGGAGCTATCTCCAACCATGACATTGTAAAAGAGGCGGGCAAGTTTCTGAAGGTACCATCCGATATTTGTAAACAAGTTTGCAAAATCAAAGTAATGTGAGACATATGTAGAGGTGTCCGTATTGAAGGCAAAGAGGAAAAGTTGTTGAACACCATAATAAAGCACGAAGCCAATGCCAAGTGCAAGCAAGGCATTGAGCAGGAAGCGCAAGAAATTGTGCTGCTCCTCCCGCCAATGATAGAGCGGGTATAGCAGAAAAACCATCACAAGAGGCTGCAAAAGCGGCTGGTAAATGGAAATTACAAAGGCAATTGGAATGGCAGCCCAAAGTTTACCTGCGCCTTTGCCTTTGATCAAGAGATATAAACTGAGGGAGATGCATAAAAAACCGAAGCCGACGGCAAAATTGCTATTAGAAAAACTATAAATAAAAACTAGCCCGGACCAGAGTATGGCCAATGCAGTGATAAGAACTTTGTCAGCTTGATTGCGAACGCCTAAACAATCTAGCAAGAGAAGAAGAGATAACAGGTGAAACAGGAGTGTTAGCGCCAAAGGTACGAATGGGATAACTTGCTTGGGTAAAAGTAACTTCGTGAGCACGAATAACCCCCATCTTCCGCTGGGGATAAATCCTGGATTTATTTCTGTCCTGAGAGCTGCAAGTTCTTCGTCAATCGTGAGATTGATATTAAAAAGCTCGTAACCATATGCCGCAAGAGCAATGAGAGCCACCATGCAGATAGTAACTGAATTGTTTTTTAAGAATGTTTTCGTTGATTCAATGGACGACTTCATGATCACTCGCCTCGCGAATAGAGCTAACTTGCCTTGATAATTGATAGGCTAACAGGTAGGCAATCAAGACTGTGTTGATTATCGCTCCTATCTTTACTAGCCCTATGGATGTACCTAACAGATAAACAGTATATGCGAGACCTGAACTTAACTGGAATAATATCGGAACAAACCATAAATTCGGGTTATAAAACGCCACTATCAGCGAAAGCGCATCCGCTGGGTAAAAGTAACGATCGTGCATTTTTGGAAGAACAAACGGCGTGAGGCTCACTGAAATTAGGGCGAGCAGCACCATTCTTTCCCTCGTTAAATCGCTCTTGTCCAGAGCTGTAAAGATAATCCAGGCGGCGAGGGTGCAAAACGCCACGATGAGCCCAATCACCAAGCCAGGCTCATAATACCCATTTGGGACGAAGGTATACAAGTTGGGAGCATTTCCAGAAAGCCATCTATATTTTCCTGATTGTCCAAGATAGATGGTGAGAACAGTCTGCCAACTGGCCCCTAAAAGAACCGCTGGAATGCAGCTGACCACGTACACCGTTGGAATCAAAAGAAACTGCCACCATGGGATTTTTTTCTTGAGAAAAAGGATGACTAAGAACGGGATAAAGAAAATGGCTTGAAATTTAATTGAAAAGGACAGTGCATAAGCCAACATGCCCAGCAATGGCTTTTCTCTCAGGAACAAAAATAAGCTGATAATGATAAACAGTGTATAAAGCGCATCCATCTGACCCCAATGGGCGCTATTGATGAAGATTGTTGGGAGGATGAAAAACGCGCCGGCTGCCCAATAAGGCTTATTGCCACGGGGATATTTTATGCGTACGATGCGGTAAACAAAATATGTGGAAATAACATCAGCTGTAATAGGAATTAGTTTTATAGCAGTAACCTTTGGAATAACAGAGTCTAGGAGTGTTGTGCTGGCAAAAACATACGAAAACGCCGGTGTATATTCCATCAGGCCCTCTTCAAA
>JAXGPR010000006.1:0-86215 GCA_040766895.1 Anaerolineaceae bacterium | reverse complement strand
TGCTTTTGAGGGCGATATCCTCACCCGCTGGAACCTAACAAATGGAGCCCTTGAACCGATTCGATAGACGATATCAACCCTACCCAAACTCTAACTCCGGGAAAAATTCTGCTAGGTATAATAATGCTATGCCAACTCTCCCGCGCGTCTCCATCATCACGCCTTCGTATAACCAAGCCCAATTCCTCGAGCAGACTATCCGTTCAGTTCTGGACCAAAACTATCCGAACCTCGAATATTGGGTGATCGATGGCGGCTCAACCGACGGCAGCCTCGAGATTATCCAAAAGTATGCCGGGCAGCTCGCTGGCTGGGTCTCGGAGCCAGACCGCGGTCAAGCTGAAGGTATCAATAAGGGGCTAGCGCGCGCTACCGGCGAGGTGATAGCCTGGCTCAACTCGGATGATCTATATTACCCTGGCGCTGTTGAGGCAGCAGTTGAAGCTTTAGCCGCCAACCCGCAAGCATCATTCGTATTTAGCGATGTGGAGTCCATCGATGAGGCTGGCAAGCCGTTCCACCGCATGCGCTACGGGCATTGGGGTTTGGCGGACCTAATGCGCTTTCGCATCATCGGGCAGCCGGCAGTGTTCATCCGCCGCGCGTACCTTGTGCAAACCGGATTGCTCTACCCAAGTTACCACTATCTGCTTGACCATCACCTCTGGCTGCGGTTGGCAGCCTTAGCTGAGCCTGTGTACGTGCCAGGGGAACTCTGGGCGGCAGCGCGCATGCATGCCGGCGCTAAAAATATGGCTCAGGCGGCTGGTTTTGCCCCGGAAGCGTTGCAATTAGCTGAATGGATCCTGCAAGATCCGCGTTTTGAGCCTTTAGCCAGCCAGATGGAGCGCCAGATTTGGGCGGGGGCGTACCGCCTGGCTGGCTTTTACCTGATGGAAAGCGGGCAAGCAGGTAAAGCGCTGAGTGCCTATGCGCGTAGCTTTTGGCGTGCCCCAGGCATCGCCCTGCAAGATTGGAAGCGCATCCTCTCTGCCTTCGCGAGTGTGCTCGGCTTGCGTGGCTTAGCTGAAAGTTTGCGCAGCGCGTCACGCCAGCGTTATCAACAGGCGCATCGCAAGTAAAATAGAACCAAGATGAGCCAAAACGCTTTACCCAAAGTTAGCATCGTGACGCCTTCCTTTAACCAGGCGCCTTTCCTCGAGCAGACCCTGCGCTCGGTTCTGGAGCAGGATTACCCCAACCTGGAATACATCGTCATCGATGGCGGCTCGACGGATGGCAGCCTGGAGATTATCCAAAAATATGCCGACCAGCTGGCTTATTGGCAATCCCAGCCCGACCAAGGGCAGACGGACGCCATCAACCAGGGCTTTGATCGCGCCAGTGGCGAGATTCTCGCCTGGCTCAACTCGGATGACTTATTGCTGCCCGGTGCGGTGAGCGCTGCGGTGAGGGCGCTGCATGAGCACCCCGAAGCAGCCATGGTCTATGGGGACGCGCTGCTCATCAATGCTGAGGGGAAAACCATTGGCAAGTTCCCGGCGGCGCAAACCGACTACCGCAAGCTGCGCCGCGGTTATGTGCACATCCCGCAGCAAGCCAGCTTTTTCCGCGCCGATCTTTGGCGGCAGGTGGGTCCCCTGGATGTGAGCTTTTACTTTGCGATGGATTACGACCTGTGGGTGCGCTTGGCAGCACTGGCGCCTCTCGTGTATGTGCCCCAACTTTGGGCGGCTTTCCGACTGCATGGAGAGGCTAAATCCATCGCTGCAGACGACCGCTGCTGGCCGGAGATGCTGCGTGTGCATTACCGCGATGGGGGTAAGGCGCTTTCGCCGATCGTGTTCAAGTATTGGCTGCGCAAGTTAGCTGCGCCTCTCTTGATGCACCGGCGTAAAAAGCAGATGGAAAATACCAAGTAAACCCGAGTAAATCATTTTTAGTTTTTAGCTCAATGCCCTTCAAAAAAGACCACGCTAACGCCATCGCCGCCTTCTTTTTCTCCGCCTGGCTCCCATCGCTTCACGTAACGCGAGGTCTGCAGCACCTCACGCACCGCTTGGCGCAGCGCCCCAGTGCCTTTGCCATGGATAATGCGGCTAAAGGGCAGCCCAGCCTGAGAGGCTCTCTCTAAATAAGCATCTAGCTGATCAAGTGCATCCTCAACGCGCTGCCCGCGCAAGTCCAGCTCCATCCCGGGCGAGGCAACCTCGGGCAACTGCGTGCGACCGACTACGGGTTTTGCAGGCTCTTCGAGCGCTTCCTCATCGGCTTGCACGCGGCGGGTGATCTCCTCGGGGCGCAAGCGCATGCGCAGCACGCCTGCCTGCACTTCCACTTCGTCGCCATCAAGCGCGGTAATCACGCCTTCGGTCTTGAGCCGGCGAACCAGGACCTTTTCACCCACGCGCAGCGGACCGCTAGAGGATGTTATGCGCGGCTGACGCTTTTTGCGCACGATCTTTTCCTGTTTTTCCGCAACCTCCTCAAGCTTCTCCACCAGGGGTGCCAGCTCTGCCGGGCTCGTGCGCAGCCGGCTCATCTCTCGGCGCAGCTCAGCTAATTCCTGGCGCACCTGTTCGAGCTCTTGCTCAGCTTGGTCCTGGGCACGCTCTAAAATATGGCTCTTTTCAGCTTCGAGCTCCTCTAAGCGCGCATTCAACTCCCTTTGGCGTGCCTCCAGCTCGCGGCGCAGCTTCTCTGATTCAGCATAATTCGCTTGGGTCAGCTCGCGCTGGCGATGGATCTCTTCCAAGAGGTCTTCTGCACGCAAATCCGTCGGGTTGAGCTCCTGCCGAGCATCCTCGATGATATCCCGGTCCAAGCCTAAGCGCTCGGCAATCGCCAAGGCATTAGAACGCCCGGGCAAGCCCATCGTAAGATGATAGGTGGGCTTGAGCGTCTCCACATCGAATTCCAAGCTGGCATTCAGTACGCCCCGCGTGGCGTGCGCGAAAGTCTTCAACTCGGGGTAGTGCGTGGCGACCATGCAGGTTATTTTGCGGCTGAGCAGCGCGCTGAGCACCGCCCGGGCTAACGCTGAGCCTTCCTGCGGGTCGGTGCCGGCGCCAAGCTCATCCAGCAATACCAAGCTGCGCTGGTTTGCCCTTTTGAGAATGCGCACGATTTGCATAATATGCCCAGAAAACGTGGAAAGGGATTGCTCTATGGACTGCTCATCGCCAATATCGGCAAACACATCCTTGAAGACGCTCAGGCGCGAGCCGGATTGCGCCGGGATCTGCAAGCCAGATTGCGCCATCAGCACGAGCAAGCCAACTGTCTTGAGCGTGACAGTCTTGCCGCCGGTATTCGGTCCAGTCAGCACCACCGCAAAGGTCTCACGGTCAAAAACCACGTCAATCGGAACGGCTTTTTCTGGGTCCAGCAGCGGGTGCCGGGCACGGCGCAGTTCGATCACGCTGCCCGGGTGAAAATCCGGCACATCCTGGGCAAAAGGTACCAGCTCAGGCTCTGTAGCGTGCAAATCATCCGCATAGCGCGCCTTCATGAGCGCAAAGTCGAGCGCAGCCATAGCCTCTGTGCTGGCTTTTAGGCTTTCAGCTTGCTCTGCCACGCGCTCGCTGAGCCCGCGCAGCACGCGCAGTACTTCATCGCGTTCAGCCAGCTCCAATTCACGCATCTTATTATTCCAATCCACCACCGCCAGCGGCTCGATGAAAAGCGTGGCACCCGAAGCGGATTGATCGTGGATGATAGCGGGGATACGGCCCTTAAACTCAGCGCGCAAAGGCAGCACGTAGCGCCCGCTGCGCTGGGTGATAAGCGCTTCCTGCAGCATGGAAGCCGTAGCGGGGTCGTTAAGGTAGCGGTTCATCCGCTCCATGAGCCGAGAATGTGTTACTTTCATCTCGCTGCGGATGTGCCCGAGAGCCTCTGAAGCGCTATCCAGCACCTCTCCGCGTTCAGAAATGGACTTGTTGATGGCATCCACCAACCCCAAGCCTTCCGAGAGGCTCTCGCCTAAGTCCGAAAGCAGCGGCACCTCTTGGGCATGCGCTTCCAGGATGCGGCGGGCTTCCCGCGAAATCACCAGTGTGTTGCGCAGGGCCAGCAGCTCGCTGGCTTCTAACGTCTCACCATGTTTAGCGCGCTCCACCAGCGGGCGCAGGTCTTCCGCTCCTTGGAAGGAGAGAGAGGCACTCAGCGTGAGCAGATAGCGCGCTTCGCGCGTTTGCTGCTGCAAAGCGCGTGCTTTTTCTAAGTTAGCCGTCGGGCGCAAGGAGCTAGCCAGCGCCTCGGACGCACTGAAAGCGGAATAAGACTTCAGCCGCGCCAGGATTTTGGGGTATTCCAGCAGATATAAACTTTTGGGATCCATTGGTGAGCAAAGTTTATCATGATTGTCTTAATTTATTGCATTTAGCTACCGAACTTTGACTATAAACAATTTAACCTGTTTCCAAAAAATGTCTGCCCAGATTTTGCGCTTATACCAGCCCTATACCAGCCGAAGGCAGCAAACGGATATTATGCTGTTAATCTTATCAACATGACAGGATAATAAAATGAAAAAACAAATATTCACTTTCTTGATTGTGCTTGCGCTGTTATTTACCGCCGCTTGTACAATCAGCACAGAAAATTCTCCTATAAGTTCAACAGCCGCATCCTCAGGTAATATGACTGCTACGGAAATAACAAGTTCATCCACTCAATCTTCGATTGGATCATCTGCTTCGACCAGCACCGCGGTTGAGGTTACCACCATGCCAATTGAAACGCATGAGGCAGAAGGCGATTATACTTGGAATGCCAGCGATGAAATAGCCATCAAACTGGAAGGCGACAAAATCACCGCAACAAGTTCTGGCGTGATAATCAATGGCAGCATAGCTACCATCGTCTCCTCCGGCACTTACCGCCTCAACGGAACATTGAATGACGGTCAAATTGTCGTCAATTCAGACGTGGAAGAACCCATCCGCCTGATTCTCGAAGCCGTTACGATTTCCAACTCTACCGGTGCGGCCATCAATGTTGAACAAGCTGCAGATAAAGTTGTTATTATCCTTGCGGAAGGCAGCCAAAACACCTTAAGCGACGCTAGTAACTACGTCTACCCTTCTTCAAACGTTGACGAACCAAATGCAGCCCTTTTCAGCAATGATGACCTGACCATATATGGCAGCGGTCAGCTTACGGTCAATGGCAACTACAACGATGCTGTTGCCAGCAAAGACGGACTGGTAATCAGAGATGCCAATCTCATTGTCAATGCAGCAGATGATGGCATCCGCGGAAAAGACTATTTGGTCATCCTCAATTCAACAATCAACATCACATCCGGCGGGGATGGAATGAAATCCGATAATGATGATCCAGAGGCTCTAGGGACCATCCAAATTACCCAGAGCACAGTGAACATCTCTGCAGAAGGCGATGGCATCAGCGCTAAAGGGCAGGTGGAAATCAACTCTGGCACATTTAACATCACCACCGGCGGTGGCAGCAGTGTTGCAATCAGCGATGATAGCTCAGTAAAGGGCATAAAGAGTTCCGGTTCGCTTCTAATTAATGGCGGTACCTTCGCACTAAATACTGCGGATGATTCCTTGCACTCGAATGGCTCGATCATTATCAACGGTGGCACTTTAACTTTAGCCAGCGGTGATGACGGCGTTCATGCCGATGTTGCCTTGGAGATTAATGCCGACAGCATTGATATCACCACTTGCTATGAAGGATTAGAAAGTAACTTAATCACCATCAATGGTGCAGAAATTCACATTAAAGCCAGTGATGATGGCATTAATGGCTCTAATGGAAGTGGAAAAACTCAAGGTGGAACTCAATTTGGAAATGTGCCTGGAGCGGGGCAAGGCAGAACTTTTCCAGACTTTGGCTCCTCCGGCACCCAAAGCACACCAGACGCATCACAGTTTGGGAACATTCCTGGAGGCAACCAAAACGGAACGATGCCTGGATTTCCTGGTAATAGTGGACAAGCTATTAGTATGGATAGTAGTAGTCAGTTCGCTATGAACGGCGGATATGTCTATGTGAATGCTGAAGGAGACGGGGTGGATGTGAATGGCACTGGCATCATGACCGGTGGAACGCTGCTGGTAGATGGTCCAACGAATAGTGGCAATAGTGCTTTAGATTTCAATAGTTACACTGTAACGGGCGGCTTGCTCGTCGCAGCTGGCAGTGCTGGCATGGCTATGGCGCCCTCCACTGATTCCTCTCAACCCTCGCTCTTTGTGGCTTTAGATAACGCCGCTTCAGCTGGAACCTTGTTTAGTCTACAAGACGAGACGGGCAACGTGGTGGTGGCTTACACTCCTGCTAAACCTTACCAAACCCTGGTTGTCTCCAGCCCTGAGCTGAAATTGAATGCTGCTTATACCGTCTTAACGGGTGGATCATCTTCAGGCACAGAAAAAGACGGGCTTTATAGCGGTGGCAACGTGAGCAATGCTCAAACTGTTTCTACTGTAACATTGGCTGCAACAGTTAACACAGTCGGCAATGCGGGCGGATTCCAGATGCCCGGAGGAGGCCAACGGCGCTAAATTTTCTGGCTTAGAAAAAGTGAGCTTTCAAAAAAGAGCTCGCTTTTTTATTTGTGCAGCTATACAGAAAATATACCAGAGAAAAGCCTAGATTTTGTATTATCACCAACATCAAATAAGGACCATTTGACATGAACTCATTAGCAACCCAATTTCTAACCATAAAGTCAGAAACTCACGGGGAAGACACCCCGGCTGCGGAAATTCGTGCGTTTCCTTGGCAGCTGGCCCTTACTGCATCAGAATTTCAATGCATTGACCTAGAAGAAATCGAGGCGGTCAGTTTAGCTAACCGCTTCGATATCAAGTTCTGCCTCACCTTTGAACAAATCGAAAGGATTTTACCGTTGCTGAAGCACGCGTACCGCATGCTGACCGTGCAAGGCTATCGCCTGCAGGAGTATCAAAACCTCTATTTCGATACGCCTGCTTTCGATCTCTATCATCTGCATGTCAATAATCGGGCACATCAATATAAGGTACGTATTCGTGAATACGCCAGCACCCACCAAGCCTTTTTGGAGGTCAAGCATAAAAATAATCGAGGGTTGACTATGAAAAACCGTCTGCCGGTTGACCCTGACCTGCCCTTCCTAGGGAGCCAAGAGCGAAATTGGTTAGCCGAAAATTTACCCGAATCCTATCTCAACCTGGAGCCCAAGCTGGTCAATACGTTTACACGCATCATATTGGCAGATAGCAGATTGCAAGAGCGAGTCACCCTCGATTTCAACTTAGGTTTCAGCTCTGGCTGGAAAGTTGAAAGAACAGGCTGCGCTGCAATCGCTGAGGTGAAACTCGAGACGCGCAAGCAGCCTTCCCTGTTCCTTGAGATTATTCATTCCTGCCACCAGCGCTCTACCGGTTTTAGCAAGTACGGTATCGGCGTTGCCTTACTTTACGATCAAGTGAAATCTAACTCCTTGAAATCTAGATTACTCTGGCTCAAGCGGATCAATGGAGGTTTTTAACATGTCGGATTTAACGAATTTTCTTTTAGGTTTTCTGCTCAATTTTGTTGTGGCCATAGTTATTGTGCGCTTCATTTATTACCCACGCACTAAAGACAAGCGCTTTGTCTTTACCTATCTAACTTTTTCCACGGTGATTTACTTCGTAGTCAGCCTGATGACGAATATCACTATTGGGATTGGGGTTGGGTTTGGTCTGTTTGCTATCTTCCGGATTGTGCGCTACCGCACGGAACCCATGCCCGTGCGTGAAATGACCTATCTGTTTGTATTGATGTCCTTGCCGGTGATGAACTCCTCCGGCATGCTGCAAACAGCCTGGCCGCAGCTGCTCATTGCAAATGCGGCTATTATCTTAGTGCTTTGGCTACTGGAGAAAGAATGGGGCTTTCAATATCAATTGCCCCGGCACGTAATCTACGAAAAAATCGAGCTGATCCAAGCTTCCCGTCAAACTGAAATGATTGCAGACTTGGAAGCCCGCACTGGCCGCAAGGTGGGACGTGTGGAAGTCGGCAAGATTGATTTCTTAAAAGATACAGCTGATCTGCTGGTTTATTTTAATAGGGAAGATAAAAACGGTTGGGCTGCCCCCGAGCTAGAAGAGGACTCAGAAGCTTCCTAAATCTAAGTGACCGCATGACTAATTCCTATTCGGTTTCATATTCTTCTCCTCTTATGAACTCAGGCTGGGATCAACCCTCCCAGCCTGACCGCCTTAAACCATTAAGCGATTTAAAAGAAGCTATAATTCAACTATGGCTCGCAAAGTACTCGTAGTAGATGATACGCGCAACGTGCAGGTGATGCTGCAAGAATACCTTCAAAGCCAATTTTTTGAGGTGCTCTTGGCAGCAGACGGACGAGAAGCATTGGAGCAGTTTCACACCGAAAACCCTGATTTAATCCTACTGGATGTGATGATGCCCAATATGGACGGTTTTCAGTTCCTCAGCCGACTGCGCACTGAATCCGATATCCCTGTCATCATGATCACCGCCAAACAGCAGGAGGCAGACATCATTCGCGGCTTTGAGTTAGGTGCCGATGATTATATTACTAAGCCTTTTCGGCTGCGTGAGCTACTCATGCGCATTCGTGCAGTTATGCGCCGCGTCAGCCTGCCGGAAGGTGAAACTCCCAACTTGACGATTGGCGATATCACCCTCAACCGAGATAAACATGAAGTGCTCAAACAAGGCGAACCGGTGGAGCTTACCCCGGTTGAGTTTTACTTGCTGGAGATGCTGATGAACTATGCCGGCAAGGTCGTCAGGCATGAGCAAATGAGCCTTTATCTGATTGACCATGGCTTTGCCGGCTCTGAAACTACCCTAAAAATTCATATCCGCAACCTGCGCCTCAAACTCAAAGATAACCTGGCACATCCCCTCTACATCGAGACTGTTTTTGGCATCGGCTACCGCTTTATAGAAACCAACTCAGCATGAAACGCTCGCTCAAAACCCGCTTAATTCTGACTTATCTGGCCGTGGCATTGGTCACTATCTTGATAGTAGTGCTCGTCATCCACTTCACTTCGGATCAATACTTGATGAATATGGTTGCTGATCAGCAGTTTGCACAGCTCTCTGAAGCCGTGCAATCCTATTATTCTAGCAACGGCAACCTGGATGGCTTTTTTGATTACTACCTCGGTCTGCAGCTGCCAGCTAACCACCAAGCCCCTCCGAATGAATTCAACGGGACAAATCGATTCATCCCGGTGCGTGGTATAAGCGGTTTGGTGGACGCCAACTATCGAGCGGTCTTCCCTACTTATAATTACGAGATTGGTGCGAAGGTTCCGGCAGAACTGTTGAAAGATTCCGAAACAGTCTCTCTCAATGGTCAAGTTATTGTTTATGTGCTACGCGATCCCAAGCCTAAGTTTGAGCTGAGCCCGGAAGAACAACGGTATGTGCAGCGCACAAACTTAGCTATCGGGCTGGCAGCCTTAGTCGGGATTGGAACTGCCGTGGTCGTGGGCATTGTGCTTGCCGGCAGGATTATCAAACCCATAAAAAAGCTCACTCAGGCCTCCACTAATTTGGCTCAAGGCGAGCTTGGGTTGCAAGTGCCGGTCAGCTCCGAGGACGAAATTGGGCAGCTAACGCGCACCTTTAACCAGATGAGCGCGGACCTTGCCCATAGCGATCAAGAGCGCAAGCAGATGACCGCCGATATCACCCATGACCTAAGCACGCCGCTGCAAATTATCTCCGGATATGTGGAAATGTTAGCAGAAGGTGACGTGCAGCTCTCGGATTCGCATCTTGAAATCATCAAAAACGAAATCGAACACTTACGCCGGCTGGTGGGGGACCTGACTACGCTTTCGCAGGTAGAAGGTGGCGGGCTTGAGATCCAAAGCGCACCCATTGACCCAAACCAGCTCTTAGAGAGCGTTTATCGAGCTTATCAACCTATCGCTGCACGCTCAGGGATTACCCTTATTCTGGATGCACAGCCTACGCATTTCCAGGTGGAGGTGGATGAAGGGCGCATGCTGCAAGTTCTGATGAATCTGGTAGAAAATGCGCTCAGATACACGCCTTCTGGCGGTAGCGTAACCTTGTGCTCCCGCATCGACGAAAAAGTTCAACTGATCGTGGAAGATACCGGCGCTGGTATTAACTCCGAAGACCTGCCGTATGTGTTTGACCGCTTCTATCAATCCGAGAAATCCCGACTGTCGAGTAAGGGCAAGATGGGCCTGGGGCTGGCAATCTGCAAAGCGCTCACCGAAGCAATGGGCTGCAGCATAGAAGCATTTTCCGCCGGCAAAGACCAGGGCACCAAGATGGTCATTACACTCGAAAAAAGTTGTGCTGGACCCTTAGCAGAGGATGCCAACTAAGTAATAACCCTCGTCTTTATTAATTTCCGTTACAATACAGGCATGCTACTCATTCATAATACTTCCCAGGTCATTCAGCTCACCCCCGAGCCGCAGCGCGGCGCGGAGTTAGGCACTCTCAACATCCTGCCGCATGGTGCAGTGCTGATCGATGGCGAAAGCATCCTCGCCGTGGGCGAGCCGGCAGAGCTGCTGCTGGCGCACCCCGAAGCAGACTTACTGGATGCTGGCGGCAAGGCGGTGCTGCCCGGTCTGGTCGATCCCCACACCCACTTAGTCTGGGCGGGCGACCGCCTGGACGAGTTTGAGATGCGCCTGCAAGGCAAATCCTATCTGGAGATTATGGCAGCTGGCGGCGGGATCGCCGCTACGCTGCAAGCCACCCGCGCAGCCAGCTTCGAGGAGCTGCTCGCCCAAACCCGTGAGCGCGCCCATATTGCCTTTGCCCATGGCACCACTACCCTCGAAGCCAAAACGGGTTATGGATTGGACGTTGAGACCGAACTTCGGCAGCTCGAGGTTATCCTCAAACTCGATGAAGAGGGACCGCTAGAGCTTATCCCAACCTATTTAGGCGCCCACGCCATCCCACCGGAATTTGCTGGCAATGCCGAAGGTTACACTGACTTCCTTTGCAGCGAATCCCTGCCCGCGGTGCAAGCCTGGTGGCAAGAGCATGCTCCTGCGCGGCAATTACCTTTTGTGGACGTCTTTTGCGAGGAGGGAGTGTTCGACTTAGCCCAAACCCGCCGTATTTTGCTGCGTGCACAGGAGTTAGGCTTCCCGCTCAAGCTGCACGCCGATGAGTTTGCCAACCTGGGCGGAGCCGGCTTGGCAGCAGAGCTGGGCGCAATCTCTGCGGACCATCTGGTCAAGACTTCGGCTGAAGATATCCAAAAATTAGCTGAAAGTAATACCGTTGCAGTGTCGCTGCCCGGCACGCCCTTTGGCTTAGCCCAGAGCGAATATTCGCCCGCACGGGAGATTATTGCGGCGGGCGGGCTGCTGGCACTCGCCACCGACCTGAATCCGGGCACGAGTTGGA
Source organism: Anaerolineaceae bacterium (assembly GCA_040766895.1). Taxonomy (GTDB): domain Bacteria; phylum Chloroflexota; class Anaerolineae; order Anaerolineales; family Anaerolineaceae; genus Mesolinea. Next base: position 74,839 of record JAXGPR010000006.1, on the reverse strand, counting down.
ATGAATCCATGCAATTCATCCAGGCATTAGCTTGCCGCTACCTCAAGCTCACGCCGGCTGAAGCCTTAGCCGCCAGCACAATCAACGCATCTGCGGCGCTTGGCATAGCCGAGAGGTTAGGCTCGCTCACACCCGGCAAGCAAGCCGACCTGATTATCCTCAAAGTCCCTGATTACCGCATGCTCAGCTACCGTTACGGCACGAATCTTGTATCCACAGTGATCAAGAAAGGCGTGGTTTATCCGCTAAGCTGAACGATGACAATTGCGACAAATTGGGAATTTATCCGCCAGGCAAATAACCTGATAATTTTGGTACTGGGCGCAGCCGCAATCGCGCTAGTGCTGCGCGGGGTATTCAAAGTGGCTTGGCGCGTGATCAAGGTCATCTTCATCATGGCTGCAGTGCTGATTTTCGTAGGTTGGCTGCTTGGCTACATCCACATCACCTTCAATTAATCCCTTATAATACCCACATGCCCATTACTATCGCTCAAGTCCGCACCTGGTATCAATCTGCTGACCCGGTGCACGATTTTGCGCATGTGCTGCGCGTTTATCGCATCTCCGAGAAAATAGCTTTAGCTGAGGGCGCCGACTTGGAAATCGTGCACGCTGCTGCCCTGCTGCACGACGCAGCCGGCGCAGCCCCTGGTGGGGATGGCAAGGAACGCTTGGAGCATCACTTAGCTTCAGCGCAGTTTGCTGGTGAGGTGCTCAGCGCCGAGGGTTGGCCAGAGGAACGCATCCAAGCCGTGCAGCACTGCATTCGCGCGCACCGCTTCCGTCATCAGGATGAGCGCCCACAAACGTTGGAAGCCATGTGCCTCTTCGACGCCGATAAACTGGACGTGCTGGGCGCCATTGGCGCCGCCCGCACGATTGCCTTCGCCACGTTAGCTGGCCAGCCAGCCTATGCTGAGCCTTCCGAGCAGTTCTTACGCGAAGGCAAAGAAGCCCCTGGCGAACAGCATAGCGCTTACCACGAATATCTTTTTAAATTGCGCAAGGTAAAAGATGCGCTTTACACATCCACCGGCAAGAGCTTAGCCGCCCAGCGGGATGCTTTCCTGACAACTTTTTTTGAGCAGCTGCAGGCGGAGTGCCGCGGGGAGAGGTAAAAAGATGCTCGGTGCGATCGTTGGGGATATCGTTGGCTCGGTCTATGAGTTTCACAACCACCGCGCGCTCGATTTTCCGCTTTTCTCGCCAAAGTCCACCTTTACCGATGATAGCGTTCTTACTTTTGCAACAGCCAAGGTGCTGCTGGATGGATTGGATTACGCCGCCACCTATCAGAACTTTGCCCGGCGTTACCCCAACCAAGGCTATGGCGGCTTCTTCTATCACTGGATTTATATGGAGCACCCGCAGCCCTACAACAGCTTTGGCAACGGTTCCGCAATGCGCGTCAGCCCTATCGGCTTTGCTCTTGAAAGCGTGGAAGAGACCCTCGCCGAAGCCCAGCGTAGTGCTGAAGTGACCCATAATCATCCGGAAGGCATCAAAGGCGCGCAGGCGGTTGCCTTAGCCATTTACCTCGCCCGGCATGCCGCCAGCAAGTCTGAGATTAGGCAGGAGATCAGCACGCGCTTTGGCTATGACCTTTCGCGTACACCAGAGCAAATCCGCCAGGAGAACCGCCATGATGAAACCTGTCCGGGGTCCGTCCCGGAGGCAATTATTGCGTTCTTAGAATCCAATGACTTTGAGCATGCTATCCGCTTAGCTATTTCGCTGGGCGGGGATAGCGACACGATTGCCTGCATGGCAGGCGGCATCGCCCAAGCCTTCTATGGCGGCATACCGCAAGAAATTACCACCGAAACCCTCGCCCGGCTGCCCGAGGAATTTGTGCAAATTCTGGAACGCTTTAACGCGAAATATCTCCCAAATAATGCCAACTCGGTCTAAATGTTCATCCCACCATCTATACTATTTTATTACGAGGTTGTTGAAAAACAGTGGTTAATCGATTACATCCAATTTTTTCAAAGTTAAGCATTTCAATCTGCCCTCACCCTGCCCTCTCCCAGCTCCGAATCACGTTCGTTTTTTAGCGTCAATCCGCTGGGAGAGGGTGGTTCTTTTGCAGGCGGGGGCGGCCGCCCCCGCCTGCATACATCTTTCCCCTCACCAGCATCGGACGGAAAGTTTTACACTGAAACCAGCTGCTGGGGAGGGGAATTAAAGGGGTGGGGGGATATGAACATATAGTGATCTTATTGAATATAAAGTTATTCATTTTTTAATGTTATGGACATTTTCAACACCCTCTTTTTAATAAATTGTTCTCCAGTGATGATACAATTCAAGCACTTGTTAATTCAAAATGCTGGAATGTTAATGTTTTTTCCGCTCCCAATATTTCTTGATAGCAAGCTGAACCCAGCTGAGGGTATAGGTTAAACCAATGACCACCGCAATGATCCTCCTCCTGATCATTATTGCGATTGCCATCGTGCTCTTTAGTCTGGATGCATTACCAGCTGATGTGATTGGCATCGGCATTATGATCGCGCTGATCATCACGGGCATTCTCACGCCAGCGGAAGGCATCGCCGGCTTTGGCTCGGATACCGCCATAAAAACTCTGGGGTTACTGCTGCTGACCACAGCCTTAATCAGAACGGGGTTCGTTCAAATGGTCACACGCTGGATCATCGAGCAGGTTGGCGAAGATAAAAACCGACTATTCTGGTTGGTATCTTTAGCCACAGCTGGAATGGGCTCCTTCACCAGTAATACCGCTTCTACGGCTTTTTTCCTGCCGGTCACATTGAGCATTTCCAAGAAACTCAAGCAGCATCCCTCTAAAATGCTCATGTCGGTAGCTTTTGCCGCGATACTCTCCAGCTCGATGACTGCCATCGCTACCTCTACCAACTTGGTGGTCAGTGGGCTGTTGACCGATTATGGTTATGCCCCGATGGGTATGTTCGAATTGACGCCCGTCGGCATCATCATCTTATGCGTCGGTTTAGTCTATATGTTTTTCATCGGTAGGAAGCTCATCCCCGAGCGTGACTTGGGCGAAGACAATACCTTGCCGCGTAATTCTCGCTATTACGCTGAAGTCATTGTCCCAAAAAAGTCCGAGTGGGTTGGCAAAGAGATCCGCAAGCTGGGCTTGAAGAGTGATTACGATATTGCCATCATTTCCTTGCATCGGCCCAAAGAAAAAGAGGATTTCAAACCTTCAGAGAAAACCAAACTACAAGCCGGCGATCTGCTGGTGCTGGATGGCAGCCGCGAAGGCATCTTTGCGCTCAATGAGCGCAAGGTGGTGCGCTTTACCGGCAACCCTGAAGATGAACTTTCAGAGACTCTAAAAAAGAAGCATGGCATGGCGGAAGTGGTGTTATTACCCGGTTCGCGCTTGGTGGGGCAAACCTTACGCGAACTAAAACTCCGCAAGCGTTTTGGTATAGAAGTGCTGGGCATCCAGCGCCGCGGAAAGACATTACACGAGCGCCTGATGAAAGAGCGTTTGCAGATTGGCGATCAGCTGCTCATCCACGGTGACCCGCAAACCATCGCCAGTTTAGAAAATGACGATAGCTTCCGTATTATCAGCGACACAATTGAAGCGCCTGTGGATACGAAAAAAGCCCCATTGGCGTTAGGGATATTTGCCCTGACGATCGTTTTAGCTTCCACAAACATCCTGCCCCTGGCTGTAGCAACGATGGTTGGTACATTTCTCATTTTCCTAACCCGCTGCATCACACCAGCAGAAGCGTATCGGTCGATGAATTGGAGTGCGCTTATTCTGATCAGCTGCATGTTAGCCTTGGGGAAGGCAATGGAAGTTTCAGGATTAGCGACCTATTTGGCGAGCCAGGTTGTTGATCTGATGGGTTGGCAAAATCCTAAACTTTTATTGGGCGGCTTCTTTTTATTATCTATGGTCCTGACGCAGCCGATGTCCAATCAGGCTGCAGCTGTAGTGGTCTTACCGATAGCAATTCAGACAGCGCAGCAACTAGGCTTGAACCCGCGCAGTTTTGCGATGATGATCGCCATTGGCGCGGCGACTTCGTACATTACCCCGCTTGAGCCGGCGTGTATGATGGTTTACGGACCAGGCAACTACCGCTTTATGGACTTTGTCAAAGTCGGCTCGCTGCTCACGGTAATAATCTTCGGCATCGCCATCCTGATGGTGCCGGTGCTCTGGCCGCTTTAGTCGGTTCCTACTGTGTCGCGCAGGAAATGCACGGATCAAAAGCGCGCACAACCCTGCCTACCGCTTTCTCCAGCTCCAAGTTGATCCCCTCCGGATGGATATAGCGATTGCCTGCAACCATCAACGCCCTCTCGATAGCATGCATGTTATGCACCGTCGGGATAATGAACTGCGCATCCGAAATCACACCATTCTCGACCACATAACGGTGAATCAGCGGTCCACGCGGCGCTTCTACCAGCCCATAGCCGATGCCATCCTTCACCTGATAGCCAACCACAGTGTCGCCACTGCTTAAGTCTTCCGAAAGCAGCTCAATAGTCCGCTCCATCGCATAGACCAATTCAATACCGCGGCAGAGGTCAAAAAGCATGATAGCATGCGCGGGAGAGCCAAAGTTGTTCCGAAAACGCTCCAGATAGCCATCGGCAATCGGCGTCGCAAAGGAAGAAGTGATGTTGATGCGCGCTAAGCTGTTGGCACGCAGGATCTGCCCTTGATAGCTGGTCTTGCCGGCGTACGAGTAGTCAGTCTGCTCGAATTGGATGCGTTGTTCGAACTCCTCTGGCGTGAAGTGCTCTTTCTCCTCGCCATCAGGGCTAAGTATGCGTAAATGTCCACTGTTTAGCTTAGGTTTAACCGATGTGGTCGAGGAGATGTAGTAAGTTGGCTCATCATCACCCCAGCTCCCGATGCGTTCACCCATTACCATCGACATATCCCAATAAGTATTAAAAAGCTCGCATGCTACTGGCAGCATTTCATCTAGCTCCTTGAGCATTTGCTCAGCAGCCTCGCGCGGGATGCCGCCGGAAACACCGCCGATATGCGCCTTGATGGGGTGAATGAACTGCCCGCCCGCCAAAGTGATCAAATCTGTGCCCACTTTGCGTACTCTCAGTGCCTTTTGAGCAATGGAAAATTGCGCCTCGCGGCTGGCTTCACTTTCATCCATATGGAATAAGCTCTCAGCGTCCACCCGGTCTGGCATGGTGAAAATAAACAACGATGTTGCTTGGTTCTGAATCAGCTGCCCCAAAAGCAGCACTTCACGGATGGTATTGGCTAAAGGCGGCGGCGTGACGCCAAAAACATTTTCCAGCGCCTTCACCGAGGCAACGTGGTGGGCGGTGGAGCACACCCCGCAGATGCGCGGCACAATCACGGGCATTTGCTCAGCGGGCGTGCCGACCACGAAGTTGCGGAAGCCGCGCAGCTCCACGGCTTGGAATTGAGCTGTCAGCAGCTTGCCGTTTTCTACTTCCATGACCACGCGGGCATGCCCTTCGATGCGGCTGAGAGGGAAAGTGAGAGTTGTCATCAGAGCACCTTATCCTTGCTGCGGATGCGTCGATCTCCGCCAGCATAATCCGAAAATTGAAACAGGAACATCGAGAGCTGTGGGGAACGCAATGCTTGGTTCAATTCCTCAGGTGGGATGTTGGTCATGCGTTCGAACACGCGCTGAATATTTTCAAACCAAACGGTTGACTCACGTTCGATAAAGGCGTTGGAAGGTCCGCGGCAGCCCACACAGGGGTGACCGGCACGTGTACACGGCGCTCGGCAGCCGCCGCGCGTGGAGGTACCGACGCATAGAAAGCCTTGGTTCACCAGGCAGATTTCTGGGTCGGGGCTGCCTTTTTCGAAGCCAGTAATGTGGTCAGGTTTCATATCATTGAGTTTGCGCCGTCCGCATTCGCCGCACACATTTGCCGATGCCTTGAAGCCCTGCGGGTCCATCAGCGCTGCCATGAAAAGCTCCGGCGTGGGCGGGCAGCCCGGCAGGTAGAGGTCTACATCCACAAAAGAATCCACGGGGTGCGTTTTATTGAGCAGCTGCGGTAAATGATAGCGCTTAGCTTGGGTGCGAAAGAGCTCCCGCACCTCATCCCGATCGCCGAGGTTTGTCACCCCGCCAGAAATGGCACAGGTGCCAACCGCAATGACACGCTTGACGTTCTTGACTGCCCGCTGTAGGTTGTAGACGTCTTCATCGTTGCGCACACCACCAGAAATCAACAACACTTCGGTATCTTCGGGGATGCGGTGGGTTGAGACAACCAAGGGCATATAGACAAGCTGGTATTTGTCATACCATTCATTGGCGTTGAGTAAGGAGACTTCACAGCCTGCGCAGCCCGAAAGCTGCAAAACGGCGAACTTGGGCAGCTGTTTTGAATCATTTTCCATTGAGGCTCCTATTCCACAGAAAAAGCCAAGTTATACACAGAATTTAAGCTTTTATCCACAGGTTATTCACATCGGATTTATCTGAATTTTACCCTGATTTTGAATTGGTCTCATCTAGGAGAACCACTTTTCCAAATTTACATCAAGGGATTAGCTTTTCCTCAGCAGCACTTTTATTCGTGCTACAATTCCTGCGCGTAAAGCGCATAAACCTGTTGAAAGGACCCTCAATTTTGAAACAGCCCGAGCTTAACTTTCTCATCGACCTTGCCCAAACCGCTGGCAGCCAGCTTGCTGAGATGCAAACACAGGATTTGGATATCCACCTCAAAGGACGTGCGGACCTCGTCACCCGGGCAGATAAGAGCGTGGAAGCCTACCTGATCGACCGCATTCTCAGCCGCTTTCCGGAGCATACCATCACTGCCGAGGAGAGCGGCAATCACCAGGGCGATCCTGCCCACCAGTGGTTTATTGACCCACTGGATGGCACGTTGAATTATGCGCATGGCTTACGCTACTACTGCACATCGATTGCTTATGCCTATCAGGGCAGGCTGAAGGTTGCCGTGATTTACGCCCCACGCGATGATGAGCTCTTTAGTGCTGAGCAGGGTAAGGGTGCCTACTTGAATGGCAAGCCAATACACGTCTCTTCGATAGACACGCTCGAAAATGCCTTGCTGGTAACTGGATTCCGCGCCACGTTGATTGACACTCCGCGCTCGAATTACAACAACTTCCTGCGCTTTTCGCGCCTGACGCAAGGCGTGCGCCGATTAGGCTCTGCCGCGCTAGACCTGGCTTACGTAGCTTGCGGCAGATTAGATGGCTTTTGGGATGTGCTGCTCAGCCCGTGGGACCTGGCAGCAGGCGTGCTGCTCGTGCAAGAAGCCGGCGGCGTCGCCACCAGCCTGTATGCCGATGCGCCGTTGCGTTTTGAGGACAAGGAAAGCATCTTAGCCGCTAATCCAGCGATCCATGAGCAGATGTTGAAAGAATTGCTCGATGAAAAGCACCTCTCTGGGCTATGAAAGGCTGATATTTATCTGGTCAGCTCGGCGATGAAGAGCTCGAAAGCTACATCCCCGGGCATCCCGCCTGTCTTGATAGCCTCATCTATAGCCAGCAATCGCGTATAAATGGCGAGAAGCTGTGCCATGCTGAAGCGCTGCGCTTGGCTCGTCAGCTTATCGGCAATAAAGGGCAGCACGTGCAGCTCTTGTTGAATCTGGCGGGAATCACCGCCCTCATCTAAAATCTCGCGCGCCTGCACAAGCAGCCTGAATTGCCGGTAAATCATGCCGGTCAGGTCCAAGATTTCATTGGTCTCCAGTAAGATGCGAAACTGCTCCAGAGCCTTAGGTCCATTGCGCTCGCCGAGGGCATCCACTAAGGTGAAAATGTTGCCTTCTTGGTCTTGCGCGGTGAGCAGCATCACATCCTCTGCGGTTACAGGGCGCTGACCATTTACATAAGTGAGCAGTTTTTTCACCTCTTGGTTAGCCCGCAGGGTGTTATTACCTACATACGTAGCCAGCAGCTGGGCAGCATCCGGGCGGAACTCGCCACCGTTTTGCTGCGCGCGCTTCTGCACCCAAGCCGGCATTTCGTAGTCATCCGGTAGGGCACAATCGGCAAGGTACCCATCCTCCGGATGAGCAGCCAACCAATCTAACAACCAGGCGTAGCGGCGCTCGTTTTCCCAGCTAAGCTCACGTTTTCGGCGCAATTGTTGATCTTCAATAACAATAATTAAGGCAGCGGTTTCGGGGAGCTGTTCGATAATCTGTAAAAATTTTGCTTGGTCTGCCGTATTCAGCTGGCTGAGAACCTGCCTGCCTTTTTCGAGGATCACCAAACGGCGCGCTGCCAAAAAGGGTACCGTCAGGCAATTGGCACGCAGAGCTTCTAAATCGATAAAGTCGCTCTCAAACCGAGTGGTATTGAGATCGCTAAGCGAAGCATCGCCTAAGTTCGCTTTGAAACCCGCAAGGAGCTCAGCTATGTGGGCTTCATCATCGCCACGCAGGAGGTAAACTTTCGGAACCGCTGCCAACCGTATGCCCTAACCTTCGGTGCTTATTTTGTGAAAGTAGGTATTACCGTAGCGCATCGAAACCACCTGGCGGATGGATGTATCGCCAATGTCCGCGCTAGTCATCACTTTCTCTTGGACTATGGGCCCGAGCGGACGAGCTAAAAAGAAAGCTGGCACAGCTGCCAAAGCTGCTAAGACTACCTGCACCAAGCCTGGCTGTTTGCGCTTCCGGGTAATCAGCCAGGTAAGCCAGGCAAAGCTAGCCGCAACGGTTGCGGGCACAACTAAATTAGTGCCGCAATGGGGGTGCACAGCCAGCTGGCGCTCCCCAGCCTTGAGGCGCTTTTCGGCTTCGAGGGCAGCGCGCGTCACGATATCGGTAGGCAGGTCCACGTTCAAGTAAAATCCGCCTGCAAAGGAAACCCCAGACATGCGCAGGTTGTGGTATTTTTCGGCTAGCACCTGCAGGGTGGCATGCTCCAGGCTGTGGTTGCGGCGCGTAGCGCCCACGAGGGGGATTCGGTCTAAGAGGTTAGCTGCCATAGAAGATTGCCTTTCGTTATGTGCTCCGCGAATGATTCTTGAAAGGTATTATAGCATCAGGGGAGATTCGAAGGACTCTTTTTACCGGGTTTATGAGCCCAGTTCTGGCATGTCTGCTAAGTGCTTAGTTTGCCTGTGTCTCTGTTCTTGCATGGTTCCCTGTAGGCAGGCTACACACTCAAAGGCAAGCGAGAACAATTATTTGTTCTAGCATGGTCTCATGACCATGCCAAACGCCTGTGATATATGTGGTCGAGGTCCCTCGCTGGTGAGGACACCAGCGAGAACGAGGAGGTTCCTCGCTCGGTACCCTACGGGTAGGCTGCGCACTCAGAGACCGGCGAGAACAAGGTAGACCGGCGAGAATATGGTAATTATAACTCCGCGCTATCCAGCAGCGCTTTAGTCAGGGCTTCACGCAGGGAGCGCGCTTCGAGCACCTCAATGCCAGCCGGCCAGGGCTCGCCTGAGCGCAAGCGCTTGGCGATGACAGCGCGCTTAAAGCCGAGCTTGGCAGCTTCCTTGAGGCGCGTGGGCATGTGATTGACCATGCGCAGCTCGCCGGAGAGCCCTACCTCCGCGATGAGCACGGTATCCGCGCGCACGGGCACATCCCGCAGTGAGGAGGTAATCGCCGCTGCCACGGCTAAGTCTGCTGCCGGCTCTGAGATGCGCAGCCCGCTGACCACGTTGGTAAAGACGTCTTGCTCACCCAGAGGCAGCCCTAAGCGCCGCGTGAGCACTGCGGTTATCAGCAACAGGCGGTTAAAATCAATGCCGTTGGCGTTGCGGCGCGGGTTGCCAAAGTTGGATTGGGTGGTTAGCCCCTGGATTTCGACCAGCAGCGGGCGCGTGCCTTCCATCGTCACCGCCACAGCCGAGCCGGGCGCGTTGATCATGCGCTCAGCTAAGAACACCTCGGAAGGATTGCTGACTTCCACCATGCCTTTTTCCTGCATCTCGAAGACGCCTACCTCAGAGGTGGCGCCAAAGCGGTTTTTCACCGAGCGCAGCAGCCGGTAGGACTGAAATTGCTCGCCCTCCAGGTAAAGCACGGTATCAACGATATGCTCCAAGACGCGCGGGCCGGCAATCACTCCCTCTTTAGTCACATGCCCAATCAGGAACACGGTAATGCCCGTCGATTTGGCTAGCTCCCGCAGCCGAGCCGTGCACTCGCGCACCTGGGAGATCGAGCCAGCAGTAGACTCCATCTCCGGCAAGGTCATCGTTTGGATCGAATCCACCACCAGCAACGCCGGCTGGATTGTTTGAACATGTGTAAAGATTTGTGAGAGGTTGGTTTCGGTTACTAAGTAAAGTTTATCAGGGAGGTGAACTTTGCCATCAGCGTCGCGCGGCGCCAAGCGGTCAGCGCGCATCTTGATTTGGCGCTCGGATTCCTCCCCGGAGACGTACAATACGGTGTTTTCCTCGGCTAATTGCATCGCCATCTGCAGCGTAAGCGTGGACTTGCCGATACCTGGATCGCCACCAATCAAGACGATCGAGCCGGGTACAATCCCTCCGCCCAGCACACGCGCAAACTCTTCCATCGCCACCGGCAGGCGGTCTTCCGCTTGTCCATCAATCTCACTGAGGCGGCGTGGCTGAGAAGACGCATTCAGCCCGCGTACGTTGCGGGCTGAATGACTACTTTCGGGTTCGACCACCTCTTCGACCATTGAATCCCAGCTATCACAAGCTGGGCAGCGACCGAAGGGCTGTGAAGTTACCTTTCCGCAAACCTGACAGACATAGCGGCTATATGCTTTAGCCATAGTGTCCTTAGGCTCCTATCAGAGCCGGCGGCATTTCTTCTTCGGTTTCTGGTTTTTCAGCTTTGAGCACAATCTTACTTACCTTATCGCCATCGGCATCCAAGCTTTCCTCCAGGTCGATGAGGATATGATCGCCAGACTTGAAGGTTTTCGCCAGCAAGGCATCGGCTAAAGGCTCTTCCACCATTTGCTCGATTACGCGGCGAACCGGCCGGGCACCCATCTCGGGGTCAAAGCCTTCATTGGCGAGGTAATCCAGCGCGGCTTCGGTGGTGGTCAGCGTTAGGTCGTAATCGGAGAGGCGTTCAGCGACCTTTTGCAGCTCGAGGTTGACAATCTTGCGAATATCCTCTTGATTGAGCGCACGGAAGACGACGACCGAGTCTAGGCGGTTGATGAATTCCGGCCGGAAACTGCGCTTGAGGGCGTCCATCAGCTTTTTGCGCATTTCCTCATAGCTGGATTGCTCTTCGAGCGCCTGATCCACTTCCAGTGAAAAGCCCATGCTGGCTTGCCGCTTAATCAAATCAGCGCCGATATTGGAGGTCATGATGATAATCGCATTGCGAAAATCAACCTTATGCCCTTTGGCGTCGGTCAGGTGCCCCTCTTCCATAATCTGCAGCAGGAGCTGCAAGGCTTCAGGGTGTGCCTTTTCGACCTCGTCAAAGACTACGATGCTATAAGGCTTGCGGCGGATGGCTTCCGTCAACTGACCGGCTTCTTCGTAACCAACATAGCCGGGCGGCGCCCCCACCAGTCGGCTAATGGTATGGCGTTCCATAAATTCGGACATGTCAATCTGGATCAAGGACTCTTCGCTGCCAAACATAATGTTCGCTAAGGCTTTGGTCAGCTCCGTCTTGCCCACACCCGTTGGACCCAGGAACATAAACGAGCCCACCGGCCGGCGTGGATCTTTCAAGCCAGCGCGTGCCCTCCGGACCGCTTTAGAAATGGTCTGGATGGCTTCTTCCTGCCCGATGATATGTTTAGAAAGCTCTTCTTCCATATGAAGCAAGCGCTCAGATTCTTCTGTAGCTAATTGCGTCAGCGGGATGCCAGTCCACATTGAAATGACCTCGCTGATATCCTCTGCGGTAACCGTCGGTGCACTGCTGCGATCCCAACCGTTTTGCATCTCCTGCAAACGGTCTTCCAGCATGCTCTGCCGATCAAGCAATTCCTCGACGGCATCGTTATCACCTCTGGCGCGCGCTTCCTTGATTTCTCTACGCAGCTCGCGCAGCTCCGCAATCAAGTCTTTGCTGTTTTCAGCAGATTGGCTCTTATACATGCGCACACGCGAAGCAGCCTCATCTACTAAATCAATTGCCTTATCTGGCAAGAAGCGGTCAGTCACGTAGCGCGAAGAAAGCTTAGCAGCCGCTTCTAAAGCCTCATCCGAAATATGAAGGCGGTGATGCTCTTCATAGTTGGGGCGTAAGCCCTTGAGAATTTCTATTGTCTCTTCGACGGTAGGTTGATCGACCACGATGGGCTGGAAGCGCCGTTCGAGAGCGGCATCGCTTTCGATGCTTTTCCTGTATTCGTTCAGCGTGGTGGCACCAATCACCTGCAATTCCCCACGCGAAAGCGCGGGTTTGAGGATATTGGCTGCATCCACGGATGACCCCGCAGAACCAGCGCCGACGAGCATGTGCACTTCATCGATAAACACAATGGCTCCGCTGCTTTTGAGCTCATCAATCACGCGTTTGAGGCGTTCCTCGAACTGGCCGCGGTACATCGTGCCCGCCACCAAAGAGCCCACATCCAACTGCACCACGCGTTTGTTTAGCAGCAAGGCAGGCACGTCCCCCTCCACAATGCGCTGCGCTAAGCCCTCCACGATGGCTGTCTTCCCCACGCCGGGTTCGCCAATCAGGGCAGGGTTATTTTTCGTGCGCCGCGCAAGGATTTGGATGACGCGTTCGATTTCTTTCTGACGCCCGATGACGGGGTCCAGCTTGCCCGCTTCCGCTAAAGCTGTCAGGTCGGTTGCTAACTGGTCCACGAGCGGGGTCTTGCTTTCTTCTTTTTCCCGCTTGCGGGGAGCACTTCTGCCCACGGTGAGTTGACTGCTCGGGCGTTCTGGTGAGGTCCGCAATGTGCGGTCGGATTCATCTTCTTCGTCTTGCTGGCTTTGTGAGATGACGCGATAAATCTGCCGGCGAATTTGCTGTGGCATGATGCCTAACTCTGTAAGCACTTTCATACCCGGGAAGTCCAAATCGCGGCAGAGGGCGAGCAGCAGGTGTTCCGTGCCAACGGTACTCTGCTTACGTTCAGTGGCTTCTTTCAGTGCCAGCTCTAATACCTCTTGGGTGTCTCTGCCTAAGGTCAGGTTCTCACTGCCAGTGCCAAAGCCGGTTTCTTCTTCCACTTTTTTACGGACAGTGGCTAAATCCAATCCAAGATCTTTTAAAACACGTTTGGCAATCGTGCCTTCTTCTATCATCAGGCCAAGTAACAGGTGCTCGGTGCCGATGGTCTGCTTGCGCATGCGTTCGGCTTCAGATTGAGCGTGACTGAGTACCCGCTTGGCTTTTTGGGTAAATTGACTCATGCCAGCCATGGCAAACCTCCTTCTCTCATCACAATCATTCTCGTTCTGCGGTTCCCCCCATAGGTTCATATTGTGCAGAACTTCGTAGCTGAAGGGATGGATTTTAGATTAGGGTTTTCACCGAAGACTCTTCAGCTAATTAGATTCTACCAAATTAACCCCCAGCAGTCTTCCCTGTGCAAAGTCTATGACAAAATGTTAATACAAACCCGGGCGTCGCTTACCCCGGCCAGGCCTTGGCATAAGCCTGCAGAATCCAGTCACAAAGGGCATTGAAGGCAGGGTCCACCCGCTGACGGGCTGGATCCGCCATGTGCCAGGCGATAATCTCCTCCGCCCCGCGAGAGAAAAGCATGGTGCAGATGAAATCCGGTACGAGGCGCTTGACTTTGCTGTTATCCAGGATAAAGCTGTGGGTCTTATCCCCCAGCAAACTCTCACCCCAAATTGGGTCATAGGCAGCAATTAAATCCGAAGGCACATGCACCAAGGTCGCCTTCACGCCGGCAGCCGCTGCCAAAATCTCGTGAATCTGGTTCCAGGTGAGCCACTCATCGGAGGTGATATGGAATGCCTCGCCAATGGCATGGGCATTGCCCATCAAGCCCACAAAGCCTTTGGCAAAATCCGAAGCATGCGTGAGCGTCCAAAGCGAGGTGCCATCCCCGTGCACAATCACCGGCTCGCCGCGCAGCATACGGTCAATCGCAGTCCAGCCTCCATCGATTGGCACATAGGGTGCGCTGTAGGTGTGCGAAGGGCGCACGATTGTTATGGGGAACTTTTCCTCGCGGTAAGCACGCACGAGGCGCTCCTCACAGGCAGCTTTATTGCGCGAATACTCCCAATAAGGGTTATCCAGCACCGTTGATTCTGTCACCGGCAAGATAGCCGGCGGGGTCTGATAAGCCGAAGCAGAGCTAATGAAGATATATTGCCCAGTGCGCCCGCGGAAAAGCTCCAAGTCGGTTTCGATGTGCTCAGGCGTAAAAGCGACAAAATCCGCCACCACGTCAAAGCTGCGGCTGCCCAAGGCTGCCTGCACAGCTTGCGGGTCGCGGATGTCACCATGGAGTACCTGAGCGCCATTGGGAACCGGACGCCCCGAAGTACCGCGATTGAGTAAGGTCACTTCGATTCCGCGTGAAAGCGCAAGCTCTACGCAAGCTGAGCTGATGTTACCTGTTCCACCAATAAACAATGCTTTCATTTATACCTCCAAATCGATCTATTCGCCCAAGCCATTTCCGGCTGAGTCATGGATATCCTCTGCAAGTTCCACGCCAATGGTGGGTAAGTTTTGCTGATGAAGGAATATGTTTTTTAGGTCATTAAGTTGGGGTTTGGCAGCCAGCACCAGCATCAACACAACCAGCACAAAAAGCAGTGCTACCAAGAGGAAGGCTTTATGGATGCCAAGGCTATCCGCAAGCGTTCCTAAGCCAAAGGGGAGAAAGAAGATGGCCACGCCCGAGGCTAAGGTAGCGCGTGCGCCAGCCAACTGCTTTTGGCTTCCTGCTGCTTTGAGTGCGAGCGGCAGCAACGTCGTATAGAAATTCGCCACGCCCAAGCCCATCACAAAAAGCCCAGCTAAGCTCAGGGCGGTCTGTACTCCGGACCAAAAGGCAGCATACCCTGCCATTCCCAAGATTAATGAGATCAACAGCATTTTGCGCGCTGACCAACGCGCGATGAGCCGCGAGCCGGCAAAACGCCCTAAGATCATGCCAACGAGGAACAGGCTGACAGCTTGCGTGGCGGTGTTTTGGGCTAAACCCAGCACCTTAGCATTGAAATCCGCGCTCCAATAAACTGTGCAGAACTCGATGGCAATGCCAAACATCAGTGCTAACCAAATCAGCCAATATCTGCCTGGCAGCTTGCCAGAAGTCTCTTGCTCACCTTCAACCAGAACGATAGTTTGCCTCTGCTGCGCTTCACTAGTGCGAAGCCACAGCCATACGCCTAAAGCCAAGGAAATCCCCGCAGCAGCCAGAATTGCCATCCGCCAGCCGACGGCCTGGCTAGCCAGCGCCCCCACCAACAGCGGCGCTGCCGCCGCAAAGATCGAGCAAATGGTGTTGGCTTCGGTAATACCCACTGAACTGCGGCTGCCCATTTCCTGCTCAAGGATGAGCGGATACATCGAAAGGATCCAGGTGCCCAAGCAGCCCATCAGGAAGAGGCCAAAGATGGTCAGGGCCGGATGCCTTCCCCAGGCCAAAATAAGCCCGCCCACGCCCAAGCCCAGGGAGCCAATAGCCATCACACGCCACGGGGCGAGCTTGCGAATGAGCGGGCCGGCCAGAAGGCCGGTCACAAGCACGCCGGCGGCAAAAGCCGAGAAGTGCAGGCTGCTTTCGGTATAAGTGAGCTGAAACTCCTGGCGCAAGTAGCCTGTAATAGGCCCCGGAAGGTTGAGCATATAAACATACAGCGAAAGCAGCAGGTAAACCAGCCAGGTTTCAGACGTGCGAATGATTGAAGCGCGATGCTGAGACATAAAATAAAAAATCCTAGGCGGGGGGATTCTCCCTAGGCGGATTGAGTTGCTTGGATTTCAGCTGTTTACGAATGCTGGTCTGTTTTTCAGGCGTAGAGGAAGCTGGAGAAGGTAAGGCAGCCTCCTCGGCTGCCATAACCCTCAGACGCGCGGTCAGCCGCAGCCCAACAACAGGAAAGGCAAGCAGGTTAATGAGCAAGCCGACGCCCAAGGCAAAGGTAGCGCCATCCGGCCCGCCCAGGTAAAAGCCAATGAACGAGCTGATGAAGAGTACCATAAGCGCCACAGCCAGGTAGATCACCAAAACCTTGATAACTACACTGCGCCGCGGGTTGGCCGGTTTTACAGATTTCATTTCTTTATTATATCGCCCCAACAGCTTCACTCTGCCAGCAGATAAGCTAACACCCATTGGGTTGTGGCCAGCAGCGCGTCGTGATGGGTGCGTTCGTAGTGGTGCGAGCTATCCACACCCGGCCCGATGAGCGCCGCAGCCGCTGGCCCGCCGGCATGCCAATATGCGGTGGCGTCCGAGCCATAGTTGGGGTAAATATCTACCTTATAAGGGATATCATAGGCTTCGGCTAAGCCGCGCAGTTTTTGGCTCAGGCCGGCGTGGTAAGGCCCGCCGCTATCCTTGAGGCATAAGGTAGCGTGAAACTCATCCGAAGCTTGCCCTTCACCCATGGCAGCCATATCCACCGCCACAAACTCCTCAACGCTGAGGGGAATCTCAGCTGCGCCGCCATGCCCAACCTCCTCAAAGTTGCTGAAGAGGATGCTGGTGGTATGGGCTGGCTGCAGCCCAGCGCCCTGCAACGCTTGCAAGGCCGCCACCAGCACCGCCGCGCAAGCTTTATCGTCCAAATGGCGCGAGCGTACAAAGCCGTTGGTGCATTCCACGCGTGGGTCAAAAGCCACAAAATCACCAACCTCAATGCCCAAACCGCGTGTTTCTTCCATGCTGGCTGTGCGCGCATCCAGGCGCACTTCCATGTTCTCCGCGTCTCGCTTGGCGTCTTTGACGTCGGTATAGACATGCACGGAGGCATGGTTGGGCAGCAGGCTACCGCGCACAGTGCCGCCGGCTTGCGTGAATACCGTGCAGCCCTCACCCTCCAACGAACCCCATGCAAACCCGCCGATAGCGGTCAGCGCCAGCCTGCCGTTAGGTTTGATGCTCTTGACCATCGCGCCGAGCGTATCCACGTGCGCGGTCAAGGCGCGCACAGGCTCGGCTTCTGGTCCATGCAGGGTGGCCAAGAGGGCGCCTTTGCGCGTGCGGCGCAAGCTGAGGCCTGGCAAAGCCTCAAGCGCCCCTTGCACGAGGGCAATGGCTTGCTCAGTGAAGCCGGTTGGGCTGGGTGTGTTGAGCAGGCGCACCAGAAATTCTTCCAAGAAAGCGTAATCAACTTCGGGTAAAGATGAGTTCATGCCAAAAAGTCCTCTCGCTGTTCAAATTCAGCTAATTTGCGCCGCCAATCCTCGGGCACGGGGCGCGAATGCCCTCCTTGTTGGTCATACGCCACCATCACGACCTCGCCGCGGGCAAAAACAACCTCGCCTTGGGCGTCTTCCACTTGGAAGCGGAAGTGCAGGCTCTTAGCGCCAATGTGGCTGACCATGATACCAACGCGCACGGCTTGTCCATATTGGATGGGGGAGACGTAGTCGCACTTCACTGAAGCCACCACCATGCCCATATTCTCTACAGTCTTGCCATCCCAAATGCCGCTGGCCTGATAGTACCCGGTGCGTGCCGTTTCCACATATTCCAGCACGGCGATGTTGTTGACATGCCGCTGCGGGTCCAAGTCGGCATAGCGCACGCTGATGGGCGCATAGAAACTGAATTTCTCAGGGTAGGATGGAGGAATGCTGGTCATGGTGGTTCTCCCATGGGGAAATTATTTAGGGATCATCCCCATTGTACTGCTCTCTCAAAAGGTTACCTAAGGTAAGAATTCCTCAAAAAATTTACGCATCCTAAAAGCAAAATAAATCAAGAGGGCGCCATCAATCAGGGTAAAGATGCCAAGTAAGACCGGCAGCGCCAAGGCTGCTTCAGAGGCGTTGACTAATAACCAAATGCCGATGATAGTGCTCAAAATGCCCAAGACAATCGCACCGGCACCGTCACCCTGAACACCACGCACAATATCTAAGATGCCAATAAGGATACCTTGGATTGCAATGATAATCACTAAGGTTGTGGTAAGGATTAGGGAGCTAAGCATCGGCTGGGCTAAAACTAAGATGCCTGCTACGATACCCAAAATACCACTCAGCAGAGACCAAGGCCAAGGTGCCAGCCCAGAATGGGTAAAAATCCGGATGAGTGAAAAAATGCCCTCGATCAGCCAGTAAACCCCTAAAAAGACAACAATGACGGCAAGCGTCCCGGCAGGTTGGCTGATGAGTAAAATTCCCAAGATAATCGTGGTAATACCTTCCAGCAATAACAGCCACCATAAATCTGGGATCCGCCTTCGTGTTTGATCTTCCATTTTTATCCTCCTGCCTTATAAATTTGTTGATAAACTATTATATCAACTTACTTTTGGCAGAGATATCAAGCCTACAAAATTCAGCTATGCACCTATGTTCCCCCTAAGACGGCTCGTCTCCTGAATACGTAGCCTAACCCTTAGGGTACCATGCAACAACTAAAGCTAAGCCCAATTTCTCTTGTTAGCCCAAAACATAATCCTAGTAAGCTTTAGTTATCTTAGACCGTGCTGGGTCTTAGAGGTTTTTTGCAATCAAGTATTACCCGCATAACGGATGTTTTGAATTTTGATATTTTATAGATTTTGGTTTTTTGCTACCGAAAAGCATTATGTAATTAAAAGAGGGCTATAAGCCCTCTTTTATAAAGCATCGATTAGTTATTGAGATCAGCCTTGAAAGGCAAAAAGTTTATGTGTTTATGATACAGCTTTATTAATCTCACTATGAACCCTAATGGCAAAGTAAATAAGGAACCCTCCACCAATTAATCCAAAGATGCCTAATATGCTTGGTAAAACAATGGCACCTGCAAGTGGGTTAAGCAATAACCAAATTCCTATCAAAATGCTCAAGATGCCTAAAATTACAGCGCCAATGCCATCCCCTTGAACTCCCCGAGCGATTTCCATTATACCCATTGCAATACCAATGATAGCAATTATCGTTGTTAAAGTTGTGGATATTATTGTTGCACTAAACAAAGGTTGCCCCAACACAAAGACACCTGCTACGATACCTAAAACGCCAATTATCAGGGACCAAAACCATGGCGCTTTTCCGGGTTTGGTAAAAATTCGTATGATTGAAAAGATCCCCTCAATAAGCCAGTAAACGCCTATGAACGTGACAATCACTTCGATTGTACTTACAGGCTGGGTTATGAGTAACAACCCTAAAATAAAAGTGGCAATTCCCTCCAATAAAACTATCCACCACAAATCTGAAGGTTTTTTTTGAGATTGAATTTCCATTTTAGTTCTCCTTTTACGAAAGTTTGAATTTTCTATATTATAGAACACTTTAATCTAGAATTGGTTTTCTAATAATGCATGTTATTACTCGATTTCCTTCATCTCAGTTACAATACAGGCATCATGGAAAACCCGCTAGCGCCGTGGCTCGATCAGGTCATCTTAGGGGATTGCCGTGAGGTATTGCCAACGCTACCGGAAGAGTCCATCGACCTCATCTTTGCTGACCCACCGTATAACTTGCAGCTTAGTTCTGACCTTTGGCGGCCCAATGTCACCCGTGTGGATGGCGTCCAAGAGAGCTGGGATAAATTCGAGAACTATGCGGCTTATGACGCCTTCACGCAAGAGTGGCTCAGCGCCTGCCGACGCGTACTCAAGCCCACGGGTACGCTTTGGGTGATTGGTACCTATCACAACATTTTCCGCATTGGGCGCATCCTGCAAGACTTAGAGTTTTGGATTCTGAATGATATCGTGTGGATCAAGTCTAACCCCATGCCTAACTTCCGCGGCGTGCGCTTTAGCAATGCGCATGAGACGCTCATTTGGGCGCAAAAGACGATGGGCGCCAAGTACACGTTCAACTATCACGCCATGAAAGCACTCAATGAAGACCTGCAGATGCGCTCAGATTGGTACCTCCCCATCTGTAAGGGCAGCGAGCGCCTCAAGGAAGGGAACCGGAAGCTGCACCCCACCCAAAAACCAGAAGCCCTGCTTTATCGCATCATTTTGGCGACCACTAACCCGGGCGACGTGGTGCTGGACCCCTTCTTCGGCACGGGCACAACCGGCGCCATGGCGAAGAAGCTGCAACGGCACTTCATCGGGATCGAGATTGATGAACATTATGTGCAGCGCGCCCGCGAACGCGTTGCGCAATACGTGCAGCTTGAGTTCAACGCACCTTTATATTACACGCCCAACCCACGCAACCTAACCCGCGTTCCCTTCGGAACCTTAGTCGAGCAAGGTTACCTGCAACCCGGTGATTGGCTCTTTTTTGGTCCTGAAGGAGAAACCAAAGCCATCGTGCAAGCCGATGGTTCGCTCCTATGCAATGAGCAGCGCGGCTCGATTCATCAAATCGCACGCGTTTTGCGTGGAGGTCCAGCCAATGGCTGGACACTCTGGTATTATTGGGACGCGGAAACCCAGTCGCGACAGCCTATCGATCGGCTGCGCGCTAAGTACCGAGATGAGGTCGGGAAATATTAAGACCGAATATACTGTAGACCAAACAATCGAAAGGAATCTATGAATACAAAAAACTCTTATACCCAATCCTCATGGAGTTTGGACGACTTGTTTAAGGGTTTCGACGACCCCGCTATCGAGGCGACTTACCAAAAGATGGAATCATTGGTAACTGAGTTTGAGAAATACCGCAGCGCGCTAACACCCGAGATCAGCGAGCAAAAATTTATGGAGATGGTCAAGAGCTTGGAGGCGATGGAGAAACTCGGCCACAAGATTTACGGCTTTGCCCAGCTTTCTTTCGCTGCCGACACCCAGAACCAGAAGGCACTGATTGCCTTAGCGCGCATCCAGCAATTCGCAGCTGAACTCTCCAACCGGACGCTGTTCTTCAGCCTATGGTGGAAAGGATTGGATGACGCTAACGCTGAGCGCTTGCTGGCTGCCAGTGGAGATTACCGCTATTGGTTAGAGCAAATGCGCAACTTCAAGCCTTATACCCTCAGCGAGCCAGAAGAAAAGGTCATCAATATCAAGAACGTCACGGGTTGGAATGCGCTCAACACGCTTTACGACTCAATCACCAACCGTTATGTCTTTCACCTCGAGGTGGATGGGGAGACTAAAGAACTCACCCGCGGCGAGCTGATGACCTACGTGCACCGCCCTGACCCCGACCTGCGCGCCAGTGCTTACCAGGAACTCTATCGCGTCTATGGGAATGAGGCGCCTATTTTAGGCCAAATCTACCAGAATATCGTGCGTGACTGGCGTAATGAGAACCTCGGTTTACGCGGTTTTTCCACTCCTATCTCCGTGCGCAACCTGTATAATGACATCCCTGACGCAGTGGTGGATACACTCATCGAGGTTACGCGCCAAAATCTGGACGTCTTCCAACGCTACTTCAAGCACAAAGCTAAGAAGTTAGGCGTGGAGAAGCTGCGCCGCTATGATATTTACGCGCCGGTCTCTAACTCCAGCAAGGAATATAGCTTTGCACAAGCTGCTGAGCTGACCTTTGAGGCTTATGAGCGCTTTGATCACGAATTTGCAGCCAAAGCCCAGCGTGTGTTCGCTGACCAGCATATCGACAGCGAAGTGCGCAAAGGCAAACGCGGCGGCGCCTTCTGCTCCACCATCTTGCCTGAACTGACCCCTTGGGTGCTGCTCAACTTCCAAGGCCGCTCGGAGGACGTCTCGACCATGGCGCACGAGCTGGGTCACGCGGTGCATTCTATGATGGCAGAACACCACCCGCTCTATACCCAGCACGCCTGTCTGCCGTTGGCTGAGACAGCTTCGACCTTTGGAGATGATCCTCACAGATTTGCTCCTCGAGCGCGAAACCGACCCCCGAGAAATCGAGGGATTCTTTTCCGCCAGTTGGATGATGCCTTTGCCACCATCTTGCGCCAGGTGTATTTTGCCATCTTCGAACGCGATGCGCATGAAAAGATCGTCAAAGACGCCTCGGTGGACGAGCTTTCGAGCTTTACTTGGCGAACCTCAAGGAGGAATTTGGCGATGCAGTCGAGCTTTCGGATGAGTTCAAGTACGAATGGGTCTCCATCCCGCATATTTACGGCACGCCGTTTTATGTGTACGCCTATGCTTTTGGGCAGCTACTGGTCTTTGCGCTTTACAAGCGCTACCAAGAAGAAGGCGAGAGCTTCAAGCCCAAGTATATGCGCATCCTCTCGGCTGGCGGTCGGTGGCGCCGGTTGCTTTTAGCGGAGGCTGGCATCGACGTGACCCAAGCGGAATTCTGGCAGGGCGGGTATGATATTATCGCTGACATGGTCAGCCGGCTGGAGAGCCTGTAAGCCAAACTATAAAAAGATCTCGAGGCGCTCATTGCAGCGCCTCTTTTTTCGTTCGGCCCATTTTAGCGATTAAGAAGGACCAATGCTGCGAGCCATCAGGCTTTAGTGCCCTTCTGATGAGCGGAATCTCGGACAAATTGCCAAACCGGTTATAATAAAAAATTAATGTTACCTAAGATATATCAATGGGATCGAAGCCGAATAAATTTTTGAATTTCAAAATAATTAATCATCTCTTTTCGAGGACTGAACTTTTTGACAGTTAGCAACGTCATAGATCAAGCAACTATAAATAAATGGCTGAGAAACTTTTAAAATCTACTTGTCCAGCTTGTGGAGCTCCTGTTTCGCGCAAAGATAGGCAGCATGGATTTATCTGTCCGTATTGCGGCACAGAATTTTACTTCAACGTTACAGATAACGTCCCTATCTTCAATCAATTATCAAGTTCACAGACTGATAATGACACCACAAACAAATCCCAGAAAGCAAGTAACACATCCAATCAAAGCAAGAAAACTCCTATTTGGTCTTACATACTTATAGTAGCGTTCATTCTCTTTTTTATCAGCGCACCAAGGTGGTTTTTCCCAACGCCATTTTTTGGCAGTCCATTTTTACCTGGTATTGATAAAGAAATTGAATTGTTTTTAGATGTACCCTCTCCTGAGCCGGAGGGAAAATTATTCACATCCAAAGAATTTGAGATTTCGTCTGATACTAGCTTCAGAATCGAAAATGATTTAATGTTTTTTGATTTCACTTTCCAAAATTGGGGCGATCAAACCTTTATTTTGCACTATCAAGCCAATACTTTTGAGGTTTATGACGATCTTGGGAATGATTATCCAATCAATCTTGGAAGTTGCAACGCTGATTCAGCCAACGAAGATAGGCAAATTGAGATCAAGCCAAATGAAAAGGTCGAGTTTACGTCGAGCAGCTCTTGGTGTAACTCGGTAAAAAGCATTCCTGCCTTTTCTGGTGTGATCCCACCTGAAGCTAAACAGATTTATTTTCACATTAAAGAATTCGGCGAATTTAAGGACATCACCTTTTCTTTCGATTTGTGAAGCTCGCAATTACCCAGCGTTCTTGGGGGTGTTTTCCGCCTCGAGCACGTTTTGGATGGCGTCGCTGATGCGCGTGGCGGTCTCCACGTTGTTCATGGTGTAGAGGTGGATGCCGCGCACATCGTGGTCGATCAGGTCCATAATCTGCTCGGTGGCGTAAAAGATGCCAGCGTCGAACAGCGCTTTGGGGTTATCGCTGTAGCGGCTGAAGAGGCGCGAGAGCTTAGCCGGCACGCTGGCACCGCTGAGCGCGACGGTGCGCTCGATCTGGTGCAGGTTAGTGATGGGCATGATGCCTGCTTCGATGGGCACGTTAATCCCGGCACGCTCGGCTTTCTCGCGAAAGGCGTAAAACTTATCATTATCGAAAAACAGCTGGGTGACCAGGTGGTCAACGCCGCTGTCGATCTTGATTTTTAGGTTTTCGATATCCTGCTCAAGCGACTCGGCTTGGTAGTGTCCCTCGGGGTAACAGGCGCCCAAGAGGTTAAAACTGGAATCGTATTTCTTGATGAAGGCAGCTAAGTCGCTGGCGTGTTTGAAGTCTTCTTTAACCGTCATCGTGGGGGTGATATCCCCGCGCAGCACCATGATATTTTGCACCTGATTGGCTTTGAGGCGCTCTAATGTGTCAATTACCTCGGCGCGTTCCAAGCCGACGCAGGTGAGGTGAGCCACGGGCTCAATATGATAGGTGGTCAGGATGAGCGAGGCAATCTCAATAGTTTTATCGCGCTGAGCCTGGCTGCCGCCAGCCCCATACGTCACGCTGATAAAGTCGGCAGGGATGCCGCGCAAGCGGAGCAGGGTGTTATAGATCGTGTTGTAAGGAGAATCTTTTTTGGGCGGAAAGATCTCCAATGAAAACAGGGTCTTTTTATGGTCAAATAACTTGGTGATGTTCATGGCGTACACTCCCGAATGGCTAATTTTAACCCGATTTGAACCGGTATTGCAGCAACGGATAAGGCTATGTGTACAAGAATAAGCATTAAATATTACTCTATCCCTGACTCTTCCCCGGCGATCTAGGGATTTTTGCGTTTGCTTTTTTTCGCAGGGGAACATAATTTTCTTGAAAAACAGGCTTTCGCCCTTTTTTTAAACTTTTCCCTCTTTTTCTGTGGGGCTTTATGGCAATTCTGGCTGTGCATCTTGACGATAGTTATCTGGATGGCAACCGCCTACAGACGGTTATGGTATATTTTAGCTACACAATCGCACCTGGGAGCTTAACCTTATGTATGTAGCCATCGAAGGCGTTATCGGAGTCGGCAAGACTACCTTAGCGCGCTTTGTCCACACCGCTTTTTCTGCCGACCTTCTGCTCGAAGTTTTCGAGGAAAATCCCTTCCTCTCCGACTTTTATAGCGACCGCAGCCGCTATGCCTTCCAAACGCAAATCTTCTTCCTGCTCAGCCGCTACCAGCAGCAGCATAAGGTCATCCCCGAAGCTCTGGCTGCCGGACATATGATTATCTCCGATTACACCTTTGATAAAGATGCGCTGTTTGCAGGCATCAACCTGAAAGGCGATGAGCTGGCTGTATATCACCGCGTGCATGAAGCATTGGCAGAGAAAATCCCCCAGCCAAACTTGGTGGTCTACCTGCGCGCCAGCACGGATACGCTTATGGAACGCATTGCCCACCGCGACCGCCCCTACGAGCGGGATATGGACCGGGCTTATATTGATGAGCTCAACCGCGCTTACGAGGCTTTCTTTGCCAACCCCAAGTGGGAGGGGCGCTTGCTGCCCATTGAGACCGATACGCTCAACATTGTTGCCCGGCCCGAGGACCTGGATTATGTGATCGACCGCATCCGCCAGGCACTGCACCTCAGCCCTTACCAAGAAGCACTCCCGCTCAAACCTTAATAAGGAGATAGACATGCACATCACCCAAGAGCTGCTCATCAAATTTGCTCAGGATTACGTCACCAAGCAAACGCGCAAACCTAATGATATCGTAGCCGCATTTCTCACGGGCTCCGTGCTTACGCCTGAACCCCTAATCGGCGGCACTACCGATATTGACCTGGTGATGGTGCATAAGGAAGACCCAGTTGTGGAGCGTGAGGTGCAGCGGGTCAGCTATGAGATTTCTTTGGATATTCAGCACCACCATCAGTCGTTCTACACCTTCCACCGCCGTCTGCGCCTAAACCCGTGGCTGGGCTATGCCCTTTGCAACCACAATGGCTTTCTTTACGATACCGATCACTGGCTGGAGTTCATCCAAGCTGGCGTCAGCGCGCAGTTTGACACACCTGAGACTGTTTATGCGCGCTCGCAAGCCATCACTGAGCGCGCCCGCCAGCTATGGTTCGATCTTGAAGACCCGCAGGAGCTGCCATTTGAAGTCTGGGTGGATCAATACTTCAAGGCGGTCAATACAGCAGCAAACGGTCTGGCGGTACTTTCTGGGCCGGCGCTGCCTACACGCCGCTTTTTGCTCGCCTTCCCCGAGCGTGCTGAAGCCGCCGGACGAGTGGAGCTCAACGAGGCGCTCTTGCAGCTCCTCAGCCAGGTGCCGTTGACCCAAGAGCTTTATGCCCAAGCCAGACCGTCTTGGCAGCAAGCTTTGCAGGCAATCAGCAAACAGCCAGATTGCCCGCCTAACCTAAACTTGGTGCGCAAAGCTTACTATCTCAATGCCTGTGATGCGATGGCAGAAAGCGGCAGCCCTGCAGCTGCCTTCTGGCCGCTCATCGAGACCTGGCGCGAAGCCATCCACCACCTGGAGGATAAGACTCCACATCAAGCTGCCTGGAAGCAATTCCTGGAAGGCTTGGGCTTGGATGAGAACAGCAAGGCTGAGCAAGTCGCCCGTTTGGATCACTTCCTCGATCAGGTTGAAGATGTACTTACCGATTGGAAGGAAGCTTACGGGCTGTAGGTTCACTTTTCCCCAAGCCAGCTAAAAACTGTGGATAAGTGCCGTCTTTCTGTGGATAACTCCGCAGAAATGTGGATAACTTAATCAAATCTTATCAGATTAGTGGGGAAAACCATGGGATAATTTCTGGATAAATACCGCTGATTATCAGCAGCTTGGGCAGTATCAAGCAAAATTTTAGCGTTGTCCAGGAAATTTCCACCATGACTTGTGGAAAAATTTTGGAGCTCAAACTCCTTATATCTGGGCGTTATTCCTTTGGCAATTGGACAAATATGGTGTTGATCTCTCACGCCGGCCAGTTTTCCACTTATCCCCAGACCCTACGTCTTCTACTACTTAATTAAAAGAAATAACTATGAAGATTAAATCACTAAGACAGACACAAAACGAGAGCCCAGGGTCATGCTATAAAGTGACTTCGGTTTTACCCATTAGGCGATCTTGCACCAACTGCACCACTTGAGCAATATGGGCTTCACGCGCAACCAAGTTTAGATTGTCGCTCGGGATAATCAAGACTGGGCATTGGGTAAAGGAGTTAATCCACTCTTCGTAAAGCGTATTGAGGCTCGCGAGGTATTCACGCGGAATGCTGGCTTCAAAGCCCCGCCCGCGCGAAGCGATACGCGAAAGTAAGGTATCCACCGAGGCTCTCAGGTAAACCACCAAATTCGGCGGCGGCAGCAGGGCTATGAGGATTTGATACAGGTCCTGGTAGACGCCATAATCCCGCGGGCTGATAAGGTTTTGCAGGTAGAGGTTACGGGCAAAAATCTCGGCATCCTCGTACACGCTGCGATCTTGCACCACCGAGCCTTCAGCCTCCAGCAGCTGCTTATGAATGCGCAGCCGGCGGGTCAGGAAGTAAAGCTGGGAGTGAAACGCCCAGCTGCGCATATCGCTGTAAAAATCTTCCAGGTAAGGGTTATCGTTGACCGGCTCGAAAAAGGGTTGGAAACCTAACCGCTCGCTGAGCAGCTGCACCAAGGTTGATTTGCCTGCGCCAATATTCCCGGCAACGACGATAAATTTATCCATAACAAATTATGCTCAATCAGAATTACTTAGCATTATAGGCGTTTTAAGCGTTCAGCTAACCGGCTGACTGCTCAGCCCCAAGCCGACCTTTCCTGTATTTGCCAGCAAATCCTGCAAACTGACTGCCTTCATCCTGGCAATGAGAGCATTTTGGGTTTCTTCCCAAAAGGAGCGGTACGGGCAGTTGGGCGAAAGCGGACAGGTATCCGGGTCTGCAATGCAGTCAATCAGCGTAACGGGTCCATCGATGGTAGTGACAACGTCATAGATGGAGATCTCTGCTGCGGGTTTAGCAAGCATCACCCCGCCGCGTGCGCCGCGCCGTGTGCGGATTAAGCCCGCATTGACCAGTTGAGAGTTGATTCTGGAGAGAAAAATGCGCGAGATTTGCATTTCCTCTGCGATTGTATTGGAGGGAATCAGCTGGCTTTCGGCATATTTGGCAATATAAAGCATTGACCGCAGCGCGTAGTCAGCCTGGATTGGTAATTTGCATAGACATTGTGCTCCTCCTTTTCTATAATGTCGAGAAAGACTGCTTGATTTGTGAGGGCTTAATCAATTGTTAACGTAATTTTATTTATTTTACCCCATTTATCCAAATATTGTAACCATCAAAAGTGGTTTCCACCCAGGTATAGTCACTTGCTAAAACAATAGCTCCCGCGTTGGAAGCTATGTTTGGTGCTTCGAGGGGTAGCGCAGCTGTGAGCAGAGTCAATTGTGCAGCGGAGGCTGGCGGCATTTCCGGACCGATGAACACGCTCGTCGGATTATCTCTGGCAGAAGCAGCAGCGCTATAGTTGATTAGCGCATGGAAATTAGCTTGGTCAATTTGCACAGCCGCCAAAGATTCCTCGCCAAAGGTGAAGACAAGCTGTGCGCCGCCCAGGTCAAGTTGGTCTGTGGGTTGCAAGCGCTGCTGCGGCACCTGCGCCTGCTGGAAGGCAGCATAGATCCTGCGCGTGGTCTGAATGCGTTCTGGATCACAGCCCCAATAAACCTTGCCGAGTGTGAAGCTCTGTGTTAACCCAAACAAGCCTGAGACGTCTGCTTTACCACAAGAAGGAATGATCAGCGCATCGACCCCCCGGCTGAAGGGCGGCAAGGCTGTGCCTAACTGCTGAGCCAGCGTGCTTGCTCCAAGCGACCCGCCCACGAGCACAAAGCGCCCGCCGCCGGTGCGCAGGAGGACTACCGGCTTCTCAGTGCCAGAGAGCACACGCACATGCAGCTTGCCATCCGGTGCATTGGCAGCCGCGGACCAAATTAAAATGCAGGCGCAAGCCAGTACGAGGATTGGCACCGCCGGCCGCAGGGTGAAATTGCGCACTTTGGGCTTGCCCGGTAGCGTGAGCGCCAGAATAAGCGCGTAAAAAGCCAGCACCCAAAAGAAGCTGAAACGCGGCAGCTGCCAGCTGGCAGGCGCTAAGCTCGCCAGCCAAGTGACCATGCGGTTGGTATAAGCCGCAAAGGGCCAGGCTAACCATGCCAACGCGCGCCCAAGCAACGGCGCGAGCAAGCCGGCAACCATGGCAATCAACCCCAAAACCATCACCGCGGGCTGGGCAGGTAAGATAAGAGGATTAGCGATCAAAAAGAGCGGCGAGACCAGGCGGAAATGATAGGCAATCAACGGCAAAGCAAAGATCTGCGCTGCCAGCGTTACCAAGAAATATTCACCGAGCGCTCCGCTCAGGCGCTTGGCAGCTTCCTCGCCCAGCCTGCCTTCTAAAAAGCACTGCAGGCGGGCTTGCAGAGGGCTGGCAAAAAGCGCTAATCCCAGCGTCGCGGCTGCCGAGAGCTGAAAGCCTACATCCCAGGGTAGATCCGGGTTGAAAAGCACCATCAGCAAGATGCTCAAGCCCAAGCTGTTCAAGGCATTACCGCGCCTGCGGATGGAAGCGCCCATAATGCTGAAAGAGCCCATGATAGCCGCGCGCACCACGGAGGCACTCGCGCCCACCAAAATAGTGTAGAGCGCCAGCACGAGGATGGCGAGCAGCCCGCCGCGCCAACTGCCCAGCCGGCGGGTGCACAGCGCCGTCACCAAACTGGCAAGGATGACCATATTGAAGCCCGAGATGGCAATAATATGCGCCGTGCCGGTGAGGGCGTACGCCTCTTCCAGGTCTGGCGAAAGCCGGCTCTCATCGCCCAGTAAGATGCCGCGCAGCAAGGCGCTTTCCGGTTCGGGGAAGATCTGGCTAAGTACCTCCAAGCTGCGTTCGCGCAGACGGTAGATCGCCGCACGCAAAGGGCTGCCCTGCTCCTGGGCAAGCACGCGCACTTGAGCAAACTGAGCGGAAGAATAAACCCCCTGGTGAAAAAGATACTCGCGATAAGAGAAGGCGCTGCCTTCGGAAGGCGTCTCGAGATTGCCGCGGATAGAGAGCAAATCACCATAGGTGTAAGGGCTGCCAGCGGGTACTTGCAGCAGGATGCGCCCGCGCACTTCGTCGGGAAACGCAGGAGCAGGGTCCGAGCTGAGCAGCGTAAGCGACTCTACGCGCACCGTCAGGTTGAGTGTATCCCCGCGCAACTCTGGGGGCGTGTCCACTATGCCAGTCAGCTCGACCGCGCCGCGCTCGTTGTAGTATCCGACCCAAGCTGAGCTTTCCTGCGGCAAGGAGAGCTGATAGAGCAGCGCGGTGAGGCAAAAGGCCGCAGCGACGGCAGCCAGTGGCAGCTCCTTTTGTACCAAGAGGCGCGAGCGCCGGCTGGCTTGCCAGATGAGCACGAGGAGGCTTGCGCCTAGCAGCCCTGCCCAAGCGGCCCAGGGGAGGCGGAGTGCGTCAGCCGCCAGCGCACCCACGAGCGCTGCCAAGCCTAACCAGAAGAATGGCATGAAGGCGGGAATATGCACTTGGGTCGGGTCTGGCTGAGGGTGAGAGGTAGTCGAGATTACTTCGGGTGAGTGCATAAAGTTATTATATAAGATGTAATTCAAAATAAATAATGATCTGAATAATTGTGCTTAAATTCATAAAATTTGTAATATTATATTTCAAGAATTTTATATGCTAGTGCAAATACAGGATCGTCAAATTTATCAATAAGGATTAATTTAAACCGATTTTCGACGTAAATCACTTTAATGGGATCTTCGTAGAACGCCCTATAGACGGAAAAACCTAATTGATTATCTTCAAGTAAAAAATCCCCAATTTCGCCATACTCTGTATTCACAATATTTAAAAAATAACCGCTTAATGGCGAATAATCTTTTGATTTCATTAAAGGTCAATCTCCTTAAATGACAAATCTGTACTGTTTATAACGCTATAAGCAAACAACTTAATTTTTCTGTTATTAAAATCAATCAACCGGGCCTTCTGCAACGATTTTTCATCAAATCCGGATGCAATGATAATTGGTTGTACCGTTTCAATTTCACTATTTGCTAATCTCGTAGATACCCATTTAGAATAATCAATCACTTGGCTTATGCTATCTATTTTAGCATTATCTCTTTTTAATTCAATAACAGTATATTGATACCTTAATGGAAACCCAGTGTATCGCATATTTTTGTGGAAAGATAAAATATCTATATTTTTTCCACTCACGTGATAAGGTACGTTGTTTGAGTACCATTCAATATCTTCAAATTTTCCAATCATCTTCTCTGGAATGTTGTTCTGCCCAATATTACGAACTAAGAAATATCTTAATGCATCTTCTATAAATACTGTTTTTTCACCTCCCCTGTTCAAAGGAAGGACAATTTCTTCAGCGTTTGATTTCTTATATTTATTAATACTTGACGGCAAGGTAATTGAATTTCCGTTTATTTTTACTAGCAACTCTATTAAAGATTCTGCTGCTTCGGGAGTAATGGTGTTTACACCTCTTGCACCTTGAATCTTTCTATAAAACCAACTCCAAAATTTTGATTCATACTCTTTTGTTGAAAATAGTAATTCCTCAGGAACTGGTTTTTCAAAATAATTAATGCATTCAATTTCTATTCTGATAGGAAACGAACCATCTATCTTATCAACCACCGATTTATCAAAAAAAGGCACACCTTTTACTTTATAAATTCCATAAAAACCCGATTTTCTTTTATATAAGAAAACCAAATCCCCGTCTCGTAAAGCGTAAAAATCGCAGATCATAGCATAGTAGGGCTTTCTGCTATTATTTAGTTGTGCATCAATGATGTCATTTAAACTTTCAGCTTTGAGGTCACTAAACTTTAATGCCCAGAATGAATTGTTTACGACTGTATCGTGTGTTTCTGAATCTGTTATTAAGATATGAGAATTCATTGTAAACTAATCCTCCTTTTCATATTCCTGTTGCTTTCTCTTCTCCAAATACTCCAACAACATCTCCAGTGCCTTCTTGGCTAAGGCTTCCTTATTAGCCAGCCGGTCACCAAGGAGCAAAAAGTGGCGGGACCACTCGCCCTCGGCGGTGGCTAAGCCCACCCAGCTGGTCCCCACGGGTTTAGCCGGCGTGGCGCCGCCCGGCCCGGCAATGCAGCTGACCGAGAGGCCAATATCCGTTTTAAGCAATAAGCGCACCCCCCGCGCCATCTCCAGCACGGTCTGGCTGCTAACCGCGCCGTATTTCTGCAAGGTCTCCCACTTCACACCTAGCAGCGAGACCTTGGCGGCATAGGCATACGAAACCACCCCGCCGATGAAGTAATCCGAGGAGCCGGGCACGTTCGTGATGCGGTGGCTGACCAGACCTCCGGTGCAGCTTTCAGCCAAGGCTAAGGTCAACTTCTGTGCAAGCAGCTGCTGCCCCACGCGTGCCTCTAAGCTTTCGCCTTGGGCGAGCTGCTCGGCTCCGGGCGGGTTGGTGGTGGAGGTGTCCAGTTCGCGCCAAATCAGGATGAGGCTGTTTTGGCGTAAGAAATCCGCAGCAGCCGGGCTTAACCAGCCGCGCTCCACCAGCACCTGCGGGTCAGTGCCAGCCTCCAGCTCCCGCCTGATTTGCGAGGAGGAGATCTCCGGCACGGTTACCTCGTTGAGGAAGATGATCTCAGCGCCTTTTTTACGCAGCTCAGCCATGAAATCTTGATTGGGGCTGGAGCCTAAGCGCGGGCAGATCACCAGCTTGGTAAGCCGAATGAGACGCTCCCACTGGTACCAATGCCGGAAGGGTGGTTCGCTGCCGGCAAAGCTATCCATACCTAAGAGCAGCGCCATTTGGTGTGAGGGGTCCAGGCGCTCGCGCAGAGCAGCAAGCGTTTCCACAGTAAAATTTGGACGATGGCTCTCGCGCACCAGTTCTTCTTCCAGGCGGCTGACGGTAACCCTCGGCACCATGCCAGCCAAGTCTCGCGCAATCTG
Source organism: Anaerolineaceae bacterium (assembly GCA_040766895.1). GTDB lineage: Bacteria > Chloroflexota > Anaerolineae > Anaerolineales > Anaerolineaceae > Mesolinea. The sequence goes on along the minus strand of JAXGPR010000006.1, from coordinate 42,190 downwards.
CTCAGATGCTATCTGGCAAAGCGCATAACGGTACTCATAGGTAAGCGGCAGGGAGCGTTTGGCTTCGTCTTGCGTGTTGTGATGGCGGTAAACAGGCATGATAATCACTTCTGCCACGGGGCATCCACGCTGGACGAGGGCACGGGCGGCATTGGTCACGAGCTCGGCATGCCCCTGATGAAAGGGATCGGCTGAGGAGCCGAAAATGAGCACAAGCGGCGCTTTGCTATTTTCCATATGCCTTATTCTACGCTTTTTTCTAAGGCTTGGATTTCTTCCAGCCAGAGGGCAGCGCTGGCATCCGAAGGCATCATCCACCCGCCGCGCGGTGAGAGGCTGAGCCCCACAATTTGCGGACCGTCGGTGCTGGCAGAGCGCTTAAACTGCTGGCTGAAGAAGCGGCTATAGAACATTTGCTGCCAGCGTAGGATTTCCTGCGCAGTGTAGCTGCCGACGAAAGCTTGCTTCGCTAATTTAAATACCTCTTTGGGGCTTAGCCGCTGCCCAATGGCATGATATAGGAAAAAATCGTGGAGCAGGTAAGGGCCAATGCTTGCTTCGGTCGCTTGTGCTTTTGTGCCGCCAGTGCTCGTAGGAATCAACTCAGGCGTGATGGTCGCTTGGCAGATTTGTTGGGTGATAGCGGCGCCCTCTGCACCAAAAAGCGCCTCGCCCGCCCAAGCTAAAACGCGCAGCAGCAAAGTCTTAGGCAAGCCGGCGTTAGGGTCGTACATGGACATGTGGTCGCCATTGAAGGTGCACCAGCCCAACGCGATTTCTGAAAGATCGCCCGTTCCGACCATCAAAGCTTGGTGCTGGTTCGCCAAATCCATTAGGATTTGCGTGCGCTCGCGCGCCTGCGCGTTTTCGTAGGTCACATCAAAGATATCCAGCGGGTGCCCGATGTCTTTGAGGTGCTGCTCGAGGGCAGCACCAATTGGAATGGTGCGGAAGGTTACGCCGGCAAGCTCAGCTAAGGCTTCCAAGCGCTCTTTGGAAGCACCTGTGGTGCCTGGGCCAGGCAACGAAATGGCAAATATGTCCTTTTTATCCAAGCCAAGTTGGGTAAAAGCCTGAGCGCAAACCAGCAGCGCCAAGCTCGAATCGGAGCCGCCCGAAATGCCTAACACCACGCGCCGGATGCCTGTATACCGCAAGCGCCCGGCGAGCGCAGCAACCTGAATGGCAAAAGCCCGCTGGAATTGGGCATCTTGATCCGTGCTGGCAATAAAAGGTGTTTGGCGGATGGATGGCGTACTCTTCTCTTGGGTGGGCTGATCGGCTTGCGTATTTATCGCTGCGGTGAGGTTTACATCTATCGAAGCGCTTTGCGTGCTGAACTGCAGCGGCTGCGTTTCGGTGAGCAGCTGGCTGCATACAGCCATGCCAGCCATGCCGCTCATCACCAGGTCGGTGGTCGATTCACACGGTCCGCAAGACGCGAACGCCAAGATCCCTGGCAGCTGCACGCGCTGCGCGTAGCTCTCGGCGGTGAGGAGCGCTGGCTCCGCCAAGGCTGGCAGCGCGCATGGGTTCAGCAGTAAGCTGACCGAGCGGTCATATTGCCCATCTCGCAGGTCGCCAATGCAAATTTGTAGGTTACCGGATATGAGCTCAGGAAGCTGCAATGTGAGATTAGCGGCGATCGTGACGCGCTTACCGAGCAGTTCAATTTGATCAGCAGGCAGCGCAGCAGCTGGGGCAAACCAGCGGCTGGGGTAGCGCCCAGAAAAATCACACGGCTCGGCAGCGAGCGACACGCCCATCACGCCTTGAGGGCTAAGCAGCACGGCTGCATCGTAAAGCCGGCTGGCAAAAGCCAATGGCAGCCCCACCACCGCCCACAATTTGAGCTGCTGGGCGGCTTCCTGTAAGTGCGTCAAGCCTTCTAGCGCCTTTTCTTGCAGCAGAGGCTGGAAAAACAGGTCCCCGCATGTGCTGCCCGTTAGGCAAAGCTCTGGGAAGATCACCAACTGGGGCTGCGATGCCTCTGCCACAGCTTGCTGCAGGGCATCCAGCAAAATGCTGGTATTGAATGTGACATCGGCTACCCGCAGCTCAGGGACGACCACGCGCAAGAGGCAGCTTCCTGTAGGAGCAGAATTACTTGAAGAGAGTGGATTGATCATGGCATCGAACTTTTGCCCCAAGCTGAGGTATAAATGCTTTACGCAGCTTTATGTGGCAAAAGTTAACTCCTTTCCGGTGGAATCATAACAAGCTTTTGAAAAGTTAGGGGAAATTTTTCGTGACTATTTGGTTTTTAGTGATGTGACTAAGAGGTCACATCACTTATCGATAGCTTTGCAGGCGGGAGAGCTGGCTTGATAGGGCCTGCGGGTCTTCACGGAAATACTCCAAGGTGAGCAGTTGGGGATTCGTGCGTTCTAAGGTCCACTCCAAGAGCTGGTAATCTTCCTCCATGAGGGGCTCGTGGGCGTCATATAGCTGACCATCAGACCCCTCGCGCACGCCTGCCAAGTGAATTTGTTGCGTGTGCTCGAGCGGAAGAGCTGTGATGTATTCTTGTGAGCTTATCCCACGCGCGTGGGCTGCGATGCGAGCATGCGCCAAGTCGAGCAACAAGCCAGTTTGGGTTTCTTCCATCACTCTGTTAATCACTGCCGGCTCACTCTCAAAGCGATAGCGCTTAGGGTGCAAGCTCGGCATGTTTTCCAAAATGACCGGTAGTTCCACTTGCTGCTTGAGCACATTAACACTTTGGATAAAACGCCAAATAGCCAATGCAGGGATCGGCCCAGGCAAGACCCAGCCTCTTTTTATGCGTGCATTCGTCCAGAGCGCTGGCAGGGGCGCCAAATGGATGGAAACAAAAGGTGATTCTGGGCAGGCTTGCAGGTAGTCTAGCAAGTGCGAGCGCCAGTTTTTTCCGGTTTGCATACGCCCAGGGTGAAAGTGAAAAGCCAAGCCCGGAAATTCAGCCCGCCTCTGTGCAATTAACCCCAGCTCCAGCTTATCTACCCATTCGATAGCATCGATTTCTACCGCAGATGCACGCAGCAAGGTAATCAGCGCCTCAGAATAATTTACGGATAGTTTCATTTCTGCCCTGCTTGCATCTTGGTAGGCATAGCCGTAACGTCGTTGTTTTGCGAGAGCTGCTCATGCACCAACTGGGCAAGCCATCCAAACTCGGGCTGGTAGCGCATCTCCTCGGATCGCGGGCGAGGTAAAGGAATGGGCAGGTCCAGGCTAATCTGTGCTGGCCGGCGCGTCATGACTAAGACGCGGTCGGCTAAGTAAATCGCCTCTGAGATCGAATGGGTGACCATCAGCACCGTTTTGCGCTTTTCCCCCCAGATGCGCAGCAACTCCTCGCCCATGCGTTCGCGCGTGAGGGCATCCAACTGTCCAAAAGGCTCATCCAACAGCAAGATCTCTGGGTCCTGCACCAAGGAGCGCGCAATCGCCACACGCTGTGCCATCCCGCCGGAGAGCTCGTGGGGGTAGCTCTTTTCGAAGCCATGCAAGCCAACCAAATCGATCATCTCTTGAGTGGCTTGCTGAATCTCCTCCTTGGACCGTCCAGCCAATTCCAGCGGCAGGCTGACGTTCTCGAAGAGAGTGCGCCAGGGCATCAGGTTAGGCTTTTGAAAGACCAAACCAGTTTGCGGCCCGGTGTGGCTGGGGAGAGGAAAGCGGATTTCGCCAGCTGATGGGGTGAGCAAGCCGCTCAACGCACGCAGCAAAGTGCTCTTGCCGCCACCCGAAGGACCAATAACGCAAACAAAGGAGTTCGCCTCCACGGCAAAGGAGAGGTTGTCCAACACTTCCAGGCTGCCGTCTATTTCTACGAAGGCAATCGAGAGCCCGCGCACCTCCAGCGCTATTTTAGGGGAGGAAGGCGTCACGATAAGCTCCTTGCACGTCCACGGGCTGGCTCATCAACCCAAGCTGCAGCAGCACTTGTTGCATGTTCTCCCAGCGCTCCTGCTGCGAGCCGGGTTGAGGGTCGGTTTCCCAGAGTTTGATCGATTCCGCCAGCACGGCTTGCTGCACGGCTTGGTCGGCCTCGGTTAGGTTCTCCACATACTTGGCGCAAATCGCAAAAGCTTCCTCCGGGTTTTCGGCGGCGGCTTTCACCCCGCGGTAGAAAGCTTTCACCACAGAGCGCACCAATCCCGGGTCATTTGCAATTGTCTCTTCATTGGTGACGAGAGAATTGCCAACCAAATCTAAGTAATCGGAGACGGCAATGACGTTAATCTCGTAGCCTAAAGCCCGCAGCTGGGAAGGCTCATTGGGTAGGTAAATCACCGCAGCATCGACCGTTTGGCTCACGAGCGCCTCGACTTGCGTAAACCCAATCGAGGAGAGGGTGTAATCGGCATCGCTCAAGCCTGCATAGTTAGCTAAGGCTTCAAACCCGATATAGCTTGCACCATACAAGCCGGGCAGCCCAATCACTTTGCCTTTGAGGTCTTGGGGCGTCTGGATATTTTGTTCTTTGAGTGAGACCACGCCAACCGGGAATTTTTTATACCACGGGTAAACCGAGACGACAGGCAGCCCTTGGGCGCGCGCCATGAGCACCTGCTCGCCTGAGGCTACCATGAACTGCTCTTTACCGGAGCCTACCAACGCGATCATATCCGCTTCGTTACCATAGTTGAGCTTCACCTGCAGCCCTTCCTCAGCAAAGTAGCCTTTCTCGATGGCAACATAAAAGGGGGCAAACTGCACATTAGGAATGTAGGTCAAGTTAATCGTGATCTCGCGCAGTTGAGCGTTGGCTGTGGGGGTGCTGCCCGCCTGGCAAGCCGAGAGCGCTAAAATCGTCATTATTATCAACAGAAAAAGAGGTCTTTTCATAATTTCTGAAGCTCCTAAATTGTCTTGCGCCAGGTCTGCCAGGAAAGCAGACGGCTTTCAAGCAGCAAGATTAAACCATATAGCGCCGCTGCCAAAGCCATAAGGGTGATAACAGCCACAAAAACCAGCGCCGTGTCATACTGCCCACGCCCGACGTTAATCAGAAATCCCAAGCCGCGGTCTGAGCCAACCAGCTCCCCGACGATGGCGCCGATCACCGAGAGCGTAGCGCCCACCCTCAAGCCGCCCAAGAAAACCGGCAGGCTGGCGGGGAGTTCCAGGTAGCGCAAGGTTTGCGCCGGCGTAGCCCGCAGCGAGCGCATCAGCTCGCGCAGGTCCTGCGGCACCTCGCGTAAACCCACCAACGTATTGATCAGCACGGGGAAGAAAACTGTGAGCGAGCAAATCAGCACCTTCGAAAACATCCCCGGTCCAAACCAGATCACGAGCAGCGGCGCAATCGCTACTACAGGCACCGACTGACTGGCAACCAGGTAAGGTGAGGCGAAATTCTCCAGCCATGGGGATTTGGAAAGGAAATAACCCAAAAGCGCGGCGAGCGAGCTGCCAATCATTAATCCAAGAATGACTTCAAGCAGCGTATAAGATAAGTGCCGCCAGAGTAAGCCGTTGCTAAGGGTTACGAGGAATTTTTGCCAGACCATGGAGGGGCTGGGCAGGATGAAAGCCGGCAGCCTGAGCAGCATCCAGAGCAGCTGCCAGAGCGCCAGACCAAAGAGGAGCGCCAAAACGCCCATCACCCAGCGCCGCGAAGTGAGGCGCTGCAGTTGATCTTTCGTGGTAGGCATGCCTTGCTGTTTCATCGTAATTAAGGTTAAAGCATATCATAAATAGAGGCAGTTCCCTTTCGGTTTTTATCATTTTAGGTTTCGATTTTCTAGGAGGTATTTGATAACACATCATACCTTTGAGCGGGTTAGGCTTTATTTGCGGCTATAATACAAGCATGATTTCTAATTTATCTGCTCCTGAACGCATTTTGGTCATGCCGAACGCAGAACTCCCCAAGGCGATTGCACTCTCAGAGGAAATTAGTCAATACCTAGCGCAAAAGCACATCAATCATCGTGTCTATTCCTATCAATATGAGCATTTGATGCCAGCACCGGATCTTTTAGGCTGGGATGTCATCTTAACAGTAGGCGGAGATGGCACACTCTTGCGCGTGGGGCACTTATGTGTGCCACTGGGCTTGCCGCTATTGGGCATTCAAGCTGGTCGGCTGGGCTTCCTTTCAGAGCTAAGTGAAACAACTTGGCAAGAGGGGCTGGAGCAGCTACTCGCAGGTCAATATCATCTTGAGGAGCGCCTAACTTTGGGTGCCGAGCTCGTGCGGCAAGGTGAGCCTACCCAAAAATGGGACGTAATTAACGAAGTGGTGGTTTCTCGTGGGCATATTGTCCGCCCGATTGAAATCCGTGTAGACCTCAACGAAGGCTATATGACTTCTTACATCGCGGATGGCTTGATCATCTCTACTGCCACAGGCTCAACGGCGTATGCCTTAGCGGTAGGTGGTCCAATCCTGCCGCCTGAGCTACGCAATATGCTCGTGTTACCCATCGCGCCGCATCTTTCGCTCGACCGCGCGGTGGTGCTGGCTGAAGGTGCCGAAGTCACCTTACGTGCCCAATCTGACCACGAAGCTGTCTTAAGTGTGGATGGGATGGGACCTGTTGCATTGAAACCTACTGATTTTGTGCACATTGCAGCTAACCCAAACTCCTTACGGATGGTCCGCTTTGGAGAACCAAACTATTTTTACCGCAGGCTGGCTGCGATGATGCAAAACAATCCAATACTGAAGCAAAATAACTATGACTGAACTAAACACCAATAAAAACTTAACCTATGAACCATCACCAGACGATATCACGCTGCGCTGCAATCGCTGTAATAAACCTATTACACCAGAGGAAGCAGTGCTCACCCCTACCGGTTACCGCTGCAAGGATTGTGTGCGTGAGCAGCAAAAGATCTACGACACGACCAAAGGGTTGGATGTGCTTATCGGTTTTATAATCTCTGCCCTTATAGCTTATGCCGGCAGCTGGCTGGCGAGACGTTTAGGCTTCTTGGTTCTGTTGGTCGGCCCTGGTGTGGGTATGCTGATCGCTAACGCGGTTCGCTTAGCCGTGCGCAAGCGCCGCAGCAAAGCCCTAAATCGGGCTGTGCTGTGGGGCAGCATCGTAGGCTGCTTACCCTTTGTTGTTATGGGCATCCTGCCTCTCATCTCTTTCGATGGAAACTTGTTTGCCTTGCCCGGCTTGCTGCCCTTAGTCTGGCAGGTGCTTTATAGCGCTTTGGCGATATCTACCGCATACTATCAGCTTACCGGCATCAAGCTCGGTTGAGGTGCTATGCTCTCTGAATTGCGCATCCAAGACTTTGCCATCATCGAAGACCTTCAACTTCAGTTCAAGCCTGGGTTGACCGTATTCACCGGCGAAACAGGCGCAGGCAAATCCATCATATTGGATGCATTGAGCGCTGTATTAGGTGGGAGAGTAGATGCAAACGACATCCGCCGCGAAAGTGACAAAGCGATCATCGAAGCCACATTTTTATTAGACGAACCCACCCAAACGGCACTTCGGGCCATCTTGGAGGCAGAAGGTCTATTTGAAGGCGGGCAGCTTACCCTTGCTCGGGAGATACGCGCAGCCGGGCGGAACGTGGCTCGCATTAACGGGCGCAGCGTAAATCTGACCCTTCAAGCGGAGGTAGGGGCGTTACTGGCGGATATTCATGGCCAATCGGAGCATCTCTCGTTGCTGCGCGTGCAGCACCACCTTGAGCTGCTTGACCGCTTTGCGCACCATGACGCTCTTTTGGCTCAATACCGTGCGGGGTACCGCCAGTGGTCTGCGCTGCAAGCAGAGTTGGAAGACTTGCGCAAAACCCAGCAGTTTGCCCGCGAGCGCACGGACATGCTTACTTACCAGATTCAAGAAATTGAATCTGCCCATCTCAAAGCAGGCGAAGAAGAGGAGCTGCGCCAGGAGCGCACGCGCTTGGCGAATGCCGAAACACTTTACGAGCTTAGCCAGCAAGCCTTAGCTTTGCTCGATGAGGGTGGAACGGACTCTTTGCCTGTGACTGACTTGCTTGGCCAAGCTGTACAGAGTTTGGCTGAACTCAGCCGCATCGACCCGCAAATGGCAAGCCTCAACGAGCGCGCGGAATTGGCTCTGAACACACTTGCGGATATTGCTTATGAGCTGCGCAGTTATCTAGAATCCATCGAGTTTAACCCCAAACGGCTTGATCAGATCGAAGACCGGCTCAACACAATCAGTTTTCTTAAGCGCAAATATGGCGGCAGCTTAGAAGCCGTAAAAGACTATCTGGAGAAATCTAAAGTCGAGTTAACTAAAGTTGAGAATATAGATGAGCAGATAGAACAAGTGGAACAAAAAATAGCTCAGATAAAACAAGAGCTTGCAGATTATGCTGCGCAGCTCTCTCGGGAGCGAATCGAGGCTGCTGAAAAGTTGACTGCCGGGATCGAACTGCAATTGGATAAGCTGCAGATGACCAAAGCACATTTTCAGGTGGATATCCGCCAGCAGTCAGATCCAGATGGCTTGATGGTCGACGGCAAAACCTTGGCTTTTGATGTCAATGGCGTAGATAAGGTTGAATTTCTGATCGAGACCAATGTAGGCGAGGGTTTTAAGCCACTGGTTAAGATCGCCTCAGGGGGTGAAACTTCGCGCCTGATGTTAGCACTCAAGAGCGTCTTAGCTGAAGCTGATCAAATCCCAACCTTGATATTTGATGAAATTGACCAAGGCATTGGCGGAAGGGTTGGCTTGACCGTGGGAGAAATGCTTTGGCAGCTTGCACGCGAGCATCAGGTGATGTGCATTACGCATTTACCGCAATTAGCTGCTTTCGGCGATCAGCACTTGCACGTCTCTAAGCAAGAACACGGCGGACGTACAACCACCCATGTCCAGGAACTCAGGGGAGAAGAGCGCGTGAAGGAATTAGCTGCTATGCTTGGCTCACTAAGTGAAAGCACAAAGCAATCTGCAGAGGAATTGTTACACACAGTTGCAGATTTTACGGGTAAAATTAAATCAGTCGGATAATCTCACCCCATGCTTTGATCGTTGTCCGATGAGACAGAATATGCCTAATAGGCTATTTTCACCGAAAGGAAGCCAATATGCCTAAAACCAGTGATATCTTAGCAGTAATTCTAGGAGGTGGTCAGGGCAAACGCCTTTATCCACTGACCGTTGAACGCTCTAAGCCGGCTGTTCCAATCGCAGGGAAATACCGCCTCATCGATATTACCATCAGCAATTGCATCAATTCAAATATTCCCCGCATTGCTGTATTGACGCAATTTAACTCTGTCTCTTTGCATCGGCATATTTCGCAAACTTATATCTTTGATTCCTTCCACCCTGGTTGGGTCCAAATTTGGGCAGCAGAACAAACTATGGAGCATGCCGATTGGTATCAGGGCACCGCTGATGCGGTACGCAAACAGCTCGGCGAAATCCGCTCGACTAATCGCCCTTATGTGCTCATTTTAGCTGGGGACCATCTTTACCGCATGGACTATGCTGATATGGCAGAATTTCACTGGGCGAATAACGCTGATGTTACTGTCGCGGTACAACCAGTGCCTAAAGAAGAAGCGACTCGATTTGGCTTGCTCAAGCGTGATGAAGATGGACGCATCATTGATTTTGCCGAAAAACCCAAGGATCCTGTCCGCTTGGCTAATATGATTTGCCGCGATGACCCCGAAAAGCCCTATTTGGGCTCAATGGGAATCTACCTTTTTAATACGAATGTGCTTATGGATGTTCTCCGCCCGGATAAAAGCAAAGAGCATTTAGACGATTTTGGCGGCGATATTATTCCCTACCTTATTCAAAATGGTGCCGGCGTATATGGATATAACTTTGATGGCTATTGGCGCGATATTGGAACCATCCGCGCTTTCTACGAAACAAATTTGGCATTGACCGAAGAGAATCCTGGATTTAACTTCTACGACCCAGATAAACCCATTTTTACGCACCCGCGGTTTTTGCCTTGCTCTCAGGTCATTGGCTGTACGCTAAAGAATACCTTGATCGCTGAAGGTTGCTTGGTTTCGGATGCTACTATTGAACACTCAATTATTGGCTTACGCAGCCAAATCGGTGAGGGCTCAGTAATCAAAGACTCGATTTTGATGGGCGCGGACTACTATGGCACGTTGCGGAATGGCGCCCCAATCGGTATCGGTAAAAACTGCCAAATCTGCTGCGCCATTATCGATAAAAACGCCAGCATCGGCGATAATGTGGTCATCAAACCCTTCCCAGTCGATCGTGACATTGATCACTCGCTCTACGCCGTACGGGATGGCATTGTGGTCATCCCCAAGCACACAACCATCCCCGCTGGCACGGTGATTGCGCCGTGATTTCACTCTCGAAAATCAAGAAAATTACAACTCCGGCTTAGCCGGAGTTTTTTTATGCCGGCTTGCCAAAGCGCAAAGTGTACACGGCGATGCCGAAAGCCACCGCCACGTTGAGTGAGCCTTTACTGCCTGCCATGGGCAAGCTGAGTGTGGTATCCGCCTGGGCGAGCACCGCGGGGTCTACTCCGGCAGGCTCGCTGCCCACCACAAGCGCAATCGGCTTATCTGCTTTGGGCAAAGTGTAAGAAAAAAGCGAGGTGGATCCAGGAGCAGCTTCCAACGCTAAGATGATCACGTCTTGAGCCTTCAGCTCTTCTACCAAAGATACAGTACTGGGGGCATGTTCCCAAGGAACTGTTTGCTCAGCACCCAAGGCTGTTTTGGAAATCTGGGCATTATCAGCCGGGTTTGGGGTAATGCCGCACAACCATAGCTTTTGCAAACCAGCACCATCCGCCGTGCGAAATATCCCCCCGACGTTTTGCGCCGAGCGAATATTATCCAAAATAGCCAGCATGGGGAATGTGCGATGTGGTGATGCAGGAGATACTGGGCTTTGCGGAAGCGCTTGAACTGCAGGCTGCAGTTCACCTCCGCAGCGTGGGCAGTAAGTCCCTTCAAACTGTGCTAAATCCAGTGGAAAGCGCAGTTTACAGCTAGGGTTTTGGCACTGCATAAACCAGATGTTGGGCGTGGATTGCATCGTAGGCTAATCTTAATCGAAAATTGTTACTATTATCTATTAAAGATTAGAAGATTTAACGAAGGTCGGTTCACAAATGGCGGAAATCATTATGGCGTGAAAGCTTGACCGGAGGCTGTGCAATACAGTGCGAAGCTATATCCGCGCAGGATCAGCTCGTGCAAGACAAGTTCTAATCCCTGCAGAGTATTTTCACGTTTTTCCCCACCATCGTGCATTAATATCACCTTGTAAGGCGCAATATTTGCGGAAACATTGTCCAAGATTTCATCAGGGCTGATGCCGCTCCAATCACGGGTGTCAATGTGCCAAAAAGAGAGGGCATAATCCATCTGAGCCGCATAAGCATACACGTCCTGGTTCACAGCACCGTAAGGCGGGCGCAGGCAAGGGGTCAGCGCGCCTTCAACTTGCGGGTTTGCCGCCAGTGCATCAGCGATAGCTGCGTGTGTATCCACCACTTCCAGGTAAAAATCAGAATAACCTAATTTGGTGAGGTCAAGGTGGTTATAGCCGTGCAGACCGATGGTATTGCCGCCTTCTGCAACCTGCAAGGTTGTCTCCGGATAGCTGCGGGCGTTACGGCCAATTTCATAGAAAGTGGCTGTGGCGTGATATTGTTGCAGCAGGTCAAGAACTTGTGGCGTCCATTTGGGATCGGGTCCATCATCAAAGGTCAGATAAACGACTAAATCCGGGTTAGGTTGGGCAAACTCCTGCTCTTCAGCCGTGGAAGTCGTTCCCTGCATCCAGCCGTTAGACAGCTGAATAAACTGCTGCGTGCGGCCAGGATCTTGCAGTTGGCTTGCTGGCGGTGCAGTCTGAGAGGAATTAGCGGCTAACACTGGCTGGGTAATAGCGCTAAACAGGGCGAAAAGCAACACAATAATTACACTTTTTTTCATTAGAACCTAACCAAAGCTGCAGGTGCAGCTGTAGCACGCAAACCTTTCATCCATATATTATATACGTTGCAAGCCCAATGCCAGTTCCATATAAAGCAAGAAGCCTGCATAGTTTGTTACTCTGCAGGCTCTTATAGTTAATTATTGTTTAATCTCCCATACGGGCATCCAATTGAACCCAGGTTTGTCCGCCATTTTGGCTGTAAAAAAGTAGGTTGTGATCCAAGCTATCGCTAGAACTATCGTATACCAACAACCAGCCAGCCTGCTCGTCCACAAAATCTAAGCTGAGTGCTGTGTAACCTGCCGGCAGCGAACTGCTCAGGTCTTCCCACGTCGTAGCGCCGTCCGTACTACGGAAGAGCGCGGTTTCACCCAAAATCCAGCCGTTTTGATCATCGGTAAAGTCAAAGACATAGCCCTGGATAGGAGTGCTGGATACTGACTGCCAAGTCTGGCCGCCATCAGTGGTTTTACATACGATGGTTTGCGCGGTACCATCCATTAAGAAGGTCTGCAGCGGTAGGAAACCCTCAGTTTCACTAACGAAAATCGGTGGGAAGCTGTTATACATCGCGTCCGGGTCGGCATCAGCGATATCGCAAGGCTGGTGCGCCCAAGTTGTGCCGCCATCGGTCGTGCGGTAGAGGTACACAAAGTCGTTCACTGGTTCCGAGCCTGTTATCCAGCCATTCAGCGGGTCAAGGAAAGCAAAACCCGACTTGATCCCGCCGGCTGGCAGCGAGGGGTCCTCACCGCCGGGTGTATGCGTAAAGCGCTGCTCCCAAGTCTGACCGCCATCGCTGGTGGCATAGACAGCCACCCATTCGGATCCAGCGCCAGCACCCAGCCGGCTGAGCATAAAGCCTGTATTTTTATCCAAGAAAAAGAGCGTGCCGCCTAAGAAAGTAAGTGGGGTTTCCAACCAAGTTGCGCCGGCATCGGTAGTGTGCAAGATAGATGAGGTTTCCGTGGCATAATCTGAAAGACTCAGCCAAGCTGTGCTGCCATCTAAAAAGAAACCATCAACAGAACCAGCTTCTAGTGATCCGCCTGCCGACGGATAGACAGTGAACCAGCTCAAACCGCCATTCGTAGTGTGATAAAGTGTGCTCTGGTTGCTGTTGAAAGCCCAGCCGCTGCCATCGGCAAACATGTGCAATCTATAGATGGGTAAGCCAACGGAAGGTGTCGGTGTTGTGGGAGTGTGAGTTGGCAAAGCAGTAGGCTCGGCTGTGGGCGTTTCGATGGGATAAGTAACATCAGTAGGTGAGGGGAGCCCGCTTACAGGATAACTCGTCTCTAACGAGGTAGTAGGTGAGGAAGTTGGTGTTTGAGAGTTACAAGCACCCAAAAGCAATCCAAACACAAGTGCAATCAAGAGGGTTTGATATATTTTCTTCATAGGAACTCCTTATAGCCATTGTACTATGGACGCGAGGCGTTGAAAAATAGTTCCAAAGAGTTGGAATGCTCTAGTAAACGGAAAATGCCCTTGGCGCGATTCGAACGCGCAACCTACTGCTCCGCAAGCAGTTGCTCTATCCATTAAGCTACAAGGGCTTATGCTTCGTGATGGCATTATTTTATCCCTGATTAGATGCTTGGTCAAGCAAAATCGGCTTATAGGATCCTAAAATAAGCGATAACCAGCATGATTATAACAATTAGAAAGATAAAAAATACCTAAATCCGCTAGATATTAGAATATCTTTTCTAAAATATGGGTACTATTGATACGTTTTGAGACATACCCAAATGCTAATATAGAGAGTAGAACAATATAGCTATAAGAATATACAAGATTCACGCTAGACTCGAAACCCAATGGCGTTCTCAGCAAGTTTAATAAATGGCTAACCGGATTAATCAGCAAAATTCCTCTAAAAATCGGATTCAGTGGCTCCAAACTGTAATAAATTGGTGCTAACAGAATCAACGCCCAAGTGATGATCTGAAAAAGTCCGTTGGCTATGAAGAGGTTTTTCATCGCCAGACCGAGGTAAACGGAAATCAGCAGCAAAAATACAATTGTGAGGAGCATGCCACAAATTAGGAAAAACCAGTTAACGCTTTGAGCCGTAGCTACAACGTATCCCAGAACGATGAGAATGATAGGTAAGGTAATCAGAAAGTAAGAAAGGCACACACTGATGATGATCGAAGGAAAAGGAATCGCATAGGTGGAATAAAGCTCTAAAGCCTCTTGTTGCCGGATGTTAGTAATGCGTAACCCTAACATATTGATAAAAGTGCTAATTAATGTGGAAACAATGTAACCCGATAAAAGATAGTTGAGCGACGACCCCTGCAGATTGCCTGAAACCAAAACAATGAAGGCATAAGAAAACGGCAAAACAAAAACGACGATAAACAATTGCAGCCAAAAAATCCGTAAGGATTTGAACTCCATCTCTATTGCAGTGAATATCTTATTCATGGCTGCTCTCCACCAGTTTCATAATTGTTTCATCAAAAGATGGCGCCTCGAATTGGATATAAGTAATGCTGGTCTGATCATTGATTTCCTTGATCAAATCGATGCCCAAACTCAGTTCATCTAGGGTGAGATTAAAGATTCCATCCCCTAAAGCATACTCAATCTGTTTTTGCGCCAATAGACTCTCGGTCTGATCACTATTTGAAGTCGAAAAGCTGATCTTGCAAGGGAGCTTGAGAAGGCTAGCGATGAAACCTGGCGAACCCCCCGTGATCACTTTGCCATTGACCAAAAGATAGACCCGGTCACAAAGCTTTTTGACTTCATTCATGTCATGGCTGGCAATCAGGAGGGATTTATCCGCCCTAGACGCTGAAAGGATATCCCAAATGTGATTTTTATTAATGATGTCGATCATTGAGGTAGGCTCATCCAGCACAAGAACGCTCTCGCTTTGGGCGAGCGCCACACCTAAAAGCTGTAATTTGATCAAGCCGGGCGAAAGCTGATAACCATAATATTTTCTGACTTCGCCTAAATTGAGCGTCTCAATAATTTGTGAAAGCTTGTTGGAAAAGGCTTCCCCTTTATAGCCTTTGAATTTTAGAGCAAACCCAATGGTCTCTTCGACAGTCAAAGAAGGAAAGGAAAGCGGATATTGCGGCTCGTAACCCACTTCTTGCTTAATGATCGAGGGGTCTGCAATAATGTTTTCCCCCAACAAAGTGATGCTGCCTTCCGTGGGCTCCAGAAGCGCCAGAATCTGCCTGAGAAGCGTGGTTTTGCCGGCGCCATTAGGACCTATGATGCCTACAATTTCACCTTTATGCACCTCAAGATTAATGCAATCGTTGGCTTTTTTCCCATTGGGATATATTTTAGTGACGTTTACAACGTCCAGCACTTTATCCATTGACTGCTCCTTAGAGTCTGTGCCTCAATAAACGAATATCCCCACCATTCTACACCATATATAAAACACACACGTTTATTTAGGTATTTTCAAGAGAATAGAACTAGCGCCATTAAGAGACTTGCTCGTGTGATGTTTCACGTGAAACACCATGCACTAAACCAGCATTGTTTCACGTGAAACCTAAGGGACAATAACTTGCCTGCCTTCCGAAGAAATCTCACGCTCATGTACAAGAAAGGCTAAGGCTTGGCCAGTAGCATCATCAATTACCAAATCTAAATGACTGTTTGGGCTTGCATCGCTCACTTGGATTAGTCGTAAGCGCGTTTCCAAACCCGCTTCGGGTGTGATCCAATCGGATAAATGATTAGGACTCGCTTCAAAAAAATCACGTTGGAATTTATCCTTACCAAGATTAACGGCAATTGGGTAAATCTGCCCTTCCAGCAAGTCTTGGAAGAAATGCGTGCCCAAAGAAGGCTCATCGGGAATACCCACCGAGCCGCCGGTAAGCTCCACCAAGGCTTTGGCATTGTAAATATCGCCATAATCCACATGCACGCCTAAATCTGGATTAGAAGTACCCCAACGGCCTGGACCTACGCAGATGAAGGTTTCGTCAGCCAATGCGGCATTAAGCTTCCCAATAGCGCGCTCCAATTTGTTGCGTTCAGCACTATTAGGGATGGAAAAGTAGGCTTCTGGCGGTACGTAAAGTATATAATGCACGTTTTGCACACTCCCACCCGAAACTACGCTCTTACCTGAAAAGATTTGATCCTTTAAGGGGACATTTTGCGGCAGCAAGTAAACGCTCTCTTTAATCGTCCCAAGCGGTCTGCATTGGATTAGGGTGATTTGTACTTGCGGCTTACCTTGGTGTTCTTCCACTTTGGCAGTGAATTCAACGTCCACTGGCGTGTGATATTCACCTTCCAAAGCAGCCAAGAGTTCTCGCATAAAGCCCGGGAAATCAGTATGGCGCAGCAATTCATCAAAAGTGAGGATAAGGCTGTGTGGATCCCCTTCGATGAAATTGGCGTGCATTGTGTGAATATAACCATCGCTATCGATCTGGGCGATGTAGCGCAGTGCGGGCACTTGGGGTCCTAAGACCTCATGTACCGGTAAAGTCCGAAAGAGGTTGCTTTTTAGGTCGATGAGGTCAATGTATTGCTGTGAGTAGTGCCGAATGGACTGCAAAGAGCTGGATGGCGTTAGCGTGGGGTGGCTGAGAGCCACTAAACGCGGGTAGTCGTTGCCAACACGGTCTACGGCGCGTGTACCCAACCCCCAAACCAGACGCAAGAAGCCTTCTTCCGGTCGGATTTGGGGCGACCAGCGGTATTGGTTTTTGCTATAGCCTACGCCAGCCAACTGGGGAAAATAATATTGTCCAACCTGCTGCCCCTCGACGACTTGGATGAGCAGCGCCATGCGCTCGTCATAATCGAGCAAGCCGCGGCTTTTGCGGTAAAGCAAGGCGTTGGGGTTAAGTGTGCTGGCGTAAATACGCGCCATGGCTTGTTGCATTGCGCGTAGGTTATCTTCTGGCTCGCCTTGGTTAGGCAAATAGATGCTTTCGTATTTACCTGCAAAAGCAGTGCCAAAGTTATCTTCCAGCAAGCTAGATGAGCGCACGATCAACGGTCTCCGCCCCGCCATGCTTAATATCGTCTCCATATGCTGAATTGCGCCTGGTGGAAACTCCCCTTGGCTGAAATCTTCCAAAATGCGCGGATAATCCTTGCGCATTTCCTCTTCGTTCTTATATTTTTGATCACCCCAATGCAATAAATTATTAATGGAAATAAAGGTATAAAAAACATCTGAGCCTATGTAAAACGAAGTGGGCGTGCGCAAGCTGGCTTGCAGCTCTGGGCTGGTTTTTTCCTTGAGGATGCGTGCTGCTAAGAGCATGCCGGCAGCTTTTCCGCCGATGCGCCCCCGCCCAAGCTTATGTTTACGGATCTCAGCCAAGTCTGCGAGAGTAAACCATTCCTTGGCGATGTTAATGTAGCGTAGCTGGTCACTGATCATGTTACGGATGAGCACAACCTTGATCTCCTGCAAGCGCGCAGCATAAAGGACGCGCTGCTCTGGGGGCAGCTTTTCGATCATCATGCCTTGGTTAAAGAGCAACTCCGTGGGGGCAGTTTCTGGGTTGAACTCGACGATTCCTTCGGGCACTTGCACACCGCGTTCGTTGAGTGCCTGTTGAATTAGTTTAGAGAGGTGATTGAAATCGAAGTACTTGGCGAAGTACGAGTCGGTGAGCGTATCCAATATCAGTGCTTTACGGTGCTCCCAGGTTTCGGTATCTTCTTCATTAAATGGATTGAACAAGCCTTCGCGCTCTTGCGATTGGACCGCAGCTTCTACAGATTCAGAGTAAAGGTCGTCTGGCCCGATGATGCCGTGGCTATAGAGCTCTTGACGCATCAGTTCGCGGATGCGCTTAGAAAGAATCGGGTACTGCGAAAGTGCCAAATAAACGCTATAATAACGGTCGCTGCCGCTTTGTGGAAGGGTCATTGGAATTGCCTTATCGTTTGCTCTGCCTTATTTTATCAGTATATACGTGCTAAAGTATGGTTTAAATAAGGTGAAGTTTAAAAGTTCTATAGGAATAAAAATAATATATAAGATATTAATTTATATAGTTAATGGAATCTAAATATTAGGTTTGCGCGAATTTTATGAAAAATTATTTCCAAAAAGATTTAAAAACATATCCCAAGCAAGACTTTATTCTCTACGAATAATGACGTTCTCTGCACCAACGTAACGATCCAAGTCTTTCAAAACCTCATCGTTGATGTCTGTTGTGTCGTTGGGGAATTCAATCATGTAGTTTTCGCCCCCCTCAGAGACAGCGAAAGCAAAGTGATGGTTTCCAGGATGTGAAACGAGCAACCCGTGCAGCTGCCGGATATGGCGCAAGTCGCGTGACTTTTCTCCGCAAGGGTGAATGGTCACGATAAGCTGCGGCTCGTTTTCAATCCCGGGCTCGCGATGGGAAAAGGAGGGACTATAACTCAGGTCCTCCTCAGGTGGGGGGAGATGCTCATCTGCATCAGCGAATGTAGTAGTGGCTGTGGCTTCAACCTGGCTATCGAATTGTGCTTTTGGGCTTGCTTGAATTGCTTGAACCTCATTGCTTTCCCCTGCAGCCTCGTAAAGATAATCCGTGGGGTCCTCACCCAATTCCCATTCTGGCTCTTCAAAAGGTTCTCGAGCTTCGTTTTCGTGTCTGCTTTCGTCTGGCTCCTCTGCACCTTCAGGTTGGTGAGCAAAACGGGAAAGCACGTTTATATCCGGCAAATATCGGGAGAGAACTTGTTCGTAATAGCGTCCTTGATTGCGGTTATCAGCCTCAGGCATTTGAACGGAGTCCGTTTCCACACGGGAAACCTCATCCACGAGGATGCTCATTCCGTTCGAACGGTGGTCAACTTTACCCTTGACCACAAGCAACGCGCCCACCTCAATGTCTGATTGATAACGCTTCCATGCACGAGGGAAAAACGTCAGCTCCATTTCTCCAGCGCTGTCTTCGATGGTCACGAAAGCCATCTCTTTTTCGGAACGCGTGATAAGCTGCCGCAAGCGTTTAACCATGCCTCCAACAGTCACAGGTTCTTTATCGGCAAGTTCCTCGAGCTCATAAGAGGTGTGCGAGAGTTTATCGGCAATCAGGCGCATTGCACTCCGCAGTGGATGATCGGTCACATACATGCCCAGCAGCTCTTTTTCCCATTCCAATTGCACGTTTAAATCCACTTTAGATGCTGGGTTGAGCTGAATGCCAGCGCCGCTTTCCTCACTAATCCCGAAGAGCGCTAACTGCCCTAATTCCTTTGCATGGAAATGGCTGGTGCTTACAGCGATCAACTGCTCAATAGCGCTTAGCAGTGCCCGGCGTTGACCAAGGCTATCCAAAGCGCCTACCTTAATGAGGCACTCTAATGGGCGCCTGCCCACCTGGCGCAAATCCACCCGGCGCACAAAATCGGTGATATCTATAAAGGGCTTGTCATCTCGTGCAGTGATAATCATTTCGACTGGGCCTTGCCCCACGTTCTTGATGGCACCTAAACCAAAACGGATTGCAGCAGTCCCATCTGAACGGTCTTCTATGACAAAATCGTAACCGCTGGTGTTCACGTCTGGTGGCAGCACTTCGATGCCCAAGTTACGCGCTTCTGCCACGTACGAGGAACATTTCTCGGCATTGTTTTTCCACGCGGAAAGCAGCGCGGTCATATATTCAATGGGATAATGGCACTTGAGGTAAGCGGTCTGCACCGCGATGACGCCGTAGTCGGCAGCGTGGCTCTTATTGAAGCCATAATGGGCAAAGCTTTCCCAATCGTTAAAAATGGCTTCGGCTTCTTCCCGGGGGATACCCTGTTTAACTGCGCCTTCAACAAATTTCTTGTGGTGCTTGGCAATCTCCTTCTCTTTTTTCTTGGAGATCGCCGAGCGCAAGTCGTCAGATTCGGAGGGGGTATAGCCAGCCAACTCTACCGCGGCTTGCATAATTTGTTCTTGGTAGACCGCGTGTCCGTAAGTATCTTTGAGGATAGGGACCAGCTTCTCGTGGGGATACCTGACCTCTTTCTTGCCGTGCATGCGCTCGATGTATTCTGGGATGCTTTCCATTGGTCCTGGGCGGAAAAGCGCGATCATTGCAATCACATGTGAAATATCTGTGGGTTGCATTTGCATGATGTAGCGCGTCATCCCCGAGCCTTCCAATTGGAAGGTGCCCATGGTATGCCCCTCGCTAATGTAGCGAAAAACTTCAGGATCATCAATGGGGATGTTCTCCAAGGTCAGGTGGACGCCATGGCGCTGCTCGATCAGTTCACAAGCTCTCGCCATAATCGTGAGCGTAGCCAAACCCAAGAAGTCAACTTTGAGCAAGCCAAGGTAATTGACACCGTCCATATCGTATTGGGATACGGATTTGATGGGTAAGTCTTCGCTCTGGCTGGTTGGGCGGTGCAGCGGCAGGTACTCGGTAATTGGCTGGTCGCTGATAATCACGCCAGCAGCATGGGTACCCACATTGCGGATGGAACCTTCCATACGGCTGGCAGTATCAATCAGTTTTTTCATTTGGGGAGATGAATCGTAAACAGAGCGCAGCTCGGGAGATTTCTCTAAGGTCTCGGCGATGGTTGGGCTTTTGCCTTGCTGCAAGCCGGGGATCATTTTTGCAACGCGGTCCACTTCCGGGAGTGGAATGTTCATCACGCGACCTACATCGCGGATGGCTCCACGCGCTGCGATGGTACTGTAGGTGATGATTTGGGCGACTTTATCCGCGCCATATTTCTGATTGCAATATTCCATCATCTCCGCGCGGCGGTCATCTTGGAAGTCCAGGTCAATATCCGGCATGGTAACACGCCCGGGGTTCAAGAAGCGCTCGAAGAGGAGGTTAAAGCGCAGTGGGTCTACCGAGGTGATATTGAGAGCATAGGCTACCAATGAGCCTGCCGCTGAGCCTCGGGCGTTATACCAGATGTTTTTCTCTCGCGCGTAACGGCAAAGGTCCCACACAATGAGGAAGTATTCATCGAAGCCCATTTTGTGGATCACACCGAGCTCGTAATCCAAACGTTGCTGCACTGTGGGGGATTGCACCTGGTCTGGCATACGCGCTTCCAAGCCGCGCAAACAAAGCTCACGCAGGTAGCTCTTGGGCTGCACGCCTTCCGGCAGATCGAACTTTGGCAGGTGATATTCCTTGCGCCGCAGGTCAACTTCACAACGCTCAGCAATCACTAAGGTGTTGGTGATGGCTTCTGGTATCTCGGAAAAAAGCTCCTGCATTTCCTCGGGGCTGCGTAAATAGTAAGAATCATCCGCCATGGTCATTCGGTTTTTATCCGAGAGCAGCTTGCCGGTCTGCACTGCCAAGAGGATATCTTGAAGCTCGGCATCTTCCCGCCGAATATAGTGCACATCATTGGTGGCAATTAAGCCTACCGGGAATTTTTGGGCTAACTCAACCATCCCACGGTTGACCATATCCAGCTCGGGGATATTGTGCTGCTGCACCTCCAAATAAAAATGCTCACGCCCAAACACGTCCAGGTACCAACTCAGGGCTTGTTCTGCCCGTTCAGTATCACGGGCTAAAATCGCCCGCGGGATTTCACCCGATAAGCACGCAGAACTGGCAATCAGCCCTTCGGAATGACTGCTCAAGTAGGCTTTATCGATGCGCGGATGGTAGTAAAAGCCTTCTAATTGGCTCGCAGTGGCAATTTGCAATAAGTTATGGTAACCCTGCATGTTTTCAGCGAGTAAAACCAGATGAAAAGGCTTAGCATCTCGGCTGCCGTCGCGATCGGTCATAGAACGGGGTGCTAAATATGTCTCCAAGCCAATGATAGGCTTGATTCCAGCGGCGGTTGCCGCTTGATAGAAGTCAAGCGTTCCAAACATAGTGCCGTGGTCGGTGAGGGCTACCGCCGGCATGCCCAACTGCTTTACACGCGCCACCAAGTCAGCTGGTTTGCCAAAACCATCTAAAATAGAGTACGAAGAGTGCACATGTAGATGAACGAAAGACATATTCAGCTTACTTCCCTAATGAAATTACAATCCTGCTTCCTAAAGCTTTTGAAAGATGAGTTTATTCCTCTCCAATTTAAGTTTAGTATAGCATAAGCCCATATCAAAAATGCGGCTTTGAGGTTAAAGTATCAGGAATTTTAAGGCTTGGTTTCAGCTTGTTTAGGAAGGCATAAAAGGGTGTTTACGCGTGTAGATTGGGTGCCCTTCAAATTCGGTCAAGTTGTCTGGATCCGTAATTTTGGCAGCGTTCCGCATTTTAACCAGGAGTTCCTCAGAGATTTGCCTATTAGCGCGGATGGAATCACCAATAAAACCGATAATGATGAGGATGATCCCGGCAATCGTGAGGGTTCCGCCAATTGAGACAGATTGTAAAAAGCGACCGGCAGTATTAATCGTAAAATACAGCACTAAAAAGCGGATTAGCAGTGCCAAACCCAGCACGAGGAAGAGCATGCCGATGGACACAAAAGTGCGCAAGGGCTGATAAAGCACGTATGAGCGGATAATTACGCCGCTTTGGCGCCAAATGAAATCAAAAGAACCTCGGTGTAAACGGGATTCCCGCTGCTGAGGATTGGTTTGAATAGGGACGTGCGCGATTTTCATGCGGCTTTTGCCAGCCTGAACGAGAGTCTCTAAAGTGTAGGAATAAGGGTTATAGACCTGAAGAGGAAGCGCCGCATAGCGCGAGTAGGCTCGAAAACCGCTGACCGCATCCGGGGTGTCAGTATCAGAGACTTTGCGCGCAATCGCACTACCGAGGTTCTCCAAAAAGCGCTTCCAGGGTGAAAAGTTGCGGTTATGCTGAGGCTGGCGGTCCCCAATTACCAAATCCGCTTCCCCTGCCAGAATCGGCTGGATCAGGTGCTCGATTTCCTTGCCAGGATATTGATGGTCGGCATCCGTATTGACGATAATATCCGCGCCTAATGCCAGTCCAAGCTGTATGCCAGAGATAAAAGATTTGGAAAGCCCGAGGTTATTGCGATGCCGAAGCACAAAGTCTGCGCCGTGTTCCAGCGCCACTTGTGCAGTGTTATCGGTTGAGCCGTCATCTATGACGATGACCTGGATATTCGCGATGCCTTCCAAATGCCGGGGAAGGTCGTCCAACACTTCCGGCAAGGTTTCGGCTTCGTTATAAGCAGGGATTTGGATGATCAGTTTTTTCACTCGGGCGCTTTCTGCTCTTTACTGTTGACCTATTTTAACAGGGTTTTCCGCTTTTGTGGGTAAAAGCAAAGAATTGTTGATAAAAACCTTACGCTAAAAATGTGATATATATAGCTTATGCTTAATCTGCAGATTAAATTGCGTTTGATTGCCTGTATTTTATTGCTCGCATCTGCCTTCTTCCCGCCCACGCTTGCGTTCGCCGAGCCGGCTGAGCCTTTGCGCTATGACTTTTCCCAAGTTACCGCTGCAGACCTCATATCAGCCATGAATGTCTTACGCACATCTTATGGCTTGCAAGCACTGATTGAAGACCCCATCATCGATGCTGTGGCGCAGAGCACTGCTCAAACCATGGCTGATAATTTGCTCTCCTGGCATATTGGAGATGTACGCGGAAGACTTGCAGCAGCGGGCTATGGCGGCGGCGGGACCGTTTGGGCAACGGAGAACTTCGCTATCGGATATGATGCAAGTATCGATGAAATCATGGTCATGTGGTCAGATGAATCGCACATGCTGCCCGCGGTGAAGCCTTATTACTGTAATATCGGCGCCGGCACTGCCCAGGCTTCTAACGGCTCCACTTATTACGTGCTGCAAGCAGCCTATGTTTCTGGCAAAGAATGCGGAACTTATACATCGCCAGGCGGACCGGTAGAAGGCGGCGGGGGCTTTGGCATCATTGTGCCAGTCACTATTGCGACGCCAGATGCTGCAGGCAAGATTGTTCATGTCGTTCAATCTGGACAATCTTTCTGGGCTATTGCAGTCGCGTACCAGACAACGATTAAGGAAATTCTGCGTTGGAACAACCTGCCTGAAGGAACGGTGTTGCAAATGGGTCAAGAACTGGTTATCCCTAACCCGAAAGCTGAGGGATATATGACCCCTACGCCCTTTGGTTACTTCACCGCCAGCCCGCCAGATGCCGATGGGAAGATTGTGCATACCGTGCAAGCCTATCAAAACTTGTCCATAATTAGTGAGGTATACGGTGTGCCAATCGAGCGCATTCTTGAGCTCAACAGCTTGACGATAGATATGCCCTTACAGATCGGCCAAAAGCTGTTGATTTATCCCGGCAATGTGACCCCAACACCCACACCTCGCCCGCTGACCCCGATCGAAATGCTCACGCCAGCTGCTGATGGGAACTATTATCACATCGTAAAGGAAGGGCAGAACTTCTCGTGGATTGCGGGTTACTATGGAATTCCCCTGGCAGATTTGCTCGCCTGGAATAACATGACCGAAAATTATCCCCTTTGGCCGGAGGACCGCCTGCTGCTCAAGGTCACGCCACCAGCGACCATTACACCCACACCCACGCCAGTCACTCCCACACCGACACCCAGTCCAACCTTGCCCAGCACCCCTACCCCCACGCTGCTGCCCAGCCCAACCAGCACTGCCACCCCTGAGCCGACCCTGCTTGGGCTTGGCGCGGGCTTCAATCCCCTCTGGCTGATCCCTGTGGTCATTATCCTGGGGGGCGGCGGATATTTGGCATTCCATTCAGCCCGCAAGAAGAGCCCAACTAGCACATCTTCGGAGCAAACGCCGCAGATTGATGATTCAGCAGACGATATTCAAGAATAATACTGATTTGGTTCTAACGCGGAAGGAACCAGGTGGAAAACACGCCTTCATAACGCGTGATGAATTTAATCGGTCCGCCTACAAAAAACAGGACAAGCGTGAGTCCAAGCACTATGGCCCGCAAAGTGCGGTTTTTAATCAGGCTCTGGGTATAGCCAACCAAGCCGTAGACCAAGACAATTATAGGGAACAGGTAGCGGCCTTGCAGACTGATCCGCTTAACACCATAGCTTAGTTCAACGTTTTGAGCTAATAGGATGATAGTCTGCATGCAGATATGTTTCCAAGTATTGGCTTTACATCCCACCTAAACCTAGACTTGTATCCCAGATTGTTTAGTCTCGTTCCACTTTAGAAACTATATGATATGTGCGATCGGTGCGCACTGCTGTGAAATTCAAATCTTATCCCAAGAATACAAATCTTGAAATTTAATCGGTTAGGTTCATTTTGAGGCAACGATGAACACTATAGTTAGATTTTATTTTGAGATATAGCAGCGCTGCAATTCCCAGCCAAGCTGTCCAGATCTGCCAATTAACAAAATGCGCGGCATCTTTAGCCCTCTGCCAAGTGCCTGAGGTAAGCGCCATAATTGGTCGCGTTGAGCCCGTCTGCCAGCGCGAGCAGCTGCTCTCGGTCGATGTAACCCATGCGGTAGGCGATTTCTTCCACCGAGGAAATCATCATACCTTGCCGCTCTTCCACAGCCTGGATAAAAGTGGCGGCTTGCAGCAGGGACTCGTGTGTGCCGGCGTCCAGCCAAGCCACGCCGCGCCCGAGCACCTTCACCTGCAGCTTGCCTTGCTCCATGTAGCGCCGGTTGAGGTCGGTAATCTCCAGCTCGCCGCGTGCCGAAGGCTTGAGCTCCTCGGCATAGCGCACTACGTCTGCATCATAGAAGTAAATCCCCGGTACAGCCAAGTTGGAACGTGGCTGCTTGGGTTTTTCTTCCAAGCTGAGCGCGCGGCTCTCGGCGTCTATTTCCACCACGCCGTAGCGCTCCGGGTCACGCACTGGATAGGCAAAAACCACCGCGCCCTCCTTGAGCTCAGCGGCACTACGCAGCACTGTCGGCAACCCGTGCCCAAAAAAGATATTGTCACCTAAAATCAGGCAGGCTGGCGAACCCACCAAAAAGTCTTTGCCCACCAAAAAAGCATCCGCCAAACCGCGTGGTTCAGGCTGCACGGCGTAAGCGAATTTCAGCCCCCACTGCGTGCCATCCTGCAATAGGCGTTGATAAAGGGCTTGGTCTTCGGGGGTTGTAATCACCAAGATCTCCCGGATTCCGGCTAACATGAGCATCGAGAGGGGATAGTAAATCATAGGTTTATCGTAAACCGGCAAAAGCTGTTTGCTGATTGGAATGGTGAGCGGATAAAGCCGGGTACCTTTGCCGCCGGCTAAGATGATGCCTTTCATACCTGGTCCTTTCTATTCGCGTAATTCTTTTGCATCCAGCCATCGTAATCCGATTGCTGGGTAATAGCTCGAACCCACTCTGGGTGTTCCAAGTACCAGCGCACCGTAGCAAGCAAGCCTTGCTGTAAATCATGGCGTGGCTGCCAACCGAGTTCACTGTTTATTTTGCTAATGTCAATATCATAACGCCGATCGTGGCCAGGGCGGTCGGGCACAAAAGTCATCAGCTGCTCGTGCGGTGTGAAAGGCGAATCGGGCTGCAGTTCATCTAAGATCTGGCAGATGGTGCGCACGATTTCGATATTGGCGGGTTGGTTATCCCCGCCGATGCAGTAGGTTTCACCCACGCGACCTTGCGTAGCCACTTTCCACAGCGCTTCGCAGTGATCGTCCACATATAACCAATCACGAATCTGCATGCCATCGCCATAAATGGGTAGGGGTTTCCCATTGGTGGCGTTTAAAATCATTAGCGGGATGAGCTTTTCGGGGAATTGACGCGGGCCGTAGTTATTCGAGCAGTTGCTGATACTGATGGGTAAGCCATAAGTCGTATAGTAAGCGCGCACAAAGTGATCACTCGCAGCCTTAGAAGCCGCATAAGGCGAGCGCGGTTGGTAAGCGGTTTCCTCCCTGAAAGGCGGGTCGACTTTGCTGAGAGTGCCAAAGACTTCATCGGTGGAGACATGATGAAAGCGTACTGCGTCACATGGCACAGTTTTATCGATCAGCCAGGCTTTGCGTGCAGCTTCCAGCAGCGTAAAGGTGCCAATGACGTTGGTTTGCACAAAGGCACCTGGGTCGAGGATCGAGCGGTCCACGTGTGATTCTGCTGCAAAGTGCACCACAGTATCAATCTCGTATTCCGCAAAGATGCGGTCAACCAACTCTCGATTCGCGATATCCCCGTGGATAAATACATGCCGGCTCGGGTCAGGCAGGTCTTTGAGGTTCTCCAGGCTGCCAGCATAGGTGAGTGCATCTAAGTTGATGATCTGCACATCCGGTTCGCTGCGCAGCAAGTAATGCACAAAATTTGAGCCGATAAAGCCAGCCCCGCCTGTAACCAATATATGCCGCATAATTATTCCTCCTCTTGCTCTGGCTGCCAGCCAAGTGGGTAAGTCTCTGCCTCAGCTAAAAGTGGAGCGCGCTGGTCTTTCTCTGAAAGCAGCGGCGTACCGCCTTCCGCAAGTGGCCAAGCAATGCCGATGGCGGGGTCATCCCAGCGGATGCCGCGCTCCCATTCGGGAGCATAGTAAGCGCTCGCCTTATAAAAAACCTCTGCCCAAGCGCTGAGCACATAAAACCCATGCGCAAAGCCCGCTGGCACCCATAGCTGATGCTTATTTTCGGCAGAGAGGCGCGCCCCGACCCATTGTCCAAAGGTTGGTGAGCCCTGGCGGATATCAACAGCGACGTCGAATATCTCTCCCGCCACGGCGCGTACTAATTTACCCTGGGCTTGGTGCAGCTGGTAGTGCAGCCCACGCAGGGTGCCCTGCCTTGAACCCGAATGATTATCTTGCACGAAGTTAATCGGACCGCAGGCAGACTCAAAAACATCCTGCCGATACGTCTCTAAGAAAAAGCCGCGCTCATCCCCGAAGATGCGGGGAATAATCAGCACAACATCCGGGATAGCGGTAGGGATAAATTCCATCTTATTGGTTGCTCCTGCGGTAAGCTTCGATAACTTCAGCTGGATCGCCAATCATCTGCACTTGCCCGTGATCCAGCCAGAGCACACGGTTACACATATCCTGAATCTTTGCCAAGCCATGCGAAACAATTAAAACCGTGCTGCCTTGTTCTTGATAACTTTGCATACGCTCATTACACTTCCGTTGAAAGGCTTCATCCCCGACGCTGAGGATTTCATCCACAATAAGGATCTCTGGTACATGCGCTGTCGCCACAGCAAAACCTAAGCGCGCGTACATACCTGAGGAATAGGTGCGCAATGGAGCGTCAATAAACTCACGCAGCTCTGAAAATTCAACGATCTCTTCAAACACGGCGTCCATCTCATCCTGGTCGTAACCCAGCAGAGCCCCATTCAGATAAACATTTTCCCGCCCGGTGAGCTCGGGGTGAAAGCCGGCGCCCAATTCCAGTAGGGGTGCGATGGTGCCATAAAGCAGCACGCGTCCTTTGGTGGGGCGTAAGACGCGTGAGATCACTTTTAGCATGGTGCTTTTTCCGGCGCCGTTATTACCAATGATGCCAAAGACCTCTCCACGGTTAATCGTCACGCTGACGTCTTTGAGCGCTAAAAACTTGTTGAATTGAACCTTACGTTGCAGCGTACGGATGGCATATTCTTTGAAAGTTCCGATGCGTTCTTTAGGAACACGGTACGCAACCGAGACATCCTGCAGCGTGATGACGGGATCGCTGTTCAGCTTGGCTTTTTGGCTCAGCAATGGTTTAGACTCGATAAGCATATTCGTCCGATCTCGAGGTGAAAAATAGCCAACCAACAATCAGCATACCCACTGACCAAGCTAACGCTGGCCAAAGGTCTTGCAAAGTCGGGATAACCCCTTCATAAACGGGCATGCGGAACATTTTGAGCATCCAATACATTGGGTTGATCCGGTAGATGGTCATAAATTGCGCTGGGATGATCTCCTCTGGGTAAATCACCGGTGTGAGGTACATCCATGCCATCAGCAGGATCTGATACATTTCAGCCACATCTGGGAAGAATATCGCCAAAGCTGAAAGCAGCAGCCCAAACCCTAATGCGAAGCCGGTGAGCAGTAAAATTGAAATAGGAAGAAAGAGAAATGTCAGGTGGATAGTGGTCTGCGTGATTACCATGACCAGGAGCAGCGGGATTATCGAGAGCAGCAGATTCACCAGCGCCGTGCCAATAGCAGAGACGCCGAAGATGGTACGCGGGAGGTAAATACGCTGCATCAGGCTGCCGCCCCACACTAATCCGCTCATGGCAGCGTTGGTACCCTGGGCAAAAAAGTTCCAGGCAATCAATCCGCTCAGAATGTAAACCGGATAAGACTGCACCGATTTAAACAGGTTGGAAAAGACAAAGGTCATGATGAGCATCGTGCCCAGCGGGTTGAGCATCGTCCAAGCCACACCCAGAAATGAGCGCTTGTAGCGCGCTACGATATCCCGCCGCACGAGCTGCTTGAGCAGGTAGCGGTAATGTTTGAGCTCCTGAATCTCGGTCAGCGCCGGCGATGCGTTTGCGGCAGAGTCATACACAGGTTTGGTGATTGTATTCAAGCTGTTTCCTTGTTAGCTTCAAATTTCCTAAATTATAATATTATCATAGCAGGAAATAAGTGCCAATAAAGCCCATAGAATGCCCAACACCAGGTATACCATGACCTCACCTTTTTTTTCCATCATCGTGCTCTATTGGAACAGTGCAAAGTATCTTGCCGAAAACCTAAGCGCATTAGCTGGGCAAACTTGGCAGGATTTCGAGGTCATCCTTTTGGATAACGGCTCGCAACAGCCGCCAGACCCAAAAGTCCTGGCGCAGTTCCCTGAATTGCCGCTCAGGCTGATTACCTCAGAGAAGAATTTAGGCTTTGCCGCTGGAAATAACTTGGCAGCAGGTTCAGCCCGGGGGGAATATTTGGTCCTGCTCAATATAGATGCCTTCCCCCAAGCGGATTGGTTAGAGCAAGTATATGCTGGCATTCAGCGGCACCCGAATGCCTTTTTTGCCTCACGCTTGCTCATAGCAGATGATCCTCAACGGTTGGATGGGGAATGGAATGTAGTGCATGCGACCGGCTTAGTGTGGCGCCGCGCGCATGGGCGCAAGCTTTCGGCTGCTTGGCCGCAGGAGCGACGCGTGCTGAGCGCATGCGCTGCGGCTGGCGTTTACCCGCGTGAGGCTTTTATAGCGGCTGGTGGATTTGATGAGGACTTCTTTGCCTATATGGAAGACGTCGACCTCGATTTTCGATTGCAGCTGTTGGGCTATCCTTGTTACTACCTACCACAAGCTGTAGTACGGCATGCCGGCTCGGGCAGCACTGCACCGCGCAGCGACCTAGTTATCTTCTATGGGCATCGCAACCTTGTCTGGACTTTTGTCAAAAATATGCCCGGCTGGCTGTTTTGGGTAATGCTGCTGCCGCATTTGCTGGTGAACTTGATTTACTTACTTGCAGCGCTCTTCTTCCACTTCCGCGGAGCCATGGTCCGTGCCAAGTGGGAGGCGCTCAAAGGGCTGCCCACCGCCTGGAAGAAGCGCCGAGCCGTGCAGCGCAAGCGCAAAGTCTCGGTTCGAACGATCGCCAGTTTGCTCGAGTGGAACCCTTTTGCGCCGCTGATCAAACTGACTTACCGCTAGACTTCACCTTAGAAAAGGCTGTTAAGTTAGAATTGGAAATAATGTATATTTCATTTTAATTTTAATGAGGAGCCATGAAACAACCCGAAGCCCACTATACCATTATTACGCCTTCTGGCGGGTTTGAAGAGATGCCCACGCTCAAGGAGGCGCTAGCATACACCACCTCCCAAAATGGTTACATCTGGGCGGATTACGTGGACCCGACAGCCGAACTCCTGGCAGAGCTCATGCCTGCCTTCGGCATCCATCCCCTCTCCATTGAAGACTGCATCAATGGAGATCAGCTGCCCAAACTGGATCTCTTCCCCAATTATTCGTTCCTCATCTTCAACACCTTCGAAGAAACCCCTGAAGAGCTGCTCTCACATGAGTTGGATTTGTTCATTGGTGAAAATTTTGTGGTTACCGCAGGTTTTCGCAGGGAAGATAACCAAGCTTTACTAACTGGCTTACGAGAGCTCTTGGAGCGCCAACGGGAGGTCGTGAGGCAGGGTCCTTCCTATTTGCTTCACCAAGTGTTGGATAAGACCGTCGATGACAAGCTGGGAGTGATCGAAAATATCGAGGAAGCGCTGGAAGCCAACGAAGACGCCATCTTAGCAGAGCCGCTGGAATTTGACTACAGCTCCCTCATGCAGTCCCGCCGGGCTTTGCAGGTCATGCGCCGCTCGCTCTTCCATGAACGCGAAGTGGTGAATAAACTCATCCGTAGAGACAGCCCTTTCATTACCGAGAAAGCTCTGGTCTACTTCCGAGATATCTACGATCATCTTTCCAAGTATTACGAGGTGGCTGAAGCCGCGCGGGAACAAGTGACAGATTTGATGGAAATCCACCTGTCCTTGATCAATAATTCCATGGCGGAAACAGCCAACCGCACGAATGCAATCATGCGCCGGCTGACGCTGATTACCACGATTTTTATGCCGCTCACCTTGATTGCTGGCATTGGCGGCATGTCCGAATTTACCATGATGGTGGGGCAGAAAAACTGGAAGATTGCTTATGTCATTCTATTGGTAGTGATGGCAGTGATAGGGTTGATCAATTATCGTTTGTTAATGCGTATGGAACGAGACGCAAACGAGGATGTTAAAAAGCTTCAAATTAAGAAGTAAGCTCCACCCCAAAGTTTTATTCCTCTAAGGAGTTGTCTTGCGGTTTTTCCTCAGCTTTACGCGCCTGCACCGCCGCTTCGAGATCCATTGGGGTGTTAATCAACTTTAGAAGTTTATCCCATGTTTGGTCGTCTTCGATCTTTGCCCACTCTTTTAGGAAATCGGCATACTCAGCTTCGCGCAGGGTGATGCGCGACTGGCGGAAAGCTTCCAAGCCGGGCAGCAGCCGGCGCAGCGGACGGGGGTTGCCAAAGTAATCCACAATGCGCGCTTTTTCTTCCTCGATAAACTGAGGGATGAATGCAATCCAAACGTCTAAGTCGTGGATAGCGCCAAGCTGATCCTGGAGCTTACGTGCCGTCGTAATATAAGGTTTGAGCTGCCCACCATAGAGCTCCTCGAAGGTCTCCATGGCATAACGCAAACGCTTGGCACTAATGCGCATGGCATGCAGCTCCAGCACATTTTGCGGATCAGAAATATACGGAACGTGGGAGAGCAGCTCTTCAATGCGCACCTGGATGCCCTGGAACGCTAATTGATACAATGCAGGTGTGTAGAGGTAAACGGTTTTGGATTGCTCCAAGAGTGGTTTAACCCAGTTCTCCAGCCGCTCAATGAGTTGATCCGCCAGCATTCTATCCATGGCTGCATCAACGTGCTGCTGAACTTCTGCTCGGCGTTGGGTAAGGCGAAGCTTTAGCCGTTTAATGCCAGGTTGGAGTACGGGATCTGCAAACTCTGCTAAGGCTGCCTCGATTACTTCTAACTGGACGTCTAAATCACGTGCCTCGCCTAAAGCGCGGGTCACTTTGCGTACATCTTTTTGAATTTTCTTGTAATCCTGTTTGGGAAAACAACCTGAGAAAAGCGCGAGCGCGGTGCGCATGCGCCGCGTTGCCACGCGCATCCGATGAACATACTCAATATCTGCAGCAGCGCGCACGCCTTCCACCTCGGCAGCCATTGCCGCCAAGTACCGCTGGATAATTTTTGCCCCATAGACGCAGGTTGCTTCTGCCGTAGCGTTCATTTTTCTTCTCCCTCTACTTTATTTAGATTTCAGAGAGCGAGCCCAAGATAGCCTTATTTTGGCATCTTACTCTTCGGCAGTTGGTTGTGCAACAGCTCCAGGATGGAGGTCTTTATTTCCTCGAAAATTGGCTCGATGGCTTGATCTGCATCCACTGGCACAAAATTGTAAATTTCAGAAAGCTCGTCAAACTGCTTGGAGAGTAAAGTCTGATAGGCGATAAAGCTGTCATAAAGGTTATCCGCTAAGTGCAGGTCCATGCCGGCTTCCCAGTAATTGAGTCCGCGCCCATGGATCAAGCGCTGTACAAGAGTGGGTACACTGGCTTTCATATAAAGGATCAGATCCGGCTTCAGTGCAATGCCGTACAGTTTTCGGGACCATTCTTTATCCACCCCGCGGTTGGCATCGCGTGCAATGACGGAATAAAAATAGCGATCCGAAAGCACAATAAAGCCGGCTTGTAGTGCAGGGATGATCTGGTTTTCCAACCGGTCAGCGAAATCAGCTAAATAAAAGAGGCTGAGCGTTAGCGGGCCAAGCGTATGGCCACTTTTGGCTTCCTCAATACCCTTGGCTGTGAGGGTGGACCGCGTCAAGCCGGTATCGGAGACGGCATAGCCTTCCGATTCCAACCAACGCCGCAGCATTTTAATTTGCGTGGATCGCCCTACGCCATCGTTGCCTTCCAAGACAATCAATTTTCCGGTGAGAGGTCCAATTTCCCGATAAGGGAAACCTGCCCCATAAAAAACTGGTTGTTTCATGCCTCACCTCCCGTGTTTTTTGCTTTTGCTTTGACTTTACTATGCTCTTTTGGGGGCATGTTGGGGTTGGGTAAACCTTCCCATCCACGTAAAACCCGCTTGACGATATTGCGTACCTGTTTTTGTTGTTCTTTCACTAATTGCGTGCCGTCCATGAGTGTGAGTCCAAACTCATCTACCATCTTGTCATATTCATTCAGAATACGCCCCTGGAAAAGTTTGAAGCTCTCGTTAATATTTTCCGAGAGGTTCAAGTCCATGCCAGCTTCGTAATACTTAAGCTTAGCCCTGGCAGCGGTAATGCGCTCAACAGCTATATCTAATGGCACACGGAAGTAAAAAGCTACGTCTGGCTTGATAGCGAAGGAGTACATATTGCGTACCCATTCTGGGTCTACTCCGCGAGCTACGTCGCGGGCAAAGGCGGTATAAACGTAACGGTCTGCTAAGACAATTGCTCCGGCTTTGAGCAGGGGGTAGATGCTATTTTCCCAGCGGTCTGCAAAATCAGTGCAATGCAGGATACTAAAGGTGGTGGGGGTGAAGGATTTGCTTTTCTTGGCGGTTTTGGTGGTTGTCTTGACTAAGGGAGAGCTGTTCCATTCGCTGAAGAAGACTGAATACCCTTGCGATTGCAGCCACTTGTAGAGCAGGTCTATTTGTGTTGACTTACCAGAGCCGTCAATGCCTTCGACGACAATCAATTTGCCTTTGGTTGTATTTTCTTTTAACACAAGAGCCTCACTTATCGACAGTGCATTCACGTATGCAAAAGATGAGCATAAAAAAAGATTTTTCTCTTTAAAATATCACTCTGAGGTTATTATAAAGGAATCGCCATAGAATTGCGACTCATAACTGTAAATTTGTAATTGAAAACTGAGGAAATCGTGCTTATGGGTGTGTTGGGAGGAATCGACTAAATCTCAGCCCTCTTCCAACTCGTCGTCGGTGGTGTCCATCTCGACGAGCTCACCAGTAGCAATGAAGAGGATGCGTTCGCAAATGTTGGTCACGCGATCCGCAGTTCGCTCGAGGTTGTGGATTACCCAGAATACTTGATTCGACAGGTCGATCACTTCCGGGTTAGCGATCATATTTTGCACAATTTTGCGGTAGACAAGATTATAGAGCTCATCCACCTGGTCATCTTCTTCGGGCAGGCTACGGGCAACGCTGACATCTTCAGCGATGAATGCCCCCAAGGCGCGGTGCAGCATCGAGACAGCCATATCTGCCATCATGGTGATCTCTCGGATTGGGATGGGGATTTCGTCATTGGCAACTTGCATTGCCACTTTGGCTATTCCCTTGGCATAGTCGCCAATTCGTTCCAACTCGGTGATAACTTCCAGATCAGCAGCCAATAAGCGCAGGTCATGTGCCATGGGAGATTGGGTTGCGAAGAGGATCAAGATGCGGTTTTCGATGGCGAAACGTTTATCGTTGATGTAGCGGTCATCGCGGATTACTGCCTCAGCAGCCTGAACATCACGAGTTTTGAGTGCTTCTACGGCATTGAGAATCGCCTGCTCTACTAAACTGCCTAAGAGCAGGATTTCATCTTGAATTTGGCGTATTTCACGGTCAAGTGCCAGACGGGGCATGTTAGTTCCTTTGAATTGGTCAGATAATATCACTACCGTGCTTAATCGTCCAGAGGCTGAATCCGTGCGTTTTGGTCTCTGTGTAAAAGCAAAAAGAGTGGTGAAAGTCCAATCCGCTTCATATGACTATATCACATTCGGATTAAATCACTGATTCACATTAGTTAAGCCTATGTGAAGCGGCGTAAAGGTCTGCTTAAGCGCAATCATTTTGATGCGATTGGGATAGTGAAAAAGAAACTACTGCCGTTCCCTTCCTCACTTTCAGCCCAGATTTTTCCGCCATGTGCTTCCACCATGTGTTTGGAGATAGACAAGCCCAACCCTGTGCCTCCGCCTGTGCGAGCACGGTCAGCTTTGTAAAAGCGCTCAAAGATGCGTGTTAAGTCTTTTTGGGCTATGCCTACGCCATTATCGCGCACCATAAAGACGACACTGTTTTCGTGTGTCCAGGCACTCACCTGGATATGCCCGCCTGGCGGGGTGAATTTGATGGCATTATGCAGCAGGTTGATCACCACCTGGGAAATGCGATCTGGATCGGCAAATACAGCCGGCAGATCGGGTGGGCAATCTAAGCTCAAGCTGAGGCCTACACGCTCCGCTTGGAGAGACATGCGTTCGCAAGGTTTGGAAAGGAGCTGGAGAGGCGTAACGCGCTGAAATTCAAAATTGGTGCGCCCGCTCTCAATGCGCGAAAGCTCCAAAAGTTCATTCACCAGCAAGGTCAGGTTATCCACCTCGGTATCCATGCGTACCACAAAGC
Source organism: Anaerolineaceae bacterium (assembly GCA_040766895.1). Classification (GTDB taxonomy): domain Bacteria; phylum Chloroflexota; class Anaerolineae; order Anaerolineales; family Anaerolineaceae; genus Mesolinea. The sequence goes on along the minus strand of JAXGPR010000006.1, from coordinate 6,508 downwards.
GCCGCGCCGCTGGAGGGTCTTCCAAGGCGCCATCCAGCAGGGTTTCACTGATTGCTTTCAGGCTAGCCATCGGAGTGCGCAGCTCATGAGAGATGTTGGAGATAAAGTCTTTACGTACAGTTTCTAGGTGATGTACCTGCGTGAGGTCTTGGAAAAGCAGCATCGACCTACCCGGCAATTCTTTTTTTAGCGGGATGCCCACCACCTGCAGGAATTTATGCTCAGCACCCATTTCTAATGTAATAGTCGCTGGCTCTGCATCGCGCGTCTTTGACCACAAATCTATTAATGCATGATGGCGCATGACCTCCACGACGGAACGCCCTAAAGCTTTTTGCTGCTTGATTTTGAACAGTCGCTCTGCAGCTGCATTGAGGAGTTGTACATGCCCTTCGGAATCGGCAATCAAGACGCCATCCGTCATTTGGCTCAGCACCGTAGAGAGCATCGTTTGTTCTTTTGAAAGTGCGGAAATCTGTTCGTCAATTTGATGTGCGGTCTCTTCCAAGGCTTGGCTGAGCTCTTGCATCTCGGGCACCTTTTCCAGACGGCTGGGCACCTCAACGCCTTCATAGCGACCTTCACCTAACTGGCGCGTGGCACGGGTGAGCTGCTTGAGCGCCGCGGCAATCCTTTCGGCATAACGCCAGCGCGAAATGATAAAAATGGCAATGATCAGCAGCCCGGCAAGGACGATAGAAAGATAAACCCAAGTTAGGTCCACGGGCAAGCCGCTCTGGGCTGAGGTTTGATAAGCTTGCTGGACTTGATAGGGGATAAAAAATAAAAGAAAAGCTAAACTGAGGAGCAGAGCAAGCACATACGGCAGGTCAGCTTTCCAATCGAAGCGGAACTTCATCGTGCTCTATCCTTCAAAGCGATAGCCAGCACCTCTTACAGTTATGATGCGCTGCGGGCTTTCTGGGTTCTGTTCGATTTTCTCGCGCAGCCAACGGATGTGCACATCCACTGTACGCGAATCGCCCACAAAATCCCAGCCCCAGACGTGCTCGAGGATCACTTCTCGCGTCAGCACCTGACCCTTGTGCTGCCCCATATACAGCAGCAATTCGTATTCTTTGGGCTTAAGCTGCAAGACATCATTGCCCAGCCGCACTTCGCGGCGCGTCATATCAATCACCAGGTCATTGAAGGTGAGCAGTTTAGGTTGTGCGCTTTCTTGCGCGCTGGATTCCACTTCCTCGCGGATAAGGCGCACACGGCGCAACAAAGCTTTGATGCGCGCATTCAACTCGCGCATGCTGAAAGGTTTAACCAAGTAGTCATCCGCGCCCACTTCCAAGCCGACCACACGGTCAATTTCATCATCCCGAGCGGTGAGCATCAACACCGGAATGTTTGCCTCTTGGCGCAAGATGCGGCAGACTTCAAAGCCATCCAATCCGGGGAGCATCACATCTAAGATCACTAAATCCGGCTTTGAGCTGCGTGCTAACTCCAAAGCCTGATTGCCATCTCCGGCGACCTCAACGGTGTAACCTTCTTTGCTAAGGTTGTAAGCTAAAGTTTCCTGCAAGGAGATTTCATCGTCAACCACTAAGATTTTTTCCGCCACGCATCCTCCAATCCAAAAGGCAAAAAGAACAGACCACTAATCTAAAATATTTATGCTTTATCCTATTTGTTAACAATTGTAACCTACAATAAATTCGCTGCGCAGCTTTTTGTACAACGGCTCTTGGACTTGTGCAAGGTTCTGATAGTCAGCCACCTGATGGTAAAATGTTAGCGTTTACACTTGAAAGGGCTTTATGTCAAAATCAATTATTTCTGCTCGTGATGACTTCCCCATACTTTCCTCCAAGATAAATGACCATCCATTAATTTATTTGGATAACGCCGCCACGACGCAAAAGCCGCAGGTAGTTTTGGAAGCCTTAACTCATTATTACACTAACCTAAACAGCAATGTGCATCGCGGTAACCACACTCTGGCTGTGCGTGCCACGGATGCGTTCGAAGAAGCGCGCAGCAAAGTGGCGCGCTATATCAATGCTGCCAATACCTACGAGGTCATTTTCACGCGTGGCACCACCGAGTCGATCAATCTGGTGGCTTTCTCTTTTGGCGAAGCCTTTGTACACGCCGGCGATGAAATTATCGTCACGGAGCTGGAGCATCATAGCAATTATGTGCCATGGTATCAACTCTGCCAACGCAAAGGGGCGCACTTCCGCGTGGTGCCCTTCGATGCCAATGGCGAGCTGGACTTGGAAGCTCTGAAAGGGATGCTCAACGAAAAAACCCGCTTGGTAGCGCTCAACCAAGTTTCCAATTCTTTGGGCACAGTCAACCCGCTGGATGAAATTATCCCATTGGTGCATGCTGCTGGCGTACCGGTGCTGGTGGATGCTGCCCAAGCCGTGCAGCACCTGCCCGAGCATGATGTGCAGGCTCTGGATGCCGATTTTTATGTCTTTTCCGGGCATAAAATGTACGCTCCGATGGGTATTGGCGTGCTCTATGGCAAGGAAAAGTGGTTAGAGCAAATGCCGCCGTATCAGTCCGGCGGAGAAATGATCGATCAGGTGACGAGCCATCGCATCACCTTTGCTGCGCTGCCACAAAAGTTCGAAGCCGGCACGCCTAACGTTGCCGATACGATTGGCTTGGGCGCTGCGATTGATTATCTGAGCCAGTTCGACCCCTACGAGCTGCAAGCCTATGAGGAGCAGCTGCTCGCCTACGGGGTGGAGCAGCTAAGCACTATCCCAGGGTTGACGCTTTATGGTAATCCGCATAAGCGCTCAAGCATCTTGCCTTTCAATGTGGAAGGCATCCAACATTATGATATGGGCATCCTCCTTGATAATTATGGCGTTGCCGTGCGCACGGGGCAGCACTGCACCCAGCCGATCATGGACGCACTTCACATATCTGGTACCGTGCGGGCATCCTTAGCTTTGTATAATACACGGGAGGATATCGATGCGTTGGTCCAGGGTATCCAACGCGTAGTGAAATTGTTGAAAAGGTGAACGATGAAAACCGTTGCGGAGCTCGAAGCTGAATTAATTGAGAACTTTGACCTTCTGGAAACCTGGGAAGAGAAATATGACTATCTGATTGAGTTAGGTCAGGAATTGCCGCCCATGGATCCAGCCCAAAAGACTGAGGAAAATCGCGTGAAGGGCTGTCAATCCAGCGTGTGGTTTGATATCACCTGCCAAGATGGCAAGCTCTATTTTGATGCGGATAGCGACTCGTTGATTGTGAAAGGGCTGGTTGCCATCCTGCATCAGCTGCTCAACGGTCAGCCAGCTGAGGCATTTGCTGACCTGAACCTGAACCTTTTCGAAACCTTAGGCTTCTGGCGCCATCTTTCATCCCAGCGCAGCAACGGCTTGACCGCAATGGTTGCCCATTTAAGAGCTGCAGCAGCTGAATGTGCCCAGGCAAAGGCTTGAAAAGTGAGGCAGTATGCCAGAACTTAGCTATCGGATGCTCAATATCGGCTCAGCGCCAGCCGGGCTGCTAGGCTTGGAAGAGCTGTTTGCCGAGCTTTTTACCCAAGGCGTCACGCCCACCGATGAGAAATTAACCGATTTACTGCTCGCGGGTGTGCGCAGGCACAATTACGTCCCAAAAGTAGCTGAGAAGGACTATGCCAGCGCGCTGCGCATGGAATACACCCGCTACTACAAGCGCAAGCAGCAAGGCAAAGCCATTGTAGCGCGGGACTACGGCACCTGGCGCGGTTACCCCAGGGAACAAATCCCATGGTTCCCCACTATTTCTGAGGAGCTTTGTAATAACTGTGGAGCCTGCCTGGAAATCTGCGCGCGCGAAGTGTATGAACGTGATGAGAACGGCAGAGTTTGGGTGGCAGAGCCGTTCCTCTGCTTGGTAGGTTGCTGCTTCTGCAAAAGCGTATGTGAACCCAAAGCTATCCTCATGCCCGGGCAGGAACTGCTTAAAAACTACCCAGAAAAGATGTGACCGACCGGGCACCCCAAGTTTTCAGTGCATCCATGAGATCTGCACAACGGCGTTGCATCACGCTAAGCTCCTGAGTACAATAAAGCCGATGAAACCGAATAACAAACCTCAGATCTTGCTCACCAACGACGATAGCATTGACTCGCCGGGCTTATGGGCGGCGGCGGAAGCCTTAGCGCCAATCGGCTTTGTGCATGTGGTGGCGCCACGTGTGCAGCAAACATCCATGGGCAGAGCGCTCCCACGCGAATCCGACGGTCACATTGAACCACGCACGATGACCGTACGCGGGCAGGAGTGGCAGGTTTATGCAGTGGGTGGCTCGCCGGCGCAGGCTTTTCTGCATGGCTACTACGAAGTGTTAGGTTTCAAACCGGATTTAGTTGTATCCGGCATCAACTATGGCGAAAACGTGGCTTCGGGTGTAACAATTAGCGGAACAGTGGGCGCTGCGCTTGAAGCAGCCACCTTTGGCATCCCAGCGCTGGCGGTTTCATTGCAAACCCCTGTTCAACGGCATTTGGACCTTTCTCCGGAGGTTGATTTTTCAGCAGCGGCTTACTTCACCCGCTATTTTGCCGAACGCATGCTGCGCTTAGAGCTCCCCTTTGACGTAAGCGTGCTCAAAGTGGATGTTCCTCATGATGCCACGCCGCAAACACCCTGGGTGGTGACGCGCCAATCGCGTTTACGCTACTATTTCCCCATGCCCGTTGAGACAGATGCGGCGGACGGTGCCCGCAGGATCAGCTATACGATTAACTTGGATGAAGGCACTCCAGAGGAAGATAGTGACTTACACGCTGTAATTATTGACCACAAAGTTTCGGTAACCCCGCTCAGTTTTGACCTAACTTCGCGCGTTGATTTGGACGATCTAGCCAAAATCTTAAGACAATCGTAATGCCAAGTTTTGAAATCTAAATATTGAAGCGGATCTCGAGGATATCGCCGTCCTGGACGATGTAGTTTTTCCCTTCCACGCGCAGGCGACCCTTGGCGCGCGCTTCAGCTGTGCTGCCATAGGTGATAATATCCTCAAAGGAGACCACCTCCGCGCGGATAAAGCCCTTTTCCATATCCGTGTGGATCACGCCGGCGGCTTCGCGCGCATTGGAGCCCTTGCGCAGCGTCCAGGCGTGTACTTCTTTTTCGCCTGCGGTAAAAAATGACTGCAACCCCAAAAGGTCATAGGAAAGGCGGATCAGGCGCGATAGGCTCGGCTCGCTGATGCCATATTCCTGCATAAAGAGTGCCGCATCTTCCGGATCCAGCTCAGCAATTTCCATTTCCAGCTTGGCTGGCACGCTGATGACGCGCGTATGCGGATGCGGGCTCTCGTACGGGATGACAGGCTGATCTTCAGATTGGTTGAAAACGACAATTTGTGGCTTGCGGCTGAGGAATTGAAAACTGGCTAAGGTTTTATCTTCTTCTGGTGTGAAGTCGTAATGCCGTAAGGGCAGTTCTTTCTCTAAAACTGCCTGAAGACGCTCGAAGAGGTCGATATCCTGCTGAATGAGGGCGCGGTCGCGGGTTACCCCACGGCGGTGCTCTTCCTTAAGGCGTTCAAGACGGCGCTCGATCATTACCAGATCGTTGAGGATAAACTCCGTATCCATGGTTTGAATATCGCGTACCGGGTCGATGCTGCCAGCTTGATGCGGCACGCTGGCGTTTTCGAACTGACGCACCACATGCACAAAGCCATCCATTTGCGCCAATTGGTTAAAGAGCGCACCGGATAGACCGTTCTTGCCGGCGCTGCCATCCAAGCCGGCGATATCGGCATAAGTTACCTTAGCGCGCACAATCTTTTTGGGCTTGTAGAGCTCCACGAGCTGGTCCACCCGTGGGTCAGGCACGTCCACGACGGCAGTATGCACTTCTAACTGCCCGGAAGAGATCTCCGTGGGCACGTCCACGTGCGTGAGAGCCTTGAAGAGCGTGGTTTTGCCCGATTGCGGCAAGCCGATGATACCTAATTGCATGCTGTGCTCCTAAAAGTTTATTATCCTACGCGAATTATACCCGCTTAGAGATGACGGGGGCTTTATCTCTTGTTCTCGCCGGTCTCCTGACCGCGCGAGGAACTTGACCGAAGGTCTCCTGGTTTCCTGGCTTTTATCGACGACTATGATAATCGGGTTATCAATTTTTTGAGACCTAAAGGTCAAATGCCTTTCATGGTCAGGAGAGTGCATAGCCTGCCCGTAGGGTACCACGAAAGAACTAGTTTTTGATCTCACCAGCCTCACGGGTTGCACAGCCTGCCTGTAGGGTACTATGCAAAAAGGGCTAATTGAAAGCATCTCATTCATTACCAAGATAGGTAAAAAAGGCTACTCTTCTCTGCTTGGTATAATTGGCAGCATGCCAAAAGTAAGGTTTACGCTTTTACTGCTCCTGGCTGGGATTCTGGCAGGCTGCAGCACAAGTTTGCCAACCACATCAACCCCCCGACCACAATGGACGGGTACCCTTCGTCCGTTCCCATCGCTAACCTTCACCTCCGAGCATCCGCCCACAGCCACGCCAACCCAAACTG
>JAXGPR010000005.1:0-92287 GCA_040766895.1 Anaerolineaceae bacterium | reverse complement strand
TGGGTGAGGAAGCGTATCAGGCAAAGATCGAAGTGCTGCTTGAACCGTTTGGTGAGCACTGGAAGCCGCTTGGTTTCCTGCCGGATGAAGAATTCCGTGCCTTTTTCGGGGCGTGTGACGCGCTTATTTTCTCCAGCCTGAACCGCACAGAATCTTTTGGGATTGTCCAGATTGAAGCTATGCTGCAAGGTACACCGGTGATTGCTTCTGATTTACCTGGTGTGCGCCAACCCGTCTTGAACACGGGCATGGGTAAAATCGTGCCTTTACGCGACGCTGATGCTTTAGCAAAAGCCATTATAGCCACATTAGACGAGGGCAAGGCTAAACTGCCCAATGCTGAGACTTATCTTCAAAGGTTTGCCAAGGAGGAAGTGGCTCTAATGTATCAAGCACTCTTCAAAGAGGTGCTACACTCATGAGGGAGCTTTCTGCCAACGAGTTGGATGAGATTTGCTGGAAGCATCTTTCCAGCTTGCCTTACTTCCGCGGGATGCTGAGAGCTGTTGAACATAGCCTGTATGCCCGTTTTGATATTCCCGGACCTATTTTAGATATCGGTGCGGGCGATGGGCATTTTGCAGAGGCTTATCTTACGGGTCAGCAATGCCTCGGCATCGACCCTTGGTGGCAGCCGTTGCAGGAAGCTGCCAACCGCAAGGTTTACTCGCTGCTTGTGCAAGCGGACGGCTCCGCTTTGCCACTGCCCGAAGCGAGTTTTGCGTATGCCATGAGCAACAGTGTCCTCGAGCATATTCCCGATGTGCAGCTGGTGTTGAATGAAGTCGGGAGGGCGATGGCGCCAGGTGGCATGTTTTACTTTGCCGTGCCTAATCAGCGCTTCCGCACAGATCTGTGGGGGATGCAAGTTCTGAACGCAATTGGGCTGCATGGCTTGGCAAGCCGCTATGAACGCTTTTTCAACCGTATTGCCCGGCATGTGAACCTGGACCCGCCGGAGGCGTGGCTGGCGCGCCTAAAGTTAGCCGGTTTTTCGCGTGTGGAATATTGGAACTACTTCCCCAAGTGGGCGATGCAAATGCTCGAGCGCGGGCACGCAGCCGGTTTGCCTAATCTTCTCTGGAAGAAAACCTTGGGAAAGTGGGTGCTTTTCCCTTCGCGGAATAACCCATTTTTGCACTATCAGAAAATTCGCGAGCTCCTCAATGACCCATTGTGCGAGTATGGCACTTGCACTTTTTACGCTGCTCGGAGAGACGCATGAGCGCACGGCGCAAGTGGAGCTACTATGCTTGGTCTGTGTTGGAAATGGCGGCTGGATTTCGCAGCTGGAGGCTTTTGCTGCGCGCCTTCCTCAGCAAGCAACGCGCTAAGCCAGCGACGCTACGCTTTTGGCACCAGCCCACACAGCTGCGCGTGCGGGGTGCAATGGACATTTGGTCAGTAAAAGAGACCTTCCTCGATCAATTCTATACACGTTACGGAACAAGCATCGAATCGGATTGGGTAATCGTCGATATCGGTGCAGCGATTGGTGAATTTACTGTCTATGCTGCCCAGAGAGCTCCTGCGGGGGAGGTTTATGCTTACGAGCCCAACCCGCAATCCTTCGCTCTCCTACAGGAAAATATCACACTCAATAAGCTGAGCAATGTGCAAGCTTTTTGCGTCGGTGTGTGGGATCAAGCTGGAGCGATGCAGCTGGACCTAGCGCATGGCGAGCCGTTACAAGGGCAGACAGTCTTTCAGCAAGCCGAAGCTCCCACAGAGGAAATACCGGTGATAACCTTCGATCAACTCGTGCATGACTCGGTGGATTCTGTAATTGACTTGCTCAAGTTAGATTGTGAAGGCGCCGAGTATGCCATCCTGATGGGAGCGAGCGCTGAGAGCCTTGCACGTGTGCAGCGCATCGTAATGGAATATCACGACCTGGATGCTGAGCACGAGCATTCCCGCTTGGTGCATTTCTTGGAGGGAAACGGTTTCAGCGTGCGGCTGCATGCCAACCCGGTACATGCCGAGATTGGGTATCTCTATGCCTGGAAGGGGTAAGCGCCGGGTTGTGGCAGTTTTAGGATAGGTACGCTAAAATTCACGTTGCTTCGAGCCCATTGGAAATGAGTACCTATGGAACCTAGACCAGGACCTGAACCACAAGAACAGACCATATTAGAGTATCTCAAACAGCAACTTTCATTCAAGAGAGGAGCTGAGGCGCAAGAACCTCTGGTAACTGCTGACAATGAGGCTGTAGAGACTTGGAAGCCTTTTCCGAGGATGACTACTGGAGCTTTGGTATTAGCTCTCTTAGCTCAGCTACTCCTGGAGCCTTCCCCAAACCGTACTGGAACTATCAGCATAATTCTTTACATCTTAGCTTTAGGATTGCTGCTGGCTGGCAGAAAGCGCAAGGAATGGGCACTCGAGCTCGCACGTTCCGACGCTCAAGGCTGGCACTTTTTTGCCGGTACGACCTGGCTGATTTTACCCGGGATTGGCTTTGCTGCGCTCAGTTTTTTCATGCTTTCCGCCGGTACTGTTACGCTACCAGCAGCCTTTGTATGGGCAGCCGGCGTGGCACTTGTCATTTTGGGCTTGTGGGAGCGCGAAAAAAAAGATGAGGTTAGATCTAAACCTCCAAAAACACCTTTTTTGAACCGTTTTCAGCAGGATAGAACTTGGTTCTTATCCGCCGGCTTAATAATCCTTATTGTGCTTTATTTTGCCTTTTCGCGGCTTGACTTGGTTCCACCAGAATTGATTAGCGGGCAAGTGGATCACTTTTATACGGTGCAGGAAATTCTGCAAGGCAATACCGCACTCACCTTCAACCGCAATTTAGTGAGTGAACCGCTGCAATATTATTGGGCTGCGTTCATTGCTGTGCTTGGGGGCGGCAAGCTCAGCTTCACCTTGCTAAAAACCGCTTATGCGCTGGCTCAGTTTGTTGGACGTTTTTTGTCTTCCGCTTGGGTAAAGAGTTAGTTGACCGCTGGGCAGGTTTGATCGCAGCAGGCTTGTTTGGGGTGGCGTTTTGGCCCATCCTTCAAAGCCGGGCAGTTTTAGGCGCCGGCTTGACGCTTCCGATCGTACCAGCGGTGTACTACTTGATGCGCGGGCTGCGGCGTGAGCGGAATAACGACATCCTCATTGCCGCCTTGCTAGGCGGGTTAGGGTTACTGACGAATAAAGTGTTTCTCGTTTTTCCACTGGTGGTGTTGGTTGTGCTAATCATATGGCTCTTGCATAGCAAGCAGAAATCTAAAGTCAGCGTGTTTTTCAGCATAATCGCCCTTTTCCTGCTGGTCGGAGCTGTTACAGCCGTACCCATTCTACGCGCTTTTACCCTTAACCCGCAGGAATATTTACGGCCAATCCTCTCCCGTGTTACCAGCTTGGAAACGCCTTTGCCTGGCAGCCCGCTGGGGCTGTTCTTTAAAACCTGCTCGCACTCGGCATAGTTAACTGGAGCAACCGCAGCAGCTGGGTGGATGGCATTCCATTGCGGCCAGCGGTAGATTGGCTTACAGCTGCGCTCTTTATTTTGGGCATCATTATTGTGCTGGTTGAATACCACAAGCGTAAGGATTGGTCCTTATTAGCACTGGTTGTGCTTTACCCTGTCTTGCTGCTGCCCAGTGTGCTCTCTCTTGCTTTCCCAGCTGAAAACCCTTCACTCAGCCGTGCGCTGGGTGCAGCTCTGCCCGTATTTATGCTGGCTGCGCTTGGTTTATATACTCTTGGCAAAGCTATCCTGGCTGCTCTGCGCACCAAAAGACCACTCAGCCGCGTTCTCTTGGTTGGAATCCTTTCGATAATGATTCTTTGGCAAAATTCGCAAGCCATTTTCTATACCTATCCGCAAACCTACCGTCAAAATGCTTGGAACGCCTCCGAGATGGGCAAGGTAATCACTCAAACCCGGCAGAACTTTGGAGGCTTAGGCGGCGTCTGGGTAGTAGGCTTTCCTTACTGGGTAGACGCGCGCGCTGTAGCCATCGAGGCTGGGCAGCCCGAAGCGGATTTGGCGCTGCAGCCAACGCAGCTGGAAGAGACGCTTGGCTTCCCGCTCCCTAAGCTCTTCCTGCTAAATCCGCAGGATAGTGATACACTCTCGCAGCTGCAAGCACTTTACCCTCTGGGCAGCGTGGTGTTATATCAATCTGCCTACCCAGAGAAAAACTTTTTGATTTTTACGGTGGTTCAATAAACTGCTTATGCACACAGCCAAATCAACTCCGATAAACCCCTCTCCTTCGCATAAACGATTCGACTGGAAAACTTTTCTGTTGATTTTCCTGCTTTTAGCCATCATTTGCAGTGGCGCTTATTTCCGTACGATTGGCGTCGATTGGGACCAAGGCAGGCATTTGCACCCCGATGAGCGCTTTCTTTCGATGGTGCTCAATAGCATAACGCCTGTTCCAGACGTCAAGACCTATTTTGATACAAGCACTTCCACGCTAAATCCTGGCAACGTAGGTTACCAGTTTTTTGTGTATGGCACTCTGCCGCTGTTCATCATCCGCTATGTGGGTGAGTGGACTGGGCAGACTGGCTATGATCCCATCACCATAGTTGGAAGGCAGCTTTCGGCTATTGCCGATATCCTTACCATTTTGCTCGTCTTTCTGATTGCCTTGCGGCTTTTTGACGAGAAGATCGGCTTAGTGGCGGCGGCGCTGTATGCCTTTGCAGTGCTGCCCATTCAGCAATCCCATTTCATGACAGTAGATACCTTCACCAACACCTTTGGGATGCTGACAGTCTACTTTGCCGTCGTGATCCTCACGCGCCCGAAGCCGCCGCTGCGAGATGAAGCTGGGCAGCGCGTCAAGCTGAAGGTCAGCGATTGGCTGCCCTACATCGCTTTTGGCGTTGGCTTGGGCATGGCAACGGCTTCCAAGATCAATGCGGCGGCGCTGGCACTGCTTTTGCCAGCCGTAGAGCTGGTGCGCTACTTTAGCCTGGAACACGAGCAACGGGAGGATTATCGCAGCTTTAGTTGGCGCATGGTGCTGCTCGCGGCAGTGGTGAGCGTGTTCATCTTCCGCTTAGGGCAGCCTTATGCCTTCCAGGGTCCAGGTTTACTCGGTGTGCGCTTCAATCAGGAGTGGATCGCCGGGTTGCGCACGTTGCAACAGCAAAGCACAGGTAATGTGGACTTCCCGCCGGCGTTGCAATGGACGCGCCGTTCGCTTACCTTCCCGTATTACAACTTAGTCGTGTGGGGATTGGGCATTCCTTTGGGTGTTACCGCACTGGTCAGCTTGATAGGGATGGGTTGGGCTGGCATTAAGGGCAAACAGTTCAAGCTTTTGCCACTTTGGGGTTGGACGGTTTTTTACCTGCTTTGGCAAACAACAGCCTGGGTGAAAGCCATGCGCTATTTGCTGCTAATTTATCCCCTCTTGGCTATCATCGCCGCTTGGGGAATCTTTCAGCTTTGGCGGGCAAAGGGAGAGATCAAGCTCTGGCGCTTTAAAATTTCACCCAAAGCGCTGCATATTATTGGGGCAGCAGCGGGGATCGTGGTCGTCATCGGTACGGCATTGTGGGCTTTCGCCTTCACGCGCATTTATACCCAACCGCACACGCGCGTGGCAGCCACTAATTGGATCTACGAGACAATCCCCGGCCCAGTCAATTTGGTGATGAGCACCACGGAAGGGGAAACCATCCTGCAGCAACCCTACCGCAGCGGCGATTATTTGACCGGTGCTCAAGCTTACCCGTTCGTTTTTGAGGCAGAACTTACGGGTGGACTTACTAGTTTTTCCATCCCAACCTATGGGCAAATCAGCGGGAGCGAGCCCCTCAATCGCTTTACGGTCATCATCGTGCCTGCGGATGGGCTTCGGATGCCGCTTGATTTGCCCATATTGGCTGATAATGCTGCTTGCAAGCTCAATAGTTCATCTACAGCGTCCTTAGATTTTAGCTTCCCAACGGCGATACCTTTGGAAGAAGGCGAAAAATATCTGATCATGCTGCGGCAGTCAGACGCGCAATCTCAGGTTTTTATCAGCGGCGTACCACAAGTCACATTGAAGGATGAAGAAGGGCAAACCTTTGCCCAAATGCTGCCAAAGCTAGTGGAAACCGTTACGCCTGCGCATAGTTATACGATGGATATGAGTGTGCTCGAGGCTGGCGAGATCACTGCAATAGACATGCCTTATGTGCTCGACCTGAACCAGAGCAATGAGCAGAAAACTTTGCGTGTTACGCTGACTCCTTCAGCTGAAAGTGACCTAACGCCGGTAAGCGGCACAGCACAAGGGACTTTCAGGGATCTTGGTGATGGTAAGGGTACAGCACTTCACATCGAGCTGGACCAACCTCTGCGCATCACCACTGCCCAACTGGTGCGCTTTGACCTCGAAATGATGGCAGGTAATGGGCAAATCGCTATTGCCTCGGTGGCGCCTGTGCACGAGTCCTCTTGGGATGATGCCTTACCCGTCGCGAAAGCCGGTTACGTTCCCTATAGCGATGCTGGCGGCATTTTCCGTGGCGACTTAAACCTGGAACTATATTGGCCAGATGATGCTTCAAAGCTAGAGCGTTTTATAAGTATCCTGCAGCAAGGGGATTATATATTTATCAGCTCCAACCGTCAGTGGGGCACCACCACACGCGTCCCGGAGCGCTATCCGCTCACCAAGCAGTACTACCGCAGTCTGCTGGGATGCCCGGATGAGATGGACGTGGTGACTTGCTATAACGTTGCTGAGCCGGGGATGTTCGCCGGCAGCCTGGGCTTTGAGCTTATCCAGACTTTTACGTCATATCCGCGCTTGGGTCCCTGGCAATTTAATGATCAATTTGCTGAGGAAGCTTTTTCGGTTTATGACCACCCTAAAGTCCTGATTTTCAAGAAGACTGCCGATTTTGATCTCCGGAAGGTTCGGGAAATTCTTGGCGCTGTAGATCTTTCACATGTGGTTAACCTCGCGCCACGGCAGCTAGATTCTTACGATCGCAGCCTTGAGAAAAGCAACTACCTGATGCTCACGGAAGAGCAGAAGCAGATTCAACGCGCAAACGGCACCTGGTCAGAGCTGTTCGACCGAGAATCGCTAGTCAATTCCAACCAAGCAGTGGCGGTAATTGTGTTCTACCTGTTCACCTTCATCTTGGGCTTGGCGGTTTACCCGTTTATCCGCCTGGCGCTGCCCGGATTGGAAGATAAAGGGTATGCTTTCTCGCGTTTATTGGGTCTTTTGCTGTTCGGATATTTAGCCTTTGTTTTAGGCTCAGCTGGCGTCTTCGTCACGCGAAAGCTGCTCTTAGGGATCTTCGTTGCTATTATGCTTGCTGGGCTGGTTCTCGGCTTCCTAAAGCGTAAGGACCTCGCTTGGGAACTGGCGCAAAACTGGAAGCGCTATTTGATCATTGAGCTAGTTGGACTGGCAGCCTTTCTGTTTTTCTTATGGGTGCGTTACCAAAATCCCGATCTTTGGCATCCCTTCAAAGGTGGGGAGAAGCCTATGGACTTCTCTTACTTGAATGCGGTGATTAAGAGTACGGTTTTTCCGCCCTATGACCCTTGGTTTGCTGGCGGCTACATCAACTATTATTACTTTGGCTTTGTAATCTTAGGTATGCCGATTAAGCTCTTAGGCATCATCCCAGCAGTAGCGTATAACATTGTGCTGCCACTCTGGTATGCGCTATTAGTTATGGGCGCATATAGCGTAGGCTGGAACTTAACCCGGCGCATCATAGCAGCTAAGCAAGGCACCGATAGCCCAAAGCTGCAAAAGCTCTTTGGGCAACCATTCTGGGCGGGGTTGTGGACCGCTGTGTTGCTCGCATTTCTTGGGAACCTCGGCAACCTCAAGCTGCTTACAGATACCTTAGCCTCCATGGGCGCCGCCGGCGCGCTGATGGAAGGGGCTTCAGTCTTTCAGAAAATTGGCTGGTTTTTTAAGGGCTTTGGCATTGTCCTCCAGGACATACCTATGCCGCTTTACCCGGGTGATTGGTACTGGATGGCTAGCCGTACCATCCCGGGTGAAGCAATCACCGAGTTCCCCTATTTCACCTTCCTCTATGCCGATTTGCATGCCCACTTAATTGCCATGCCCTTTGTGGTCTTCTCAGTGGCTTGGGGTATGTCGTTCCTCTTCACGCGGGGCAAATGGAGCCAAAACCGAAGAGATAATTGGGTTGGGTTTATCCTCAGCTTGTTATTGGGCGGTTTGCTGATTGGCGCACTCAAACCCATTAACACTTGGGATTCCTACACCTTCTTGCTGCTCAATCTATTCATTATCGGCTATACCGGCTGGAGATATATGGAGCCAGCGAAGTTTGTCAAAAACCCCAAGTTTGGCAAGGCGATCACCATTGCCGGCTTAATGCTGGTCCTTGTTGTGCTCAGCTCTGTGCTTTATACACCCTTCAACCGAAATTTTCATCCGGGTTATAGCCAGCTCGGCTTTTGGACCGGCGACCGTACTCCGCTCAATTCTTACTTTACGCATTGGGGCTTGCTGCTCTTCATTGTGCTTTTCTGGTATTTGTGGGAAACGTATCAATGGTTAGCCATAAGGCCGCTCTCGGCGCTTAAAAAGCTCGAACCGCATCGGCGGCTCTTGACCGTCTCTGGCATCGTGTTATTGGCGCTGCTCATCATTTTGCTGCTGCTGAAAGTAAGCGTCGCTATCATTGTGCTGCCGCTGTGCCTGTGGTCGCTGATTCTCATCCTTAAAACGGATCAAAGTGATGCTAAGCGCTTAGCCTTTTTCATGATCGCCACAGCCTTGCTGGAGACGCTGGTGGTGGAACTGGTGTACCTGGTGGGGGATATCGGCCGCATGAATGTGGTCTTCAAACTCTATATGCAAGCCTGGCTGCTGCTTACGCTAGCCCTTGGTACCGGATTAGTTGCGCTCTGGAACGATCAGCATAAGTGGACAGTGCGTACGCAGTTGATTTTCCAGATTCCGCTCATTCTTCTGGTTGCCAGCGCGCTGCTTTTCCCGTTGATGGGCACGACCGATAAAATTCACGACCGCATAGATGTGAATGCCCCGAAAACATTGGATGGTATGCAGTATATGCAAACCTCAAGTTATTACGACATGGGCGTGGTTATACCTTTTGGAGAAGATTATGCTGCTATCCGTTGGATGCAGGATAATATCCAAGGCTCACCCGTGATTGTGGAAGGGCAGGCTTACGAATACCGCTGGGGGAACCGCTATACCATTTACACAGGGCTTCCAGGCGTGGTGGGTTGGAATTACCACCAACGCCAGCAGCGCGCCATCCTGCAAACCAGTGAGGTGCAAAACCGTGTGGATGCGGTGGATAAATTCTATATGACTGACGATCTGGATTACGTTCGTAGCTTCCTAAAGAAGTATGAGGTGAGTTACATCGTAGTGGGCCGGTTAGAGCAGGCATTTTATCCGGGCGGTGGATTAGATAAATTTGCGGCGCAAGAAGGTATACTTTGGGATGAAGTTTATCGCAATGGCGAAACGGTGATTTATCAGGTGAGGTTACCTTGACGAGCTTCATCATTTGGTATGTTTTAAGCCTAATCTTAGCAGTAGTTAACTTACCCCTAACCTGGAGGCTCTTCAAAGCGCTCCCTTCCCGAGGTTACGCCCTCAGCCGGCCCGTCGGGTTGCTGCTGTGGGGCTATTTGTTTTGGCTGCTGACCTCGTTACAGCTGCTGCATAACGACTTAGCCGGGCAGTTGGTGGCATTTGGGTTGGTGCTCGTGCTCAACATGCTCGTCTTGCGCGGCGGACGTGCCAAGGAGCTGTGGGCTTGGATAAAGGCAAACCGCCAACTGATCCTCACAACCGAAGCGCTCTTTTTAGTTGCTTTTGGGCTGTGGGCGGTCGTGCGGGCTGCCAACCCAGCCATCATTGGCACAGAAAAGCCCATGGAAATGGCGTTTATCAATGCCATCTTACGCTCGCCAACCTTTCCGCCCAATGATCCTTGGCTTTCTGGCTATGCCATTTCGTATTATTACTTTGGTTATGTGCTGGCTGCGATGCTCATTCGCGTGAGCGTGGTGGATGCCGCCATCGGCTATAATTTGATGTCCGCGCTGTGGTTTGCCCTCACGGCGCTGGGGGCTTATGGGGTACTTTTTGACCTCTTGGCAGGGAATCGACATAAAGAGGGGAAAATCTCCGGTTGGGTCTACGCAGCCAGTTTGCTAGCTCCGTTTATGCTCCTGATCGTTTCCAATTGGCATGGCTTTCTGGATATTTTGCATGCCCGTGGCTTGTTTTGGTCTCAGGATGCTGCCGGGCAGTCGGTTTCTTCGTTTTGGCAATGGATCAATTTGAAAGAGTTGACTACAGCGCCACCGAGTTATTCCTGGTTCCCGCTGCGACTGGGCGGAGTGCAATGGTGGGGTGCCAGCCGTGTGGTGCAGGATTTCACCCTGAGCGGCACGGCACTCGAGGTGATTGACGAGTTTCCTTTTTTCACTTACTTGCTCTCGGACCTGCATCCCCACCTATTGGCGATGCCCTTCGTGCTCTTGGCTATCAGCCAAGCTCTAAACGCCATTCGCGGAGGCTGGCAAGGCGAAACACGCCTCTGGCACTGGAGGCTGCCTTGGGGGCTGCCCGAAATTGTCTTTGCGGTACTGACGCTCGGCGGCTTAGCCTTCATGAACACTTGGGATTTCCCGTTCTACCTGCTGCTTATTGTCGCTGCCCTGGTCTATGGACTATACCGCCGTAATGGTTGGAGCGGGCGCAGAATTGGTGAGTTTTTCCTGCTGTGTTTTGGCTTAGGTATTCCAGCGATAATAATGTATTTCCCCTTCTTCCTCAGCTTTTCCTCACAAGCTGGCGGGATTCTACCAAGCTTGGCGTTTTTTACCCAAGGGCATTACTTCTGGATTATGTTCGGTCCGCTTCTTTTGCCGCTTTTTGCCGGCTTGCTGGCACACTTTTTTGAACGCCCACAAGCACGCGCAGTTAAGTCAGCGTTATTGATCACCTTGGGTCTGTTTCTTTTCTTATTTGTCTTTTCGTGGAGCCTTGCATTTATCGGTACAAAGCTACCAACCCTCAATCAGTTGTTTCTGGGCTTGCAGGGTGCCACTCCTGGAGAAAATCCTTTATGGCAAGCGCTCCTCAACCGCTTTAAAGCGCCGGGCACGTGGATCACGCTCTTTTTACTCAGCTTTTTCGCGCTGAATGCATTGCTGGGCGAGCATCGTTCCCAGGCAGAGGAGCCGGAATCCGCACATACAGAAAAATCGACCCATACATTTGTGCTATTCTTACTCATCTTGGGTTTGTTACTCACACTTGCGCCAGAGTTTGTTTACTTGCGGGATAATTTTGGCACGCGCATGAACACCATCTTTAAGTTTTACTTCCAAGCTTGGATTTTGTGGTCACTCGCTGGCAGTTACATGCTCGTTCAATTAATTGGCAGCGCGAGAAAAACTAAGCTTTGGGAGAAACTTTTCCCCTTTGGTATGTTCTTGCTGGGAATGATTGCTATGTACCTTGGGCTCTATCGCGACGATGCGGTCTTTCAGCGCTTCAACCAAAACTTAGGCGCTTTAGGCTCTAGCCCGCTGGATTATATTGTCTTGGGTATATTTGCTTTGGTTATAATCTGGTTTATCTTTGAGCTGGTAAGCCGGCGCTGGAAGATGGCGTTAGCTGTTATATGCATTTGCGGGATCGCGATGGGTTTGGTTTACCCCGTAGTGGCGCTGTGGAACAAAACGGGGGGGATACCTTCAGCAGATCAGTTAACTTTAGACGGGACACAGTATCATAAAGCTGTCTGGCCAGATCAAATGCAAGCGGTGGAGTGGCTCAAACAAGCGCCATTGGGCGTGATGGTCGAAGCCGTGGCGGATACCGGCGGCAGCTACACGACTTACGCTTCGGTCTCTACCTTCTCTGGCATGCCCACGGTGTTAGGTTGGATTGGGCATGAGGCTCAATGGCGTGGGGGATACTTGGAAATGGGTAGCCGGCAAAATGACATCCGCACCCTCTATAGTACGCATGACTGGCAGGAAGCGAAAGCAATACTGGATAAATATCAAATCAAGTATGTGTACGTGGGCGATTTGGAAATAAGGACTTACGCACTGGATGAGAGCAAGTTTCAGGAGCATCTCCAATTGGTGTTCGACTCACCCGGCGCTAGAATTTATGCCTATGCAGCAGGTCAATGATATGAAAGAGACAGCAACGATTTCTCATAAGAAGGGTCTATCTGATACCCAAATCCAGATGAGCGTGTTGGCTATTTTTTTGATTGGGCTATGCCTGCGCCTGGTGAGCTTAGCTTCAATCCCATTCTCAGCGGGAGAAGCACAAGCCGCCTGGCAGGCGCTCTTGGTGGCGCGTGATCTGCCGGTGGAAACCGCTGTTAATGCAGCTTATCAGGGCTTGACTGCGAGTACTTTTGCGCTCATGCAAGCCAATGCATTTTGGGCGCGCTTTTGGCCAGCAATGGCAGGTGCAAGCTTAGCGCTTGTGCCGCTTTTTTGGCGGCGGAGGCTAAGTCCATTTCTCACCCTTGGGCTGGCATTAGCTTTGGCGCTGGATCCAATACTCTTTATTCTTTCTCGGCAGGCTGGCAGCGTAATTTTCGTACTCGCTGGCTTGGTTTGGGCGCTTAGCTTTTTTATTGCAGGCAAACCCGTAGGGGTCGGAGTAGCCTTGGCTGTGGCTTTGCTTGGTGGTCCTTGGGCTTGGGCTGTTTTATTACTCCTGTTGATTGCACCTGGAATTGCATATTTGATTAACAAAGCCGCATTAAAGGAGCTTGCATCTAGTTTGCTGAATGTATGTCCCCTTCGTAAATCGCCAGCTAAGTTTGCTCTGAGCTTTGTGCTCACCCTGCTGCTTTTAGCCACCTCCTTCGGCTTGGATCCGGCTGGAATAAGCGGGATCGCAGGTGGGTTAAGTGCCTTTCTTCGAGAGGGCTTCTTGAACAGCCAATTCCCGGCTTGGGTCCCGATTTATCGGTGGGCTGCGTATAGCATATGCCCATTGATATTGTCTGTAGTTGCAGCAGTGCATGCTTGGAGGGACGGCGCAAAAGCGAAAAGAGTGCTTAGCCTGCTCACAATGTTTTTGTTGCTAGGTGCGGTTTTATTTGCTAACTTAGGCACAGGCGGCTTAGCTTTCGTGCAATTACCCATTTGGATTTTAGCGCTTAGTGAGATTGAGCGGTTAGTGAAATCAACTAGTGATCAACCACGGGTGAGCCTGTATGTGTTTATTTTTAGCCTAGTGCTTTGTGTTTATCTGGCAATTAGCATGAAATCTTTGCTCAATGCTTTCCCGGGTACGCTTGCATTTACTCAGCAAGGATTAGCTTTTGGCTTAGGGCTGGTGTTACTTGGGTTGGTGTATCTATTTACCGGCTTAGGCTGGTCTTTCCAAGCCGCAGGAAAGGGAACAGCCTTGGCACTTACTTTAGTTTTACTCGTTTCAAGCTTAAGCCTAACACTTTCGAGCACGGTCAATAAGGCAAAACAAGCTGCGCTAATCTGGTCAGATTCACCCATATTGGATTCTGCCGATGAAATCTCTAAAGTACTGCATGAATATGAGCGCTTGAATACTTTTGAACCTGAGACTGCTTCTGTTGCCATAATGGACCCCAATATTTTTGGTTATGCTTGGATTTTTCGCGATTTTGGTCGAGTAGACATGCCTTTAGCTCTGCCTGAGAGCCAGAGCCCGGAAATCATACTTTCCCATCCTGAATGGCAGCTTATGCCAGATCAATCTTATCGGGGTATGGATCTCGTTGCCAGCCGCCAAATCGTCTGGGATACCCTGACCCCGATGGACCTGTTGAAGGGGTTTTTTACGCACACCTTTACTACAAACCCGAACATGGCGATTTTCTGGATCCGAGAGGATTTGTTCACAGGAGCCAACCCTTGACCGCACCAACTGAAGCCCACAAAGCATTTCCGCGCACGATTGCAATTGATGGCCCAGCTGCCAGTGGAAAAACCACAGTAGGAAGCCTTTTAGCTGAAGAATTAGGTTACCTGTGCGTTGATACAGGCATTATGTATCGGGCGGTGACCTGGCAAGCTTTAGCCGAAGGTATCGATCTGGAAGATGAGGAAAGCGTTACCAAACTGGCTGAGCAAATCGACATTGACATCTTGCCAAGGAGTGTAGAGGACGGACGCCCGTTTGACGTTTTGATTAACGGGCTCGACCGCACGTGGGAGATTCGCTCCCCAGAGGTGAACCAAAATGTGTCCTTGGTGTCCTCCTATCCTGGTGTACGAGAGGCGATGACCCGTCAGCAGCGAAAAATCGCTGAGCGCGGCAAGATCGTGATGCTTGGGCGTGACATTGGCACCGTCGTTTTACCCCAGGCAGATTTAAAAATCTACCTCGATGCTTCTGTTGATGTTCGGGCTAAACGCCGCTACGCTGAAGAAATTGCCCGCGGGAACAGTGTTTGTTTGAACGATGTGATTGAATCGCTCAAACGCCGTGATGCCTATGATTCCACGCGCAAGGTCGCTCCGCTCAGGGCTGCGCCAGATGCCATCGTGATCAATACCGACACGCTTACAGTTCCTGAAGTAATAGCAAAGATCAAGGAAATTCTTCAGCAGCGCGATCCATAATTTAGTCTGAGTTTGTTGCTTAAAACTGATAGATTTACCACTAGCGTGCTATAATCTAGCTAACCCTATGGTACACTTTATCAGCTCCTGCTTTTTTCCTCAGAACAAAACCATCATCGCATCACAACCGCTGCCGGTGTTGATATTAGAAGGGCTTATTTTAGCCGGCGTCATTTGGCAGCTTTGGCGTTTGCACAAACCCGGTATCAAAATGGGCAGCCGAGAAATAAAATGGGCAGTTTTATTAGCCTTATTTGTGTTCCCCTTTAATTATTTAGTTCATTTCCCCCTGTTTGAGGGTGAGGTCTTAGCAGCTAATGGGGTCTTAATTCAGCCACAAATTTTCTTGCTGGGGTTAATCCCAGCATTTGCTGCTGTCGGCTTAGCTGGACCCATTCTAGCGAGTGTCTTCGCATTCGGTTCAGGATTAATTCAATCCTTGATGTTTGATCAGGACCCGATCGTTAGCCTCATGCTTGTTGCGCTAACGGTGCTCTTCATCTGGCACACCAGCCGCACCGAAGCTGAAAACAGCGGTCAAAGTAAAAACTCAGTATTAATCAATGGTCTACTGGCTTTTCTTTATTTTCTTCCGCTGATGCTGCTCTCGCGCTTGATTGTGGCAATTAGTTGGGGAGAGAATAATCTACTTATTATTCTCGAGCAATTTTTGCTCGAAACAAGTGCGCTTTTCCCAGCGCTATTGGTTGCAGTTGGCACCTGTGAATTGCTATGCCGATGGGATTATGCTGCCTGGAATCCTTTTCAGTTCATCCTCGAGCGAGAAGTACCTGACGCTTTTAGCCAAGCCGTGAAGGAGATCGAAAAACTCATTCTCGGAGATTACGAAGAAAATCAGGAGCTCAGGCCCAAATCTTCCAGTGAGGCGAAGTTTTATAAGGCACTGGGTGACCTGCGCGAAAATTTGCGTGTGCGTCAGGATACGCAATCACGGTTGCTCTCGTTAGACCCCTCGTACTACTCACGTGAAGCGTATGATTTGCTGCTCAGTTCAATCCTGAGAGCTGCGCTTGGTCGGGATGCAAGCTCTGCTCGCTTGATCTTGTTCAACCCTACGCGTGACCCGGGTCGCCGAGAAATGCGCCTGCGGATCGGTCAGGGAGAGCAAACCCGCGTCTATGCCTATCTGGACGTGATGATCTTGGAAAAGTTGGGGAATTTAGATCAGCTCATTCTGAGTGATATTAAAGATGACCAGTATTTTGGATCGAGTGAAGGCTTACCCTATCCGCAATCTCTTGTCGCCTTGAGGCTCAAAAATGATGACGATGCGATCGGAGTACTATGGGTCGGATTTGACCAAAACCATTGGTTTGGTGAGGATGACATCCACTTTTACCAGCAGTTAGCCTATCGGGCTTCAGCGGCGCTGAACACGAAAGAACAAGCCGTTAAAATGCAGTCGGAAAAAGCCTGGTTAGAATCAGCTTTTCAGGCTTTAGCTGACCCCGTGTTGATCATTAATCGAGCGAATGAGGTACTTTTTGCCAATACTGCCGCTGTACAGCTGCTCACCAAAGAAGCTGGAACGCCTTTACGTACTCTAAAAGACCTGCAATCCATTTATCCTGAGCTCAATGACGCCCTTATAGCGACAAGCGATTCTGGAGAACCCTTCCGACTAATGATTGAAAAAGGACTGGAATATGAAGTGCGCGTTATTCCGGTCAAAACCCAAGATGGGCAATCCGGCAAGGTTTTGTTGCTCAAGGATACAACATGGCAGAAGCGCATAAACGATCAAAAAAACGAATTTGTTACCAACATTAGCCACGATTTACTTTCCCCGCTTCAGTTGATGCGCGGGTATGTGAATTTACTCAAGAATATTGGCAACCTCAGCGAAGAGCAAGAAAAATACATCAGCCGAATCTTACTGAGCATCGAGAATATGTCTGGCTTAGTCAGCAAAGTGATGAGCATGGAAATGCTGGATTCGGATGAAGAAGTAAAACCAATAACTTTCGATCTCAAAGAGCTAATAGTGGAAGTTGTTTCCATGTTAGATTTGCAAGCCCAACAGCGTAAGGTGACTTTGCATACCGATTTCAGCGGGCTGCGCAACCCCAACATCGTTGCTGATCGCGTGCTGCTCCGTCAGGCAGTGTTTAACTTAGTCGAAAATGCAATCAAGTTTAATCGCGTGGGTGGGGATGTGTGGATTAGCGCGACGAAGGATGCTGGTAAGGTACGCATCGAAGTGAGAGATAATGGCAAAGGAATTGCGCCTCTGGATCAGCCAAAGGTGTTTACGCGCTACTTCCATATTGAATATGGGGAGAACTTCGATAGTCCCGGTCCAGGATTGGGTCTTTCCATTGTTAAGTCGGTGGTGGAAAAGCATGGTGGTAAAATTAGTGTACAAAGTAAATTAGGCGAAGGCAGCACTTTTACGATTGAAATCCCTTTGAGGAAATAACTTGGGAAAAAACCTTAGACGAGCCTCGTAAAATTTGACAATATCAACATTTGAGTAGTATACTAAAAATTTGCATGAATTAAGCAAACACAAGCAAATGATGAACCTGGGAATGAGAATTCCCAGCGTCATTTTTGTGTTAATAACCCTCTCTCACGGTTTTGGAGGTACGCGTGGAAAATAAACAAATGAAAGCGCTTCGCATTAGCTTAGCATCCCCCGATACAATTCACAGTTGGTCTTATGGAGAAGTACTCAAGCCGGAAACGATCAACTACCGCCGGCTGCGGCCAGAAAAGGACGGCTTATTCGATGAAGCCATCTTCGGTCCTACTCGAGATTACCAATGCTATTGTGGTAAGTATAAGAACCAAAAATATAAAGGCATTATTTGCGATAAATGTGGTGTGGAAGTTACCCGGTCTTCTGTGCGGCGCGAGCGCATGGGTCATATCGACTTAGCTGCTCCAGTTGCACATGTTTGGTATACCCGCCGTGTTCCATCTTATCTTGGCCTTTTGTTGGATATCTCCCGTCGGAACTTGGATCGGGTGTTGTATTTTGCGCAATACATCGTAACCTATGTGGACGAAGATGCCCGGCAGAAAGCGCTCAAACGTTTGGAAGATGAAATTAGTGTTTCTGAACGTGAGCTTATTGAAAAGGTCAACAGTCAAATTGCTGAAGCTAAAAAGCAGCGTGACCGCAAAATCAAAGAAATCGATGCCCAAATTGAAAGCATTAATAAAGCTTATGATGAAGAGGTTAGCGATTTGTTTGAACCTGTAATTGCTGAAGGTCAGCGTTTAGAGCGTGAACTGAACGAAAAATTAGGTCATTCTGTGCGCAAACCAATCGTTTTTAGTGCGGATGATTTTGAGCAGACCATTGTCGATGCAGGCGAGGAAGTTACTTCAAAACATCTTTCCCGCGTGCAGAAGATTGTCAATGACCGCATGGAGTTGCTGGAAAAAGACCTCAAAGCAGAAAAGAACCAGAAGATTGCGGAACTGCAGATGCAGAAAGAAACCATCCGCGCAGAATCGGACTTGGTGATGGAGGGCATCCGCAACCAATTAGAAGACCAAGAAGCTGCTACCAAAACAGAAAATGCTCGGATGCGTGATGAGCTATACGAACTGCAGCCATTCACTTTTTTGAGTGAAGGACGATATCGTGAGCTAAAGTCTCGCTGGGGGCAGGTTTTCAAGGCTGATATGGGTGCAGAAGCCTTCCAAGACATCTTGCGCCGCTTAGATTTAGACCCTCTTGCCGAGGAACTTTGGCAAGAAGTACGTACCACGAAAAGCAAACAAAAACGCAAGAAAGCAACCAGCCGCTTGAAAGTGGTGGAAGCTTTCCGCCGTTCAAAAAATAAACCGGAATGGATGGTCCTTTCGGTTCTGCCGGTAATTCCTCCCGATTTGCGCCCGATGGTGCAATTAGATGGTGGTCGATTTGCAACCTCGGACTTGAATGATCTTTACCGGCGCGTGATCAACCGCAATAACCGGCTCAAGCGCTTGCTCGAATTGGGTGCACCGGATGTCATCGTGCGCAACGAAAAACGTATGCTGCAAGAAGCTGTTGACGCGCTGATTGATAACTCCCAGCATGGACGCATGCTTTCCCGCCGTGGTCGCCGAGAGCTGCGATCACTAAGTGACATGCTCAAGGGGAAGAAAGGCCGCTTCCGCCGTAATTTACTCGGTAAGCGCGTAGATTATTCCGGACGTTCCGTGATTGTTGTGGGTCCAAACTTGAAACATTATCAGTGTGGCTTACCCAAGACCATGGCATTAGAGTTGTACAAACCCTTTGTCATTGCTGGTTTGATTAAGCATGAATATACCAATAATATCAACGGTGCTAAGCGCTTCATCATGCGCAACCGACCTGAGGTTTGGGAAGTGCTTGAAGAAGTTATTCAAGACCGGCCCGTCTTGCTGAACCGTGCACCAACACTCCACCGCCTAGGTATTCAAGCGTTTGAGCCTGTGTTGATCGAGGGCAGCGCTATCCAATTGCATCCGCTGGTAACCACAGCCTTCAATGCGGACTTTGATGGTGACCAGATGGCTGTGCATGTTCCGCTATCCAGCAAAGCAGTCAAAGAAGCGCGTGAATTTATGCTTGCTAGCAAAAACCTGCTCAAGCCAGCCAGCGGTGAGCCAATTATTTCTCCTGGGAAGGATATGGTTTTAGGCGTTTATTACCTTACCATGAACCCAACCCAGCCCGAAAAAGGCGATGGCCGTATGTTTGCGAGTATTGAAGAGGTCATCTTAGCCTATCAATTAGGTCAGGTCAGCTTACATGCACGCATAAAACTTAAGACGGATACATGGTATGACGAACAGAATAATCGCTTACCGAAAAAAGAAAGCCGACTGATCGATACAACTGTTGGTCGGGCGATTTTCAACGATATTTTGCCAGAATCTGTCCGCTATAACAACCAAGTCTTGGAAAAAGGTGGAATCCGTGATTTGATCGGAGCGATCAATGAGATCGCAGGCGATGATGAGACAACTAAATCAGCGGATAAGATTAAGGATATTGGCTTCCGCTATGCAACCCAATCCGGTTCCACACTTGCTGTTGCAGATATCGAAGTACCACCAGAAAAATCAGAAATTGTTCAGCAAGCGCTTATAGAAGTGGAACGCGTACAACGTGACTATCGCCGCGGATTGCAGACGGAACAAGAGCAAAACCAAAATATTATTAAAATCTGGCAGCTAGCTACTGAGAAAGTCGGTGAGGCGGTTAAGAAACACCTCGACCCCAATGGCAACTTAGCCATTATGGCAGCTTCTGGAGCTACGAAAGGTGGTTACAGCCCCATCACGCAGTTAGCTGGTATGCGCGGTTTGATGGCAGACCCCTCCGGTCGTATCATCCCGATGCCGATTCAGTCCAACTTCCGCGAAGGACTTACGGCGTTGGAGTACTTTATCTCCACACACGGTGCGCGCAAAGGTCTGGCAGATACAGCCCTGCGCACGGCAGATGCTGGATACTTAACCCGCCGTTTAGTTGATGTTGCTCAAGATATCATTGTCAATAATGAGGATTGCGGCACGCTCGAAGGCATCACTATTAATGCTTCTGACGATGTTGCTGGTCAATCCTTTGCTGAGCGCATTTTCGGGCGATTGTTAGCTGAGAGGGTTGTCTCTCCAACAACCGGCGAAGTCATTGCAGAACGGAATGAACTGCTCACCAATGAGTTGACCCGCCAAATCGTGAAAGCAGGTGTTACCTCGGTTAAGGTTCGATCTCCGCTTACCTGCGAATTAGTCCATGGCATTTGCGCTCGCTGTTATGGCGTTGATCTAGGCCGAGGGTCGATGGTCAACTTAGGTGCAGCAGTAGGTATTGTTGCAGCGCAATCAATTGGTGAACCTGGCACGCAGCTGACCTTGCGTACCTTCCATACTGGTGGTGTGGCTGCGGTTGGTGATATCACCACAGGTTTGCCCCGTGTGGAAGAGCTTTTTGAAGCGCGCGTTGCACCTAAGGGAGAAGCTGTGATCAGCAAGATTAATGGTGTGGTGCACTTGATGCAATCGCCTAGAAACCCTGAATTGCGTATTGTGCGTGTGGAACACTCCGAAATGGTTTCAGATACCTACGAAGTTTTGGAAGGCTGGGAGATTAAAGTTACCGATGAACAAGTAGCAGCCCCAGGCGAAACCATCGCGATGCTCGATGAGGAAAAAATTATCGCTCAGCATGGCGGTAAAGTACGCATCGAGGGCAATACTGTGATTATCTCTTACGAAAATCGTGAGAGCGATGAGTACGACATTCCAACGACATCACGCTTGATTGTTACTGAGGGTCAGGTAGTAGAAGCTGGGGAACCTCTCACCGAAGGGTCGTTAAATCCGCATTCTATCTTGCGCATCAAGGGCCGCGAAGCAACCGAGCTCTATTTACTCAAGGAAATCCAGCAGGTTTATCGTACGCAAGGCCAGAATATCAATGATAAGCACTTTGAGGTGATCATTCGCAAGATGTTGAATAAGGTGCAGATTACCCGTCCTGGAGACTCGAAGTATTTACCTCAGGATTTGGTTGACCGCTTAGAAATTCGCCGCGTCAATGAAGAGTTGATTGCTAAAGGACTTCACCCCGCACGATATGTTGAGGTGCTTTTGGGGATCTCCAAAGCTTCTCTTACTACGGACTCTTTCTTATCCGCGGCTTCATTCCAGCACACGATCAAGGTGCTGGCTAGCGCTGCCATCGCTTCTGCAAGGGATGATATGTATGGCTTAAAGGAAAACGTGATTATTGGGAAGCTAATCCCTGCGGGGACTGGTTTTGATCCAAAACGGTTTGCTGATCAGGAAGCAGCTACCCAACCTGGTGAAGGAAACATTGCGGTGAAACCCATGGAGTTCATCATCGAAGAGGAAAAAGAAGAACCCAAAGAAGCTGAAAGCGCAGTGTTTTCTCAACCCATTGAACAAGAAATGGGTGCGGAAGCTTACACCGAAAGCGAAAGCTTCTACGAGGATGAGGAATAAATCTTAATCACTGGCAGTTGAAAAACCGAGATGCCCCACGCACCTCGGTTTTTTTATGCTATATTATTGCCAGTGTCACCACAAGGTGTTATGACCTAAAACTCAAAAAGGGATCGGATTATGGACGCTACCGCCATCAAGAAAGTCAATATTAATCAAGAAATGCAGCAATCCTATCTCGATTACGCTATGAGCGTGATTGTTTCGCGAGCATTACCCGATGCCCGCGATGGGCTCAAGCCAGTGCAGCGCCGAATTCTTTACGCGATGTATGATATGGGACTGCGCCCAGATCAACCTTATAAAAAATCTGCTAGGATTGTGGGCGAAGTGTTGGGGAAGTATCATCCCCATGGCGATATGGCGGTCTATGAAGCTATGGCTCGCTTGGCGCAAGATTTTTCTGAGCGCTATATGTTGGTAGATGGTCAAGGGAACTTTGGCAGCATTGATGGTGACCCTCCGGCAGCGATGCGCTACACCGAAGCGCGTCTTTCTGAGGCAGCCGTAGAGATCCTCAAGCAATTCGACATGGACACCGTTGATTTTGTGGATAACTTTGACGGCTCATTGCAAGAACCTCTTGTTTTGCCGGCTGCATTACCAAATATGCTTATCAATGGCGCCTCTGGCATCGCTGTAGGTATGGCGACGAGCATTCCACCACACAACCTTGCTGAGGTGATTGATGCTTTGGTGCTTATGCTAAAGCAGTGGGAAAACATCGACGATATTACCGTCGAAGACTTAATGCGCTACATCAAAGGGCCCGATTTTCCCACGGGCGGTTTAATTCTTCAGGATGAAACTTCGGATTCTTTAGCCCAAATTTACGGCAGCGGGAATGGCACGATTCAGCTACGGGCAAAAACCCGCTTGGAAGAAATCTCGCGCGGTAGGGTACGCATTATCGTAACAGAGCTGCCTTATATGACCAATAAATCCAGCTTGATTGAACGGATAGCCGACCTTACCCGCGAGGGGGCACTTGAAGGCGTTGCTGACCTGCGGGACGAATCCGACCGCCAGGGTATGCGCATTGTGATTGATTTGAATAAAAATGCGGATCCTGAGCAAGTGCTTAGCACGCTTTACAAGCGCACAGCTATGCACAGCACTTTCCGGGTTAACCTGCTGGCACTGGTGGATGGTAGCCCTCATCGATTGACGCTTAAGCAAAGTTTGCGCGTGTTTGCGGAGCACCGCTTGGAAGTTGTCCGCCGGCGGAGTGAATTTGAGCTTAGAAGAAATGAAGCCCGTCTGCATATCTTGGAAGCCTTGCGAATTGCTATTAAGAACATCGATTTGGTGATTCAACTAATTCGTAAAGCTAAGACAACTGATGATGCCCGCCAAAACTTGATGAAACGTTTGAATTTAGACGAAATCCAAGCGAATGCCATTTTGGATATGCCACTGAAGCGATTGGCTTCACTCGAGCGCATGAAAATTGAGGAAGAATATAAACAAGTTAGTGAAGCTATTAAAAACCTTAAAGCTTTGCTCAAATCATCCCAGAAAATGCGCCAGGTGGTGATTGATGAGCTTACCGAGCTAAAAAGGAAATATGCTGATGCGCGGCGCACTCGAATTATTCAGCTGAAAGAAGGTGAAAAAGCTTCACAACTTTTAACCCAAACTGACGTGATGCCGCTGGAGAACTTCTGGGTAGAAATTAATGCTGAGGGATTTATCAGCCGTACAGAAGACGATAAACCCAACCGTCTGGGAGGTGAGAACGCTCCTTGGAGTATTTTGCGCACGAATTCTCATCAGACACTTTTCTTAGTCACGCCCGAAGGCCAAGCAGCGGCTATCCACATGCTCTCGATTCCTGTACAGCGAGGAGAAGAACCAACCACACCCGTGCATAAGCTTTCGCCATTGAGCGAGGACGAAGTTGTACAGGCAGCTTTTGCCATTCCAATCGAAAAAAACGATATAGGTGAACGCTATGTACTTACGGTTACACGGCAAGGCATGGTCAAAAAATCATTGGTAACGGAATTACCAGGCGCTTCTGCTAACCGTTTTACCTTAGTTAAGGTTAATGAAGGGGACGAGCTGTTTAGAGTGCTGCTTACGGATGGTAAAAAGGAGGTGTTGTTGACCACAGCTAAAGGGATGAGCATACGCTTTAGTGAAACTGACGTGCGTCCTATGGGTTTACTTGCGGCAGGAGTGAATGGCATCAAGCTTAAGGAGGGGGATTACGTGGTGGGAGCGAGCTTGATCGAGGCTGGGAATGAGGTTGGCTTGGTGACCAACCAAGGCTGGGCGAAGCGGATTAAAGCCGAGGAATTTCCACAGCAGGGGCGCTATGGACAAGGGGTAATTTCTTGGAAATTAAAAGGAGAGGATTCAATTGTCGTTCAGCTTTGCGGGAAGTTAACTGATCGTGGGGTTTGCCATTTCCGTAAATCTGCTAGCAAGGTTTTCACACTCACCAATGCGGTCGAACGCACCCGGCAAGCCAATGGGCAAATCTTATTCAAGCTTAAGCCTGATGATGAATTAATCGGTTTTACATGCCTAGATGATTTTTCATCCTATTGGGAGAAGGCGTAACATAGGTTCGGGGTTCTACCCTGGCTTAGGCAAGTTCCCTTCTAAGCCTAACTCAGGTGCGATACGGCGCATTGCGAGGATTACGTTTTCGACGTGTTCCCACAGGTCAATACCGAGTTCTTGAGCGCCTTGTTCCATAATTCGCCGGTCAGCGCCGGCTGCGAAAGCTTTATCTTTCCACTTTTTGCGCACGGAATTGGCTTCCAAGTCATATAGCGATTGGGAAAGCCGCACGAGAGCAACTGCGGTGATCATGCCGGTAACTTCATCGCAAGCGTAAAGTGCCTTCTCCATTAAGGTTTCGCGTGGGTAGCCAGCATGGTCAGCGTGTGTCAGAATCACATGCACGATTTCTTCGGGAACACCGGCTTCGCGCAGGATAGGCGCTCCCTCCAGCGGATGTGTTTCCGGGTTCGGATGAATTTCCCAGTCAAAATCGTGCAAGAGCCCTGTGATTCCCCAAAGCTCAGCATCCTGACCAAATTTTTCGGCATAATAACGCATTGCTGCCTCTACGCTAAGCATGTGCCGGATGAGACTTTCGTTCTGAACATAGGTTCGCACAATGTGTAATGCTTCTTCCCGTTGCATTAGTTTCTCCAAAATTACTTGAAAATTGGTTCGGGTTCCCCTAAAACTGGTAATGGTTTGGCAATATGAATATCCCAAACTGCTGCCATGCTGGCAAATGCCTCTCGGATATTCCAAAACAAATACCGTGAGCGTACGTATCGCGATTGCTCAACAGGCACTCCGGAAATTTTGACGCCTAAATGATCACACAAATAAACCGCACGCGGTAAGTGATAAGCCTGGGTCACAATGAGAGCCTCTTCAACGCCAAAGATTGCTTTAGCACGGTAGCAAGTATCGTAGGTGCTGCGCCCGGCATAATCGAGGACGATATCTTCATCGGGTATCCCTAAAGTCAAGGCATATTGGCGCATGGATTCTGGTTCATTGTAATTAATGAAGCGGTTATCGCCGCTCATTAGGATTTTTTGGGCTTTACCCGCAAAATAAAGCTCTGCCGCGGCTTCGACCCGATCACGTAACGGGGTTGAGGGTGTCCCATCTGCATTCAAGCCAGCTCCTGGCACGATCACCACAGGTTTAGCTGGGGCTATATCAGCCTCGACGATTTTAGCTTGGGTGGAGAGAATGATAGCAATACGGCTAAATCCTAGAATGAAAAAGCCCCCACAAGCAATAATGAGTAAAATGCGTAAGATTTTCAACATGCGATCTATTTTAAGGCAAAAGATCAATCAGGCGTGCATCTGTAGCAGCGAGTAATTCTCTCAAATCTGAGTATGCATCATCGGGTAAGGCTTCTAACCCAGCAATCTCATATTGGTTGAGTTCACTCAACAAGGCTCGACCGGCGTCACTGCGCCCGAGCTGCAAAAGGTATTCAGAAATTTGCACGGTAAGGGGCAAGGGGAGCTGAGGGCTGGCTGAGAAATTGAGGTTAGGAATCACCGCGGGTGATATCCAGATGATTGGCAAGCGGTCTAGGGCATCGGGCAAATCGCCAATCACCTCAGAGGATGTGCGCGGGTCGGAGGCAATTGCATAGGTCGCGGTAAAATCGCAAATGCCTTTGATATACACTGCGCGCATGGCTGCGCTGTAGGTATAAGCAAGCACAGGCTCTTGGGTGGGGATGTTATTTTGGGCCAAATATGCTAATGGGATCCAATAGCCAGCGAGGGATTTAGTTTGGGTTAGGCAAGGGCGCATCCCTGAAAACTGTGCTAACGCGGTGGCAGCATCAGCTGTGGCTTTGCCGGTACCTACGTCATAATAGCTAATCAGATTAGAGTCTTTATGAGCTAAAAACTGAACCCCATAAGCGCTAACACCTAAATGATTGCTGACCAGTTGAGAACTGAGCAAGCCTTTTTCGGAAGCCAGTAGGTATTCAATCGGCTCAAGCCAGGCTAAATGTACTTGTTGCTTCTGCAGTGCAGCTTCTAAGGTTAGATAATCCGGAAAGAACTTCCCCGTTACGCTCATTTGCAGAAAGGCGGAAAGCTGAGCGGTCAGCTCTTGGAGCGCATCTAACTGTGTTTGTGGGGGGGGTGCCGCAATCAAACCCATCACTATCGGGTTATTAGCACTTCCCAAGGGAGCTGGTGTAGGCGTGAAGGTTGGCATAGGTGTTGCTGTGATTAGGAGCGGATTGCGGGTGCCATAAGAGATAACCGCCGTTGGACGCGATTCAATGGCAGGGCTGCACGCGGTAAACAGCAATATTGAGAGTAGTACGAGGGATAAAATGTGACCTTTGTGAGTGCGCATGCTCAAATTTTACCTTAATCATTCTAAGTGATATGGTATTCAGTCTAATCTCTAAGTATGTTAAAATTTTGGTTGCAAAAGGAGGTATTTATGGATTTCGATGTCGTTAAAATACAAAAACCTGATGAGGTTAACTTCATCTTAGGCCAATCGCATTTTATTAAGACTGTGGAAGACTTGCATGAGGCAATGGTTACAGCAGTCCCGGGGATTAAATTTGGGCTGGCATTTTGTGAAGCCTCAGATCCGCGGTTAGTGCGTTGGAGCGGTACGGATGAAACCTGTACAGAATTAGCTCGGCACAATGCGCTGCTTCTTGGTGCAGGGCACTGTTTTATCATCTTCTTAGCCGCAGGGTTTTATCCTATTAATGTGCTCAATGCCATCAAGCAGGTGCCCGAAGTTTGCCATATTTTTTGCGCTACAGCCAACCCGACGGAAGTGCTGATCGCCCAAACTGATTTAGGTCGAGGGATAATAGGCGTTGTGGATGGCAAGCCCCCGCTAGGCGTGGAGCAAGAGAAGGAAATTGCTGCGCGCAAAGACCTCTTACGGCGCTTTGGGTATAAGTTTTAATCCTTAGCTGGCAGCAAACCTCAGCAAATCATCCCAAGCAGCCTGAAGTGCTTTGGCACGGTGACTGATGCGGTTCTTTTGCTCATCTGTCAATTCAGCCATGGTCTGATTCGTGCCTTCGACCAAAAAGATCGGATCGTAGCCGAAGCCATTTTTTCCACGGAATTCGGGAATAATCTCGCCTGGGCAGCTGCCATGAGAACGCAAAACGATTTCATTCGGATTGCAAAGGACTATCTCACACTGAAAAGCGGCTTTCCATGGGCGCGGATAAACGGAGAGCTGATTGAGCAAAGCACGGCAGCGTTGTTCATCTGTAGCTGATGGATCCGCTAAGTAGCGATGCGAATGAACGCCTGGCGCTCCACCCAAAACTTCTACTTCTAAGCCAGAATCATCAGCTAAGGTAGGCAGCTTGCTTACTTGGGCGAAGGCAGCCGCTTTTTTGTGAGCATTTTCGAAATAGCTCTGACCATCCTCAGGAATAGAGAGCGTAAGCCCAAGCTCAGCTGGCGTGATAAGCTTGAGAGGCAATGGGGCTAGAATTGCTGAGATTTCGGCGATCTTACCCGGGTTGTTGGTTGCGATTAGCAGTGTTTTCATAGCGTATAATTTTTATGCATGAGGGTCGTTGAGCGTGATATAATCAATCATTATCATATTGAGTAATTGTACTTTGCCAATGGAAAAACAACGTTATTCTTTACGCACGAACGTAGGCTATTTTTTCAATCGGCCTATCGGATTTTTCCGCGATTTTCATGCCGAATTCCCTGAAATATTTATTGATCCAGACCTAAACGTCTATAATCTGCTTTCTGATTATCGATTTTCTCGCACACGTGAGGGTTTATTGCTTCAAGCGCAGTTGCATGGGGAAATTGAGGCACAATGCGTGCGTTGCCTTTCCATCAATCGGATTTCTGTTGACACTCCATTTGAGGAGCTATTTTTCTTTTTAGAAAGATCTCAAGAAGAATTCGACCAAATTATTCCTGAGGATGGGTATATCGATCTTGGAGAGATTTTCCGCGATTACCTGCTCTTGGAAATCCCGATGAATTACATTTGTAAGCCGGACTGTAAAGGCATCTGTGTGGAGTGTGGGCAGAACCTGAACTTGGGGGAGTGTGAACACACAACTAGCCGAATTCACTTCAAAGAAGAATAAACTAACTCGATAATTAATTATTGCGTTTGCTCATAGACTTGCTGGCGCGTATTTCCTTTTTTAAAAAAGAATTCATGTTAGAATTTTTGGGTTATTCCGGAGGAGATGCCTTATGCCTGAGAAGATATTAATTGCCATTGCCTGGCCTTACGCCAATGCGGATATTCATGTAGGGAACCTTACCGGTTCTCATCTGCCGGGGGATATTTGCGCCCGCTATCACCGCTTACGCGGGCGGAGCGTGCTGATGGTTTCGGGTTCTGATTCACATGGCACACCGATTACCGTGAAGGCGGATAGTATGGGCGTCTCACCGCTTGAAATCTACCAAGCTCATCATGCCCGTTTTCTGGAGCTATTCCAGAAAGTTGGAATCAGTTATGACCTCTTTACCAGCACGCATACCTCCAACCACTTTTTTATTTCCCAATTAGCTTTTACAACGCTCAAAGAGAACGGTTACCTCTATACTGCCACCGAAAAGCAATGGTATTCCACCACACAGCAGCGCTTTTTGCCTGACCGGTACGTGGAAGGTACTTGCTATATTTGCGGCAACCCAGATGCCCGCTCGGATCAATGTGAGCGCTGTGGAAATATACTAGAGGCGGATAAGTTGATCGACCCGCGCTCCAAAATCGACGGCAGCACACCAATCCTGAAGGAAACTGAGCATTTTTACTTGGACCTCTCCAGCTTAGAGCCAGAAATAGTTGCTTTTTTGAGAAGCCGCGAACCCTATTGGAGACCGAACGTCATTCGGCAATCCTTAGGTCAAATTCTATCCGAAGGGCTCAAAGCCCGCCCGATTACGCGGGACTTGGACTGGGGCATCCCGGTACCACTCGAAGGTTGGCAAGGCAAATGCCTGTATGTCTGGTTTGAGGCTGTGATTGGCTACTTTTCCGCCACGATTGAATGGTCCAAATTGAACGGAGAAGAAACAGCTTGGCGCGAGTGGTGGGTTAATCCACAATCCCGCACGTATTATTTCATAGGTAAAGATAATATCCCCTTCCATGCGGTCATTTGGCCAGCGGAATTAATCGGTTTTGAAGAAGACATTGACCGTGCCTTAGGCGCAACTGATCCCAAACCATTAGTGCTTCCTTACGACGTGCCGGCTAACGAGTTCATGAACTTAGAAGGTCGCAAAATCAGCGGTAGTCATAACTGGGCTGTTTGGGGGCTTGATTTCCTCGAACGCTATGATCCCGATCCGCTGCGTTATTATCTGACCACTGCGATGCCAGAGACACGCGATAGCGACTGGGATTGGGAAGAGTTTTATCAGCGCAATAATAACGAGCTGGTGGCAACTTGGGGGAATTTGATTAATCGCGTGCTTACATTTACGTATAAAAATTGGGAGGGCATCATCCCAGAGCCAGGTGAGCTGCGTCCATCGGACGAAGAATTGCTGCAAACCATCCGAACTGGCTTCGATACAGTTGGGGAAAAAATCGAACGGGTGCAGTTGCGCGAAGCTTTGGCGGAGGTGATGCGCTTAGCCACCGAAGTTAATAAGTATTTAGATGTGAATGCCCCTTGGTTCGAAATTAAAACCAATAAGAACGAAGCAGCGAAATCGATTTATACTGCAATCCAAGCAATTGATTGGTTGAAGATCATGTTTTCGCCTTTCATCCCACATATTAGTGAAGGCATTCATGCCATCTTAGGTTATGATGCCCCAATATTTGGTGATTTTAAGACTGAAACGATTTCTGATGAGCTTGGGACACACGTAGCTCTAAGCTATAAGCTCGAAGGCTGTATGGCGAGGGAAGGCGTGAACTTATGGCAACCACTGCGCCTTGAGGCTGGTAAGCCATTTAATCAGCCTTCGCCCTTGGTGAAGAAGCTGGATCACAGCATTGTCGAGGAAGAGCGAGCGCGTTTAGGCAAATAAGCACAAAGTTTAGCTTGGGTACTGCTCCGCAAAGCGAACAAGATACCAAGGCAGCTGGTTGAGCAAATCCTCCATAATTTGGTCTGTGCGTGCCTGCCAGAGGGATAGGTTCCCTGCGGTTTCTGCTTTAGTTGGGCTGACTAAATCACTTACGCCCCGTAGGATCAACCACGGGATGCCATTCCGCTTGGCAACCCAGGCAAAAGCTGCAGATTCCCAATCCGCAGCTACCGCGCCAAATTCCTGGGTAAGGCGCTCATAAGCTCGGGGTTGGATATCCTGATCTGCCGAGACTAATCGCGCCCGGCGGGTGTGCTCGGTTAATTCCTCTGGTAGCCAGCTGAGATCAGCTTTGGAACTGTAAAATTCTATAGCTTGCGCATAGTCTGCCATGCTTTCATAGATATCATAGAAGGCTGTTTCGCTAACACATAAGATTTCCCCAAGCTCAGCTAAACCTTCCAATCCGCCGCAAGTGCCTAAATTGACCATTAGCTGGGGTTGAAAGGCATCGATAGCAAATTGGCAAGCTCCTGCTGTGGAAACTTTCCCCCAGCCGGCATGCATAAAAATGACAGAAAAATGATCGATATTCTGAGAAAACCAATTGCCGTAAGGAGTGGGGTGCTGTATTGATGGTAAGGTATGATGGAGCACAGCTTGCCACTCACCATCTGCGCTGATGAGGACAACAAAGCGAGCTCTTGGTAACATGGGGGATTTTATAGCTTTTTACCTAATGTAGCCATATAAGCCACAAATTGTTCTTTACCATCCAGTGCGAGGAGGGCGTTAACCTGTTCGTCATTAAAAGCGCCAATCGCACAGACGCCATAGTCGATAGCTTCCGCAGCTAAGTGAAGATTCTGGCAGATATGACCGGCATCGAGGAAAAGATAGCGGTAGGCGCGTGTGCCATAACGATAACTCGTGCGGTAAGGTATTGCAACCCAAATAAAGGTCGCCGCACAAGTAAGAACATGGTTTTGCCTGCCAGCGGCTTCGCCCAGTGCAGTTAATATTTGCTCCCCTTGGATGACAATCTCCAGGCTATGGCGTTGAGGAATAAAGTGATATATTCCAGGTCCTAGATTCTCAACCCGGCGCAAGGCTAAATAAGTTTCAAAGGGATGGCGCGCGCCTGCCGATGGCACAGTACGCAATGTGCGCCCAGTCTTCTGGGAAAGGTGCACAATTCCTTGCGTCATCCAAAGCAGGTAAGAAAGTTCCTCAAGCGTAAGTTGAGCGTTCTCATTATATCGGCGCACAGAACGGCGTTGCTCGATCACATTCCGTAAATCCGTATGCCCTAAAGGGACGCTTTGCGGTTCTGGTAAAGGGATGAGCTGAGATTCATCGGCTATAGAAGGCAGATAGTCTGGCGGTTCCGCGCCTAATGATTCTGGCGTAGGCGCCATGTGCGTATAGCTGGAATTTTGAATAAAATCCGCGCCGATAGGGTCGAACTTAGGCATTTTCTGGGTCATCAGAACCGTACCATGGAGAGAACCATAGCTAAAACAATCGTGATGGCTAAAATTGCCATAATGATTTCGGATGTCCGTTTTTTCGATGATTTTTTACCTGCCATATCACTCCAATTGTGTTTTAATTGCTTGTGCTAAGTCTACCCCGATGCCTTTGATTTGTGCTACTTCTTCGACATTAGCAGCGAGGATGTTTTCAATGGAACCAAAATGCTGTAATAAAGCTTTGCGGCGCTCTGGGCCAACCCCAGGGATTGCATCTAACCTTGAAGCTAACCCGATTTTACCACGCCGCTGACGGTGTGCGGTGATGGCAAAGCGATGTGCTTCATCACGGATGCGCTGGATTAGGTAGAACCCTTGCGAATGTTCATCTAAGCGTACGGAATCGCTCTTCCCAGGCAGGAAGAGTTCCTCCTCTTGCTTAGCCAAGCCGACTAACGCAAATTGACCCTGCAAACCTTGCGCTTCGATCACTTTAACTGCTCGGCTAAGCTGACCCTTACCACCATCCACGATCAGTAAATCCGGCAGGATGCTGAACGCCAGATCAGGTTTATAACCAGGCTGATCTTTTCCTTCTTGCGCGCTGTGATAATGCGTAAAACGCCGTTGTAACACCTCTTCCATAGACGCAAAATCATCCGGACCTTCCACGCTGCGGATATTAAAACGGCGGTAGGCTTTCTTATTGGGCACCCCTTGTTCGAAGACCACCATACTGCCCACGCTGGCTGTACCCATGGTGTTAGAGATATCGTAGCATTCAATCCGATTAGGCGGCTCAGGCAGGTTAAGCGCAGCTTGAATTTCAGCTAAGGCTTGATGTTGGCGGTCTTTATCGGCTTTCCAACGTGTTTCCAGTGCCCGCAGCGTCTCCACAGCGTTTTCGGATGCTAAACTTACCAGTTTCTTGCCGTCGCCGCTCTTCGGCACTTTGATTTCGACCTTTTCTCCGCCTCGTTTGGTGTTCAACCATTCTTTGATAATACGTGCTTCTTCGATATCGGTAGGCAGCAAGACTTGCGAGGGAATAAATGCGGCTTCATCATAAAACTGCAAGACGAAATCTTTCAGAATTTCCTCGTTTTTCTCGTCTTCGGTGCCTTCTAAGATGAAATACTCGCGACCGATGAGCTTGCCAGAGCGCATAAAAAAGACCTGAACGCAAGCTTCGCCATCTGAGCGAGCCATTGCAATGATGTCGGTGTCTTTTTGCTCACCGGATATGATTTTTTGCCGTTCGACCACACGCTCAATACTGTTGATTTGATCCCGAAGAGTAGCCGCGCGTTCGTAATTCATTGCCTCGGAGGCTGCTTGCATTTCGGTTTGCAAACGCTTGATAATTGGATCGGTGCGCCCTTCGAGAAATTTACACAGATCATCAATCATCTGACGGTAGGATTCTTTATCGATAGCGCCAATACACGGACCAGAGCACAGCTTGATGTCGTAATAGAGACAGGGGCGGGCATCTTTACCGGTAATTTCGCGTGCACAGGTGAGGTATGGGAATATTTTCCGCAGCACTTCCAAAGTTTGGTGCACAGCCCAAACCGAAGTGTAGGGTCCATAATAGCGTGAGCCGTCTTTTACCATCTGCCGAGTCACAGAAACTTTAGGGAAGTCATCAGCCCAATGGACTTTAATATAGGGGTAACGTTTGTCATCCTTGAGGCGGACATTGTAAAAGGGGCGGTGCTCCTTGATGAGATTCATCTCTAAGATCAGAGCTTCGAGCTCTGAGTCGACTAGGATCAAGTCGATATCGGCAATCTTCCTCACCATCTGCTGGGTCTTATAAGTTTGATCGGCGGAGGCGTGGAAATAGGAGCGTACGCGGTTTTTTAGGTTGATCGCTTTCCCCACGTAGATGATCTTGCCATCTTTGTCTTTCATCAGATAGCAACCTGGTTTTTCGGGTAAAGTGTCCAAGATTGCTTTGATATGTTCAGATATTTCCATATTCGTATATTTTAATAGGTTTTACCAGTCCTGACTGGGTGGGGTTTTACGCGCGGTATAATTCAACGAGGTTGATTTATGACAATCAAAATTCTTCCTGAAACTGTTGCTTCTCAAATCGCCGCTGGCGAAGTGGTGGAACGGCCTGCCTCGGTGGTCAAAGAACTGATTGAAAATGCAATCGATGCGGGCGCAAAAAAGATCGTTATCAAGACGCGGCAAGCAGGCAAAAGGGAAATCCTCATCAGCGATGATGGCATAGGAATTCCTGCTGAGGAGCTGCCTTTAGCTCTGGCTCGGCATGCCACCAGCAAGCTGAGCAGCGCAGATGATCTCCTCAATATCCAAACTTTAGGTTTCCGGGGTGAAGCTTTAGCTTCGATTGGTTCGGTTTCGCGCTTGCAGATTACTTCTAAAACTGCGGATCAAGAGGTAGCGCTGCGTTTAAGTGTGGATGGCGGACGGATAAACCCTCCAGTGGCGGTTCCAGCACCTACCGGGACGGAAGTGCAAGTCGAAGACCTTTTCTTCAATGTGCCGGCACGTCTAAAATTCCTCAAAACCGATAATACCGAGAACCGTCAAATTACCGGTTTGGTAACCCGTTATGCACTGGCTTACCCCCATATCCGTTGGTCCTTGGAACAAGATGGACGCCTGATTTTTCAGACCACCGGCAGTGGGAACCAAAAAGAAATTTTACAAGAACTCTATGGAACTCAAGATGCGAAGGAGCTGCTGCCGATTGAATTTAGCGCGCAAGAAATTAGCATCAAGGGGTATGTGAGCAGCCTCTCCCTCAGCCGCTCGCACCGCCGGGATATCACCCTTTTTGTCAATGGTCGCTGGGTGCAAGATACTTCGCTCACTGCTGCGGTGATCAAAGCTTATAACACCATGCTCATGGTCGGGCGCTATCCGGTTGCGATTCTGTTCATTCAGCTGCCTCCAAACCGCGTAGACGTCAATGTGCATCCCTCCAAAGCGGAAGTGCGCTTCCGCGAGCCAGATCAGCTCTTCAGTGCCATTCAGCGCGGTATTCGGCGCGGCTTGCTGGCTTATGCACCCATTCCGGAAATAAACACAAGGGTTCTGTGGGGGCGCCAACCATCCTCAGATATCGCTCTGCAGCCTGATCAGGATTCCGCTTTGTGGGTTAGCAGTGCAAACGATGAATCTAAGGTAGTCTCGGAAGAACTTAGACCAGAATCAGCGCCTTTACCGTTGGAA
Organism: Anaerolineaceae bacterium; assembly: GCA_040766895.1. GTDB lineage: Bacteria > Chloroflexota > Anaerolineae > Anaerolineales > Anaerolineaceae > Mesolinea. Next base: position 57,503 of record JAXGPR010000005.1, on the reverse strand, counting down.
CATCTGCCACTCTTGCGTTTAGTCGGGCAGGTCGCCTCAACTTATCTCGTTGCGGAGGGTCCGGATGGTCTCTACCTGATTGATCAGCATGCTGCCCACGAACGTGTGCTCTTTGACCAGCTTATGGCGCAATACCGCGCTGCCGCGGTACCGACCCAAGCATTAGTGCAACCGGTGGTGGTTGAAATGTCTACGGAAAAGGCTTTAGTGCTTACGCCCCAACTGCCGGTTTTGCAAAAATTGGGTTTTGAGGTGGAGGAATTTGGGCCGAATGCCTTTGTCGTGCGCGCTGTACCAGCGATTGCTCTAGATGCGGACCCGCGCGCTGTGCTCAATGCATTAGTCGAAGATTTTGAGGAAAACGAAGAGCCTTTAGGCGAAGAAGTGGAAGCGCGCATTGCTGCCCGGGTATGCAAACGCATGGCAGTCAAAGCAGGCAAGCAGCTCTCGGAAAGCGAGCAGAAAAACCTGCTGCTCAACCTGGAAGCCTGCACTTCGCCGCGTACTTGCCCACATGGCAGACCGACCATGATCCACCTGAGCGCAGCGTTGCTCGAGCGCCAGTTTGGCCGCTTAGGACCGCGTTGAATCGCACCAAGCGACAAAAATTGCCTTGTAGAAATACTAAAAATAGCTATAATAGAAGTCCGTCGGGGCGTGGCTCAGCCCGGATAGAGCGCACGGTTCGGGTCCGTGAGGTCGGCGGTTCGAATCCGCCCGCCCCGACTGAAACCCTTCTTTGCATAGGAGGGTTTTTTTGTTAATGTCCGCTTTCATTGTCAATTCTTCTGACCGCCAAATCGACCACATTTAAGGTAAACTAAAGCCTATCATGGCTTTCATTTTCTCGATTCTTGAACTTATTGCGACCACTCTGTTTTTGACTGCTCACCTTAAGATCAAGCGCTGGAGTGAAGCCATCTTGGCTTGGGCTTTGGTGGGTTTTGCCTGTTTAGTGTTTGTTTTTACGATTGCCAATCAACTCAAAGGGTTGGGCTCGCGACAGGTAGTCCTTGGGCTTCAGGCGGGTTTGCTTTTGGTGAGCGCTATAAGCTGGCTGCTCGCACAACGACCAAAAATCATTCCGGAATCTAAAGTAGATATAAATCTTGGGGCGTTCTGTAAGGAGCGAAAGAACTGGTTTCTTTTGATTTTAGCCATTTGCGTGGCGGGTGTGTTGCTGCTATCGGTGGTACTAAACTATATCGTCCCGCCGAACAACAACGACGCTCTCTCTTATCACGTGGCACGCATCGTGCGCTGGATGCAGCAAGGCTCCACATCTCCCTGGGAGACTCCTTTCGTCTGGCAGCTTTCCTTTCCGCTCAACGCACAGTTAGTTTATTTGTGGACACTGCTGTTTACCAATAGCGATCATTTCATTGCTTTTATTCCGATGATCGCCGGCTTGCTTACAAGTCTCATTATCTATCTACTCGCTCAGGAATTAGGCTTTAGCCGGCGAAATGCGGTCTTTTCTGCGTTAATTTGGCTGACTTTACCTGTGGTGCAGCTGCATCTCACTTCCGTGCGCCACGATCTTATTAGCACTTGGTTGTTCTTATCGACATTTTATTTCTTCCACCGCTGGGGCAAAACGCGAGAGTTTGCTTATCTTTTGCTTTCTGCTTTAGCCTTAGCGCTTGTTGTGGGTACGAATTTTTCGATTGCAGCATACCTGCCAGGGATGGTGCTGATGCTGCTCTTGGGTTTCGTTTTTTACCGTTATTCTTTCAAGCAGGTATTGCAATGGGTCGGGGTAACCTTGCTCTGCTTTTTGCTGTTCAGTTCGCCGATTTATGTTAGCAACACAGTTTATTTTGGCTCGCCCTTAGGACCAGATGCTGCTCAAATGACGAGTGCAGCAGTAGCCGAAGAAATGCCGCTTGGAAAGTACATTGTCGTTAACGATACGCGATGGTTTTACCAGCTGCTGGATTTCTCTTGGCTGCCACAGCCCGTTCAGCAAGCTTTAGTATCCGCTAAAGCTGGGCTCGCAAGGTTGGTTTTTACGCCGTTAGGTTTGAACTTGGAAGGCGACATTGCGACGCTGGATGCACATCGCTTTACCTGGGGCAGGCTCTACCAATTGCAAGAGGACGAAGCATGGTTTGGGCTCGTTGGAGGACTGCTCATCTTTCCGACCAGTTTAGCAGCCTTTGTGCAAGGTCTCAAGCGGAAGGACATCTTGCGCATCATGCCCTTTGTGTTTTTTCTTACCGTGCTCATCACCTGCAGCTTAATCAGACCAGGATGGACGCCATTTGATGGGCGCTATTTTATGCCTTTAGCGGCGATGTGCTTGGCTTTTCTCCCCTTGTGGCTGCAAGGCAAGAGTGCAAAAGGCGTTGAAGCCATCGTTGTGGCTGTGTCAATTTTCAGTATAGCTATGGTTGTGCTATTCAACCCTGCCAAGCAGGTAATCGGCGGAGCCGCAATATGGAAGATGAACCGCATCGATATGCTCACACGGCAGTCGTATTCTTCGAAGGAAATGCTCTACTTAGCCGAAGCCATCCCGAGCGGTGCAATTGTAGGTGTGGCTGCTAAGCCGCAAAACTATCAAGAATATGGACTTTTTGGTGCAGACTTTAGCCGAAAAGTCGTCAATATCGACCCATTGGAGAACATTGCGGATATCAATTGGTTAGATGCACGCGGCGTGAAGTATTTGCTCGTCAAAGCAAATGATGTTGACGGGTTGCACCCTCCACAAGAATTTCGCTATGTAGATAGCTTGGGCGATTGGATCCTCTACCAACGGGATACTCCAAAAAGCTCTCAAGCTTGGAAAGGTCATCAGATTGGTACAATACCCGCGATTACTTTGTCAGTTTGCTAAAACCATAGTTGAAGCGATAATTAAGCAATAAAAAAACCGGCCTGCATAACCAAGCCGGTTTTCTTTCTAATTAAATTTTATTAGCCAATCATTAGCTCAGGACTTTGACGTCCTGTGCTTGAGGGCCCTTAGCGCCCTGAACGACGCTAAATTCAACTTGTTGTTCTTCTTTCAGGGTCTTGTAACCATCGCTAATAATAGCGCTGAAATGAACAAATACATCCTTTTCTCCCGATTCGCGGGCGATAAAGCCATATCCTTTTTCGCTGTTAAACCATTTAACAGTGCCAATCTCACGTTCTGCCATAACTACTAATCCTCCAGACAACTCTAAACAAAAATATTTATGTTTCTGGTCATTCTCGATTAGATGTTATGACCTAACTTGAACTTCCAGCAACTTCCTCTGTTTATACTACACATACTGTTTCTCGTCAATGCCAACCAGTATCTACAAACCGAACTATTTATCAGTTAAATCGGTTTTAACGGCAGGTGTATTGGCTTTTTCGGAAAGCATGCGGTTGATTGCCATTGCAGCCTTCCGCCCGGCGCCCATTGCCAGAATCACGGTGGCTCCACCCGTAACGATATCCCCGCCGGCGTAAACGCCAGGCAGCGAGGTCTCCATTGTCTCTGGATCCACAACCAGATGACCATAGCGGTCGAACTTAAGCTCAGGTGTGGTGCGTTGGATGATGGGGTTGGACGAGTTTCCAATTGCTACGATGACAATATCAATGGGAATCTCATACTCCGAATCGGGGATGGGAATTGGCCGGCGGCGGCCGCTCGCGTCCGGCTCACCTAATTCCATCTTTATGAGACGAATGCCGCTCAAGTGCCCTTCCTGATCCCCAAGGAATTCTATGGGATTCCGCAAGAATTCAAAGTTAACGCCTTCAGCTTTAGCATGCTCAATCTCCTCGAAACGCCCGGGCATTTCTGCTTCACTGCGCCGATAGATAATCGAAGCTTGGCTCGCTCCTAAGCGCAGCGCTACACGCGCGGAATCCAAAGCTGTATTGCCACCGCCAATAACCGCCACACGCTTATCTGCCATATCCAAGATGGGTGTATCTGCCTGAGGGTAAAGATAAGCCTTCATCAAATTCACACGTGTTAAAAACTCGTTGGCGGAATAAATGCCGATGAGGTTTTCGCCTGGGACGTGAAGGAAGTTAGGTAAGCCAGCCCCTGTGCCGATGAACAAGGCGTCAAACCCATCCCGCTGGAGCAGATCCTGGATCGTTAGGGTAGCGCCGACGAGCACATCGGGCACAAACTTTACTCCTTGGTCGGCTAATTGCTGTATTTCTTTGCCGACGATGGCTTTGGGTAAACGAAATTCGGGGATACCGTAGCGTAACACGCCGCCAAAATCGTGGAAAGCTTCGAAAACGGTTACATCATGGCCCGCTTTGATTAAGTCTCCTGCACAGCTCAATGAGGCAGGTCCGCTGCCGACCAAAGCGACCTTATAACCAGTGGGTTCAATTTCTGTTTTCTCTTTCTCAACGGGATGCTCCGCTAAATAATCGGATACGTAGCGCTCGAGTGCGCCGATGGCAATAGCTTTCCCCTTTTTATTCAAGATACATGCGCCTTCACATTGCTCTGTTTGTGGGCAAACGCGGCCGCAAACGCGGGGTAAGGTGTTGTCTTTCAGCACGAGAAGGGCTGATTCTGTGAGTTTATCTTCCAAAATAAGCTGAATAAATTGGGGAATCTTCACCGCGACTGGGCAGCCATCCACACAACGGGGATTTTTACATTGCAGGCAGCGCGCAGCCTCGAGGCGGGCTTGTGCGGTCGTAAACCCTAAAGCGACCTCATTAAAGCTATGGATACGTTCTGCTGCCGGCAGCTCTGGCATCACTTGGCGAACCTTAGGCTCTGCGATAGGCTCTGGCAGCTCAGTCTGGATTTCGACAAGTTTAGGCTCTAACCGACAAGTTTCCAAATGGTTATATGTGCTGTTCCTGATTTGCAAAGTGTCAAAGTCAACTAAGTGCCCGTCAAATTCGGGGCCTTCCACGCAGGTGAAGCGCACCTGATCGCCTACCTGCACGCGGCAGCCGCCGCACATACCGGTTCCATCCACCATAATAGGGTTGAGGCTGACTTTCGTTGGAATCTGGTATGGCTTGGTGATATCGGCAATGCTGCGCATCATAGGCACCGGGCCAACCGCTAAGGCATAATCAAAACGCGCGCCGTGGTCTAAAAGTTGCTGAAGCTGCATGGATGTGAAGCCATGAAAACCAAAAGAGCCGTCATCTGTGGTGAAGTAAACTTCATCGGAAATGGCTTCAAATTCATCCTTGAGGATAATTAGGTCCTTTGACCGTGCACCAACAATCGCAGTAACGTGATTATCAGCTTCTTTTAATGCTTTCGCCACGGGAAACGCAACTGCGGCGCCTACACCTCCAGCCACAATCAGCGCCCTGCCATAATTTTCAATCTCGGATGGCGTACCCAATGGGCCTAAGATATCCAAGATCTTCTCGCCCGGTTCCAGCTCGCAAAGGAGTCGGGTTGTCTTACCCACCGCTTGAATGATAAGGGTGATCGCGCCGGCTTGAGGATCACGGTCTACGATCGTGAGTGGAATGCGTTCGCCTAATTCCGTCACACGCAGCATAACAAACTGACCAGCACGGGCTTTGGTTGCAATCAGAGGGGAATACACCTCAAATTGGGTAATGGTTTCAGCTAAGAGCTTTTTCGTAAGAATTAATCCAAAGTTTGAATAATCCAGTCGAGGTTCCTGGATTTCAAGTTTCATTTTATTTTGTGTCATTGAGAATTGCCCGTCCTTTGAGATTTTTGACCCCGATATTTTATTCAACCTGTAGGCACCAATAGAGTGCTTCGCCGTTGTCAGCGTTTAAGTTGAAAACAAGGCAATAGCGGCCTGGCTCGAGTGCTTCCTGCGGAGAGAGAATCGCAGTGCCGTTTTCTGCTGGTACGGTGGTGAAAGCCACAGGATTTCCTTCTTCATCGACGAATTGCAAGCGTTCGAGCCTAATCACTTGGTTGTTGATCACAACCTGGGGTTGGGTTTGAGCAGTGGGTGGAATGCCATCATCAGTCTGCGGTGCATTCAAGCTCAGTTTCATTTCAGTATATTGCCCGTTTTCGAGGAGAAACACGCCCTCAGAAGGTGGCAGCACGGAGAGCACGGGGGTGGGTTTGGTCAAGAAAGGTATATCGACGTTGAGTAAGGTGGTGCCGATGAGGATTCCAATCACAACGAAAGCCATCAAAATCACGCCATAAATAAGGATGTCCACCCAAGCTTTGCGGCTCGATGCAGCAGGCGTGCGGAGAGGTGGTGTGGTTAGAGCTGTTGCGCTCTCTCCGTTCGAGGTTGCTTCCGTATTGGGCGTCGATATAGGCTCCTCGGATGGCTGAGCAGGCTCAGCTACTTCGGCTGCTGGAGCGCTCTCAGCAGAGGGCTGTGGAGTGCTTTCCACGCTGAATTTGGCAGGTTCAACTTTGAACACGCCAATAGGTTTGGTGTAATCAGAGAGCTTTTCTCCCGGTTTGGGTGGAATATATTTCTTGCGTTCAATAAAAGCCAATCCGCGCTGTGCAGGTTTATTGTTGGGATCGATCTCCAAGGCTTTTTTGAGAAAAATCGTTTGTTTGTCTTCATCTTCGATGATTGCAGCCAGCCACACCCATACATCGGCGTTCTCGGGTTCTTCCACGATAGCGTCTTTGAGATGCGCTAAGGCTTGCTCCATCTGACCAGATTTTGCTGCTTCGATGCCCTGTGAGAGAGAGGATGCCATGGTAAATGCTCCGCTTCAAGATGATTTATTGGATAAAGTTTGCATTATTTTACCACAAGGGAATATTTTTATATAGATTTCATCCGAGAACGCAGTTTATTTAAGGGAGGTACGTGGAGTAAAAAAGCTTGCACATAAACTCATGGGCATGTATAATCAAAAATGTTCGGGGCGTGGCGCAGTCCGGCTAGCGTGCTTGCATGGGGTGCAAGAGGTCCCGGGTTCGAATCCCGGCGCCCCGACAAACGCCGTCAGTTTCATGCTGACGGTTTTTTTGTTTATTTTTTAAGTGCATCGCATACCTCCTGATGGTATAATGTTAACCACTAGTCTTTTATTTTCTTTTTAGATCAAGGAGAACAAACCTATGTCCGGACATTCACATTGGTCCACAATTAAACGAAAAAAAGGCGCAGCTGATGCCAAAAAGGGCGCTGTGTTTACGCGCTTAGCGCGGGAAATTGCTATGGCTGCTCGCCGCGGCGGTGGCGATCCGAGTATGAACGTGAGTTTGGCTTTAGCTATCGAACGCGCCCGGGCTAGCAACATGCCTAAGGATAGCATCGAGCGCGCCATCAAGCGCGGGACCGGTGAAGATAAGTCCGAATCAGAGCTGATTGAAACCACGTATGAAGGCTATCTTGGGCATGGCGTTGTCGCGATTATCGAATGCGTTACAGAAAACCGAAACCGTACGGTGGCTGAATTGCGCCACATCCTTACCCGCGCTGGAGGAGACTTAGCCGAAAGTGGCTCCGCCAGCTGGCAATTTGATCGCAAAGCGGTTTATTCCATCAAATCTGATGGGAAGAACTTCGACAAGGTCTTCGAAGCCGCGCTCGAAGCTGGTGCGGATGATGTTACCGAAGAGGATGGCTATATCGAAGTGATTGGTGCGCCGGAAACCTTCAAAGCCATTGAAGAGAGCCTGAAAAAGGTCAACATCAAGCCGGAAGAAGCAGGAATTCGCATGATCCCGAAGCAGGAAGTTGAGCTGGAAACTAACGAGGCGATTAGCATTCTGCGCACGGTTGAAGCTCTGGAAGACAGCGACGACGTGCAGAATGTTTATACTAACCTGAGAGTGACCGAAGAAGCCTTAGCCATGCTTGAGGAAGAATAACTTCAGATGCTGGTATTAGGCATCGACCCAGGTATCGCCATCACCGGTTTCGGCTTGGTGCAGGTGAACCCGGCGGGCGATCTGAGCGTGATTTCTTTTGGTGTGATCGATTCAACGGCTGTGAGGACTACCTCCAGCCGTTTGGTTTACCTCTATGATCACCTGATGGAATTGATTTCTGAGTATCAACCTACGCATAGCGCTGTGGAACGCTTATTCTTTCAAAAGAACATCAAGACTGCTATGCAAGTGGGCGAAGCGCGCGGTGTCATCCAACTTTGCTTAGAAAAAATGCACATCCCGCATGCTGAATATACACCGAATGAAGTGAAGCAAGCAGTCACTTCTTATGGCAATGCCGATAAAAGTCAGGTGCAGGAGATGGTCAAAGTCCTGTTAAAGCTTGAAAACGTGCCAACCCCAGATGATGCTGCGGACGCTTTGGCAGTAGCACTGTGTCACATCAACATGCTCAATTTCAAGCGCAGTTTGCCCACTGAGGATGTATGATCACAAGTCTTTCTAACAGCACGATTGTAGCAATCCGCAAGTTACACAGGCTCAAAGACCGCCGTGCGACTGGGCTTTTTTTAGCTGAAGGACTGCGTGTAGTTGGGCAGGCGCTCGATTCAGGCGCTGAGATTCGGCAATTGATCATCTGCCCTGACTTGCTCATAAGTGAGTATGGGCAGCAGCTTGTGGATCGGGCAAGTAAATTGGGCATAGATTGTTTGGAAGTGAATGAACCCGTATTTGCTTCGCTGGCGCGTAAGGATACACCTCAAGGTATTGCTGCAGTAATCGCACAACGCTGGCAAGTTTTAGAAAGCCTTACTCCACAAGAGGGCGAGCTGTGGGTGGGGTTGCAAGCAGTGCAAAATCCAGGCAATTTAGGAACCATCTTGCGCACCTGTGATGCTGTCGGTGCAACCCGTTTGCTGCTCTTAGATGATTGCACGGATCCTTACGATCCGGCGGCAGTTAAAGCTTCGATGGGCTCTATTTTCACGGTCACGCTAACCAAAACGCATGCAGAAGCTTTCCGGGTTTGGCATACGGGGCATGAAGAGATGGTCATTGTGGGCACTTCAGACCATGCGGATGAAGACTATGCCCAGACCGTCTATCCACAAACCTGTTTACTTCTGATGGGCAGCGAGCGCCAAGGCTTGCCGGATGAATACATCCAACTGTGCACAAAAATGGTCCGTATCCCAATGGAGGGTAGTTGTGATTCGCTGAATTTGGCAGTCGCGACAGGTATAATCTTGTATCAAATCTACAATCAACGGCGGAACATCTTTCAAAGTGCAGGTCAGCAATGATTGCTTCAATTAGCGGTAAAGTCCAAAGCAAATCCCAGGATAGCCTTGTTTTAGATGTACAAGGCATCGGCTTAGAGGTGGCTGTGACCACCAGCTTAGCCAGCGAGAAGGAAATTGGAGATATCGTCTTCTTGTATACCCATCTGATCGTGCGGGAAGACCTGTTAGCGCTTTATGGCTTCAGGACATTGGAAGAAAAACGATTTTTTCTACTCTTCATGGGCGTGGAAGGGATTGGACCGCGCTTAGCCTTAGCTATCCTTTCTACGCTTTCGTTGGATAATATCCGCCAAGCGATTGTGAGCGAGCAGCCGGAATATTTCTGCAGGGTGCCAGGGATTGGGAGGAAGACTGCCCAGAAGATCCTGATAAACTTGCAAGGGCGGATTACTGCAGAAGCCGGCTTTGAGGTCCGTAAAGCCACAACCTCAGCTGAGGATCAGGTGCTCGAGGCTTTGGTGGGTTTGGGGTATAGTGTGGTGGAGGCACAAACGGCTGTACAAGCTCTACCCAAAGATGTACCTGATACGCTGGAAGATAAATTACGCGTTGCTCTGCAATACTTTACCCGCTGAGTTGCGCACTCTTCGATTGGGATGGCTAAGGAGAACACCTACGCAATGGTAGAATTAGGTTCAAACTAGCACATTAGGAATTTTCATGGCGTCATTATCTCGCGAATTAGGCATAGATCTGGGAACCTTCAATACACAAATCGCCGAAGGTAACCAAATATTGGTGCAGGAGCCCACCATTGTGGCGATTGTCATCAATGAAATGAAATTAGTGGAATATGGAACTACGGCACTGGGCATGTTGGGCAGGGTCCCCGAGACAATCGAAGTGATTCGGCCCTTACGTCATGGGGTTATTGCTGAATATGAGTTGACGGAAAAGTTCCTCAATATTTTAGTCCGCAAAGTGACAGGACCCACGTTATTTTTCCGACCGAAGATGCTCATCACCGTTCCTTATGGCGTTACCAGTGTGGAAAAACGCGCTGTGCAGGAGGCGGGGCTGGGGGCTGGTGCCCGGGAAGTCATCTTAATCCCGCAACCGCTCGCTGCTGCGATTGGTATGGACTTGCCGATTAATACCCCTACCGGCAATATGGTCATCAGCTTAGGGGCTGGCACAACTCAGGCTGCGGTTATATCGATGACAGGAATTGTCAGCGCTGAAGCCTCGCAAACCGCAGGATTAAAAATTGACGAAGCAATTATCAGTTATGTTCGTAAGAAGTATGGCATTATTGTTGCGCCGCCTACGGCTGAAGCGCTTAAAATCCGTATCGGAGCCGCACTGCCGGCGGAGGAAGAGCTGACTATGGAGATTCAAGGTCAGGACCAGGTGACTGGTTTGCCTAAGCCAGTAACGCTCTCAACCAACGAGATTGTTGAGGCGATGCAGCCACCGCTAGAGGAAATTGCGGCTACGGCTAAGCGAGTCCTAGAAAAAACCCAGCCGGAATTGATTTCCGATATCATAGATCGCGGCGTAGCCCTTTGCGGAGGAACAGCGCTGATGAAAGGTCTGGATAAGTACCTCACAATCGCTTTAGGCATCCCTGCTTATGTGGTGGATAACCCGGTTACATGCACGGTTGAAGGTGCAGCGCGTGGCTTTTCGATGCTAGATTTGATTTTACGGACACAACAAGGTTTTAGCGCATGACAGTAATTCAGCAGCCAAAAAATTTCTCCAAGCCACTCGCTAACTTTAGTGATCGATCTGACCGCTTCAACCGTGGGGTGCGCTTTTGGGTTGGGCTCATTTTATTACTGCTTTTAAGCGGTTTTGTATATTGGTTAGCACTGCAGTTCATCCCTCGCGTTGAGAAGTTTGGACCAGGGATTATCTGGATTAACGCGAAGGTGTTCCTCGTGCTTTTACCGATTGCGGTGGTGCTGTTACTCTGGCTTGTTTTTGGCAACTTGCCACGGAAAAAATGGCTCGTCGTGTTATACCCAGAAGGGATACAAATAGTGCATGGTAGGCAAGAAAAATCTATTCCTTGGGAAGCACTTGAAAGCTTGAGCATGGATTATTCACAAACTCGTTTTTTGGGGATTGGTGGGTCAACCCGCAAAAAGCTCATATTACAGACGGTAAATGGGGAAAGATTTTCTCTCGATGGCAAGCGTTTGGATGAATTCGAAGCGTTAGTGCGCCAAATCCGAGAGGGAGCATTTTCTTTTCTTTATGCCCAAGCTTCAGCCACTTTAGAGCGCGCCGGCAGCGTTTCCTTTGGCGAGATTACACTTCTCCAGGAAGGCTGGCTGCAAATCGATCACAAAGCTGTTCCGCTTACAGAAATTAGTTCTGTGAAATTAGAAAAAGGCTGGCTCAAAATTACTCAGAAGAACAGACAATTCAAGCAGCGGGCGGATCAAATTACTAACCTCGATGTGCTGGTCAAGCTTCTCAGCGAAAAAACTAACTCAAATAATACGTCAAGTGCTCCAGCTTGAGCACGGGATCAATATTCGCCACACGCACGCCTTCTGGCAGCTTTAATATGATCGGGGCATAGTTCAAGATCGCTTTTATTCCATGGGCAACTAAAGCTTCTGCTGTACTTTGGGCTGCATTGGCAGGTACGGTTAACAAAGCAATGCGTATGTCTGAACGCCTCAGCTCAGCTTCCATAGTTTCAACATCCTGAACGACGATGCCAGCTATTTCTGTGCCAATGATGTTAGGGTTAATATCTAGCGCTAAGACAATTTCAAATCCTTGGCGGGCAAAACCTTGGTAACGGATTAATGCTTGGCCTAAGTTTCCTACGCCAACAATCACCATTGGCCAGATTTGGTTGAGGTTTAGGATGCTTCTCAAATTATCTATAAGGTGGATAATGTCATACCCTTTACCTTTTACCCCAAAACCGCCGAAATAAGAGAGATCCTTTCGAATTTGTACTGCGGGGATGCCGACTTTCTCGCTTAATTCGTCTGAGGATACTACTTCCTCGCCCTCCCTTAAGAGATGGTTGAGCGTTTGCAGATAAAGCGGTAGTCTGGAAACAACAATATCAGGGATGTTAGGTTTCGCCATGACGAGGTCTCTCTCTTTCTAAGCAGTTAATCATCTGTGTTATGATTCAGCAGTAGATATATTATATAGGGATATTTTGAATTTTGTCCATTATGATAATAATAGTTGTGAATCAAATCACAAGGTTTTATTGAAGGAGATTGAGGAATGAAAGCAGCTAGGACGATTCTGTATATTTTAGCGGGAATCATTATCGTTTTTTCTTTCCTGTTTATATTAGGAGCTTTCAGCCCAGATGGAAGCACAAGCTGGTTATGGGTTGGAATTATCGGCTTGCTGGTTGGTTTCCTATGTATTTTCTGGGGCTCACGGTTGGGGGCTAAAGCGGAACAAACAACCCAAAATGTGACCTTACAAGTGGATTTACCCGGCAACGTCTCGATGGATACGATCAAGTGCCAATCTTGTGGTGCGCCGCTTTCTGCGGAGGATATTAAAATGGTAAATGGCGCCCCTATGGTTTCCTGCCCGAATTGTGGGACGACGTACCAACTTACAGAAGAACCAAAATGGTAATAACAGTGAAAAACTTACGCTTATTGCTGGTCATTTCAGTTTTCCTGATCGCCGCTTTTGCTCCGGTTGCAGTGCAGGCACAGACCTACCGCTTTGAAGTCAGCGAGTATGAAGTTGAGGCTTACATAGAAGCTGATGGCAGCCTTACGCTATATTACTACATGGTTTTTCAAAATGACCCGAACGCTGACCCCATTGACTTCGTTGATCTGGGACTGCCGCAAGGCGACTACGACTATAAAAACATCACTGGCACAATTAACGATCAACCCATTCCAAAGATAGGACCATCCAATTATGTTGATGGCGCTGAGTTGGCTTTGCAAGATTTGGCTATCCAGCCCGGTCAGACCGGAACGGTAATCGTAACGGCATCAAAGATTACGGGTGTCCTTTATCCTTACGACCAGCCGGATCGAGAGAATTATGTCAATTTCCAGATTACCCCCAATTACTTCGGTTCCCAATACGACCGATCCACTGAGACAAAGTATCGCATGACAATTATTTTGCCGCCCGGGGTGGGGGTTAACGACGGAGTCTACTATACTCCCAGTGGTTGGCCAGGTGAGGACGCACCCGAAGCCTCAACGACCGCTGAAGATAATAGGGTTTACTATTCTTGGTACACAGAAAACGCAAATGTGCATACCCCTTACACTTTTGGCGCAGCTTTCCCAGCCAGTGCTGTACCTGCAGAAAGTATTATTACTCTTCCGGTAATTGTTGATGGAGGCGGCGGCACAAGTACTTCCAGCGGTGGAGGATTTTGGGATTATTTTTCTAGCAATTTAGCCTGCTGTTTGCCTGCATTAATGGTCTCCGCATTTATGATCTGGGCAGCCATAACGAGTAGCAAGAAAACCAAGCAGCGCAAGCTGCAATATATGCCTCCTAAGATTTCAATTGAGGGGCAAGGTATCAAACGGGGGCTGACTGCTGTGGAAGCGGGCATCCTGATGCAAGAGCCATTGGATAAAATCATGACCATGATCCTTTTTGGTTTGCTCAAAAAAGAAGCGATTACGATCACAAATAAGGATCCTCTCACGATTGAACCGGCTGATCCGCTCCCAGAAGGCTTGTATGACTATGAAAAGCAATTTATTGAGGCTTTTAAGCTTCCCAATAACCGTGAACGCACCAAAAAGCTACAAAGCTTGATGATTGACTTAGTCAAATCCGTTTCGGAGAAAATGAAAGGCTTTAGCCAAAAAGAAACGGTAGCTTACTATAAAGATATTGTTGAGCGGGCGTGGAAAGCGGTACAAGATGCTCAAACACCCGAAATCAAGAGCGCCCAATACGAGCACACTTTAGAGTGGACCATGTTGGACGAAGACTTCAACAAGAAAACACAAGATACCCTTTCCGGTGGGCCTGTTATTATCCCAAGATGGTGGTGGCGTTATGATCCAACCATACGACCGGCAGTAGACACAATTGGCGGGAGTGGTGGGATGGCAGCTCCGGTTAGCTCTGGTAGTGGGGCAGGTGGAGGCAAACCCTCTGTTTCTTTACCGCACATCCCCGGCTCTGATTTTGCCGCATCGATGGTTAATGGCGCTTCTACCTTAGCTGCAGGTGTAATCGGTGACATCACCGGCTTTACCAGTGCAATCACCAATAAGACGAACCCTATTCCAATACAAACCTCGTCACCTAAAAGTGGTAGCGGAGGGTTCCGCGGGGGTGGTGGAGGCGGGCACTCGTGTGCTTGTGCTTGTGCTTGCGCGGGTTGCGCTTGCGCCTGTGCAGGCGGCGGCAGATAGAAGTAAGGAAAGCAAGCATGGCTTTCTTTACACGTCAGGCAGCGCCCAGGGTTAACTCAGGGCTGTATACATTTGACATCCATGAGCATGGCGGCAAATCACGCGTACATTTGCGCATCGATGAAGATGGCAGCGGGCTGCTGGTGGTCAACGCCAGCCGAGTGGTGCACTTGAACCCAACTGCGATGCAAATGGCATATTATCACCTCAACAAAATAGAACAAAAAGCTGCGCTGAAATCACTGAGTTCGGTGTTTAATGTTCCGAGCAAGCGCTTGGCGGAAGATTATCGTTTGATTAGCCAGCAAGTGGATGCTTTAATTGATGAGGATAGTGGTCTTTGCCCGGTTTGCGATTTAGGATTGGAGAAATCCATGCCTTTCTCCGCAAAGCTCTCTGCGCCTTATCGGATGGATTTGGCACTTACTTATCGATGCAATAATGCTTGCGCACACTGCTATAATGCCCGCCCGCGCAATTACCCGGAATTGGATACACAAACTTGGAAGAAGATTATCGATCGTGTGTGGGAGTTACGCGTTCCACACGTGGTTTTTACGGGTGGTGAACCCACTTTGCGTGAAGACTTGGTGGAACTGGTGGCTTATGCACAAGAAAAAGGCTTAGTCACCGGGCTCAATACGAATGGGCGTAAATTAGCTGATTCATCCTTCCTGCAAGAACTAATTGAGGCTGGCTTAGACCATGTGCAAATCACGGTTGAGTCTTATAACCCAAGCGTACACGATACTATGGTTCGCGCCAGTGGGGCTTGGGAAGAGACCTTGGCTGGTTTACGCAATGTGGTTGCCTCCAAAATATATATGATGACCAACACTACCTTACTACAAAATAATGCCTTCGAACTCGAGCGTATTTTGGAATTCCTAGCCGCTGAGGGCGTCCCAACGGTAGGGCTAAATGCGCTCATCTATTCCGGGCATGGCAAGGAAGTGCAAACCGGACTGAAGGAAAGTGAGCTGCCCGCTCTGCTGGATATTGCTCAGCGTATCACCCAAGCCCATGGGCAGCGGTTGATTTGGTATACACCAACACAATACTGTGCTTTCAACCCCATGCAATTGAGCTTGGGCATCAAAGGCTGCACAGCAGCTTATTACAACATGTGCGTGGAGTCGGATGGTCAAGTTATTCCCTGTCAATCGTACTATCAGGCGCTGGGGCATATTTTGAATGACAGTTGGGATTCCATTTGGAATCATCCCCTTTCACGCCAGCTAAGGGAGCGCCAGGATATCCCGGAGGGCTGCCGGCATTGCGATTTTCTGGTCGAGTGCGGCGGAGGCTGCCCCTTAGCCAGAGAGCATCAATGTGTATCGCCAATATTTACAGAAGTGCTGTGAGGTGAGTGCATGGACCAGTTTTTCAAACAACTTTTTTCTAACCTGCCCAAAGAACAACCGCTCCCAGCGGGATTATATTCATACCATACACCTCCCGAGGCTCCGGAACAATTTCGGTTACATTTGCGCATCGAGCCGAACGGTGAGGGCGTGCTGATTATTAATGCATCTACCGTGCTGCACTTAAATCAGACTGGGACAGAGTTTGCCTATTATTTGATGCAGGGTAAATCTGAAGAAGAAATCATTCAATTGGCGACCAAGCGCTTTAATGCTGATCGCGATACCATAGCCAATGATTTGGCTGCTTTTCACCAACTCTTGAAAGACATTATTCGGCAGCCGGACCAAATACCTGAGGCTAACTATGGGCTTGAGATTTCTATGGAGTTAAAGGACATTTCTGCGCCTTATCAGCTGCATTGCTGCTTGACTCTGCGAAAAGAAACATTGAAGGAAAGCTCGTCGACCGTTCCTAGCGGCGAACTCGATACAGACGCTTGGAGGGCTATCATCAGGAAAGCTAATGATGCCGGTATTCCGCACTTGGTTTTTTATGGCGGTGAACCTACCATACGAGAAGACCTCATTGATCTGCTGCTTTACTGTGAGGAATTAGGCTTGGTGACAGGTTTGGTAAGCTCCTGCCGAAAAATGCAATCCCCTGATTATTTGAATGCTATACTCACCAGCGGGCTTGATCATCTTATGGTACCAATCGATCCCACGGATGATGTGCAAAATGAAGCCGTTGAAAAAATCTTGTCAAATGACCTGTACACCTGCATTGGCTTAGTCATCGCCGCAGAGACGGATTTTCGTTCATTAATCGACGCCTATATTGCGAAAGGTGCTAATGCATTTTCGTTACTTCCAGCAGATGAAACGGCTTTCCCAACCTATCTGCGCGCCTCAGATTATGTTGAACAGGCAGGCAGCACGTTGGTGATGGATCTGCCCTTTCCAACTGAGCTGCAGCCGTTAGTGGCATTGCGCAATCAGATATTCCTGAGCAAGCCGGAAAGAGAATTTATACAGCTCATTGTCTCTCCGAATGGAGAGCTCATTTCTCCTGCGCCTTTTAACACACAATTGGGTAATATCTTAACTGAAAAATGGGAGGTACTATGGAACCGAAGATACCAAAAATAGATCTGAGTATTGAAACTTGGCACAAGCGCTTTATTGTGCAAGCAGGCTGGACGCAAACACTCAGGAACTACCTGCTTTCGAAGGTTAACTGCATGGTAGGGGAAAAAGTGCTCGATTTAGGCTGTGGAACTGGCGTCTTGTTTGAAGATTTTGAAGCCCGCGGCTTGCAAGCCTGGGGGGTGGACGCGGATGTTGAACGCTGCAAATATGCCTTATCTTCAAACCGGGAAGGATTGGTTATCTGCGGCGATGGTTCAAAACTACCTCTAGAAAATAACAGTTTCGATTTGTCCATCTGTCATTACGTGCTGCTGTGGCAAAAAGATCCTTTGGCTCTATTGCAGGAGATGAAAAGGGTAACTAAACCAGGGAAATATGTGATTGCTTTTGCTGAACCAGATTACGAAGCGCGCATTGATTACCCGGAAGTCTTTGAGCGTATTGGTCAGGTACAAAACCGTAGTTTAGCTTTTCAGGGTGCAGATCTCAAAATGGGCCGCAGACTGAAAGAAATATTCCGCAACGCAGGTCTGGAGGATATCCATGGCGGCTCCTTAGCGGGAGTGTGGGGTAAACCCACTGCACGCGATTTCGATAATGAGTGGGATATTATTGCCTATGATTTGGGTGGGCTGATTCACGTTGATGAAATTCTGGAGTTGAAAGAAAAAGCCATGCAAACCTGGTTAGAAGGCAGAGCTACGGTTTTTATTCCAACGCTGTATGCCTACGGGAAAGTACCGGAGACAACCTCGTAAAAGTCAACCCCAATAAACTAATCCAAGTCGGATAGTTGACTTGCTCTCACGCTTGACGGTGTTGAAGTTTTGCCGCCAAGCGTTTTTGTCGATGCAGAAAATCACGAATGAACACATCTGAATCTAGATTGTTTTCCAAGAGCCTCAGGGCTTGGTTCGTGTATGCGAGTGCTTTTTCCAGCTGGCGGGTGCTGTGCTCATGATATTTGGCTAACTCTTCCAAGGCTTCCAGCGAGCCTTCTGTGGCTGCCTGCTCCCAGAGCGGCAAGGCGCGGTTATACTCCCCATGGCGTTTATGCAGCTTAGCCTGTGCTAAGAGGGGCTCTAACTTAGTACGAGCGGACTCGGCTGCTTGTGCGCCCTTCTGATATAGGCTAACAGCGCCGTCTACTTCGCCCATGTGTTCGAGCAAACGACCCAAAGCTGTTAGGTCTTGAGAATTGGGAGTTTCCCAGGCTGTGGGTGCTTCGAGCATATCTGCGAATAAGGCAAACAAAGCAGCCAAACTTAGAACATCTTGTTCGTTATGGTAGAAAATTCCGCGCAAAGGCTCCGCATTTCCATCACGCAAGTACTGCGCATAGTATTCTGGTACCAAATAACCTGGGACTTCATCTCCATCCCGCTGGAGCTGCAGGATTTGCTGCTCGATGTTACCGAGGTTACATTGCTCCAAGCGCGCCCGCCAGATGCGGCGGGTGAGGTGCAGCAGGTCCAAGTGTGGCAGATCCTCAAAAGGGCTGGTAAAACCCTGTAGGATGTAACGCGTATTGAGAATGGGAATATCGAAGGATTTTCCGTTGTAGGTCACAACCGCTGCCATGCCATCGCAAAATTCCTCCAAGCCAGCCAGTAAAGCCGCTTCCTCAGCAGGGCTACGCAGAAAGAATTGCTCCATAGCTAAAGATTCTCCGCGGAAACGCGCCACTCCGACCATAAACGCCATCGTGCCGGTACCTCCGGAAAGCCCGGTAGTTTCAGTGTCCAAAAAGATAAATTGATCGAGGTTTTTTTGTTCTAATTCTGGGACGCGCGACCAGCGGGCTAATCCGTAAATCGGATGCTGGGGGAGAACGGGCTGCCTGCCATGCAGATAATTTTGTGGGTAGGAATGCCCCAAAGAAAACAAGCTGCCAAAGTTGGTCTGGTATTCACGCCCAGGGACAACCGTTTCGATCGGCTTGCGTGTCTGCCTGGGAGTCTCCAAGGGCTTTTGTACGCCAATTTGTACACCCATCCGGCGCAGCTTCTCGCTGAGCGACTCGAAATCCATCTCAAACCAACCCTTCCAGGAGGGCTAAGGCTTCTTTTTTGCCGCCGTGCCCTTCTTCACCGATTGGGCCAACACATGCAGGGCAGCCATCGTGGCACGGGCACTCCGCGATCATTTCAATGGCTCGGCTGATCCAAAGCGCATGCTGCTCGTAAAGGTGTTCCGAAAGTCCCAATCCACCTGGAATGCTGTCATAAACAAGAATAGCGGGCTGACCATGAGCGAGCACTGAACGCGGCTCCGAAAGCATGCCCAGATCCTCCCGGTCGCACATCACCATCAGTGGTGCTAGGTTGCCAAGGGCATAAGCAGCGCCGGCTAAGCCGCTGCGCAAGCGCACATTTTGCTCCGCTAAGCGGTGGCAAGCCGGGCAGAGCGTCACCAGGTTTGAGGGTCGGTTAGCCAACTCCAAACTTTCGAAAGTCTTGAATGGTTGGATATGATGCACATGCAATGTGCTTTCATCGCCGCTGGTACCGCAAGCGCGGCAGCGATAGCCATCCCGCATCAAAATCTGACGCTTGAGAGCCGCCCAGCCGGACCCGTAGTTGTTCGCGCCCGCTGTCCAAAGGTTTTCTTCGCGAAGGGTATCCACCAGTTCAGGTTCCAGCGCCAGCCAGCACCCTTTGGTTTCCAAAAAGCTGGGCGGTAGGTGCACTTCGCCGTGCCCAATGGTTTCGCCTGTCTGCCAACGCACTTTGCGGTAGCCGCTCACTTCTTGCCGCAGGTTTAGGTCGCCAAAGGTTTTGCTATAGCGGTAAAAGAGTTCTTGCTGCCTTGGGTTGAAAGCTTCGATAGTTGTGTTGCGCTCGGGAATGGTGTAATAGTCATAATCGACGGGCACCAGGCTGCAGATGCCGTGCTCGAGGTCCAGGCTCTTGACCTCGTAAGACTCCGCCTCATGCAAGTAGATGGCTTCGGGGTGCACCAGCCAGGCAGCGCTGGCAGCGTCAATCTCGCCAATGAGCTGCGATTGTGCGCCATTTTCTACCTTGAGAGAGATGATGCTTGAAGTAGTGCTGCGCAAAGAAACGTTCCCCGCCGCAAATTGATCCGCAATCCAGTAATACTTGCCATCCTGCGCGTGCAGCCAACCTGCTTCCACCATAACTTCTAGATAGGCTTTCAGCAAATCTTCGGGCAGGCTGCCATAGTGATCTTGATCGCTAAAAGGAAGCTCGAAAGCGGCACATTGCAGGTGCTGCAGCAAGATAGAGGCATTGTTGGGGTCAATCAACGCATTTTCGGGCGATTTTTCAGTCAAATATTCGGGATGATTGGCAAGATATTGATCCATCGCATCAGAAGAAGCAATCAGCATCGCTAAGGAGGCTTGCTGCTTGCGACCGGCACGCCCAGCCCGCTGCCGCGTGGTAGCTATCGAGCCGGGGTAACCCACCATAATCACGGACTCGAGATCGCCGATATCGATACCGAGTTCCAGCGCTGAAGTCGCCACGACGGTCCTAATGCTACCCGTCTTGAAGCCGGTCTCAATTTCTCGGCGGTCATTTTTGAGGTAGCCACTGCGGTAGCCGCGGATTTTTGCGCGCCATTCTGCGGGCATCGTATCATAAAGATAAGTCAGGATCATTTCCACCGTGCGGCGCGTGCGGGCGAAGATGAGCGTCTGGTGTCCATCTACCATCATTCGGCGGGCAAAGTGGATGCCGGTTTGGATGCTGCTGCTGCGCAAGCCCAATTGCTCATCATAGAGGGGCGGGTTGTAAATTAGGAAGTGACGCTTGCCATGTGGAGAACCGTCCTGATCAATGAGGGCAACAGGGCTCTCGATGAGCTTGGTAGCTAACTCGACTGGGTTGCCGATGGTAGCAGAAGTCAGGATAAATTGTGGGTAAGCGTGGTAAAAAGCAGCGATGCGCTTGAGCCGTCGAATAACATTGGCGACGTGTGAGCCAAAAACCCCTCGGTAACTGTGCATTTCATCAATGACTACGTAGCGCAGCCCACGGAAGAACTGATGCCAGAGCGTGTGATGCGGCAGGATGCCCTGGTGCAGCATGTCCGGATTGGTGATGAGCACTGTCGCATTTTTACGGATTTCAGGACGCTGCTGGGTGGGTGTATCGCCATCGTAAATGGCAGCATGTACCTGAGTATCCAACGCTCTTAAGTTCTTGAGCTGGTCCTGAGCCAGCGCTTTGGTGGGGAAGAGATATAGCGCCCGTGCGGATGGGTCTTGCAGCAAGGCTTGCAAGACTGGCAGGTTATAGCAAAGCGTCTTGCCGCTGGCAGTGCCGGTGGCAATGACAATGTGCTGCCCGCTTTCGATCAGGCGGCATGCTTCAGCTTGGTGGCTATACAGCGCATTGATGCCTTGAGCTCGTAAGTTCTGCTCGAGTTCTGAAGGTAATCCAGACGGGAAAGGCGCAAATTCAGCAGCCTTGGTTGGCGCAATATTCCAACAGGTTGTGTTGCGGGTAAATTCCTCGTCTTCTTGCCAGGCGAGCAGCAGGTCATCAATATCCATCTTCTGGGTTATCGCTATTCGTCTGTGGCTTTCTTTTGGTTTTCGTATGCCGCTTTTTTCTTCATAGCCCCGCGGACGAGCATATCCATAATGGGGAAGATTCCGCCGCCTAAGCGCGTTGCCGCAAAGAAAAGCAATTTTGCCTCTCCTCCAGGGATGATGTTAATCTTGTCCTTACGGATCGCTTTGATGACGTCGGCAGCAACCTTATCTGCTGGTAGAGGATGATCAGAGCCAGCGATAACGCGCGTTTCAAAAGGTTTGAATTGATCTTCCCATGCTAATTGCGGAGTGTCCGTATCCGGCGGATAGACAACCGAGACCAAGATGCCTTTAGGTTTCATCTCACTGCGCAAAGCTTCAGAATAGCCGCGCACAGCAAACTTAGAACCGGAATAAGCGGTATATCCAAAAACGCCGATAACGCCAGCTAAGGAAGAAAAATTTACAATATGTCCACTGCCGCGCGCAATCAGGTCCGGCAAAAGGATTTGGCAGACGTTTACCGTCCCAAAGTAATTGATGTCCATGGTCCAATGAAAGATTTGCGGTTCCAAGGTTTCGGCATAACCAGGGCGGGCGACGCCGGCGCAGTTGATAATCAGGTCTGGCAAGCCGTAATCCGCTTTGAGTTGGGTGAGAGCCTGTCGTAAGGCAGGTTCATCGGCGACGTCCGCTGAAAGTGCTCCGAGCTTTTGGGCTGGGTTAAGGCGTTGCTGTTCAATTTTCTCTCTCGCTGTATCCAGGCGCTGCTGGTCGCGCGCTAGAATGACGACAGAAGCGCCCTGGGCAAATAGCTGCTGGGCGATGGCTAAGCCGATGCCGCTTGAGCCACCGGTGATAAGGACGAGGCTGCCATCAATTGACTTCA
This sequence comes from Anaerolineaceae bacterium, assembly GCA_040766895.1. Taxonomy (GTDB): domain Bacteria; phylum Chloroflexota; class Anaerolineae; order Anaerolineales; family Anaerolineaceae; genus Mesolinea. Next base: position 35,156 of record JAXGPR010000005.1, on the reverse strand, counting down.
TGCTCACATCCCACAAGTGCTGCAATTAGAGCTGCTGCAACTGGAACAGGATCCCGAAGAGCCTGCAACGGACTTTCCACCGCTGAAGGCATTTACCACTGAGATCAGGCGCCGCACTTCTAAGCTGGCGCATTTGGGACAGCTGGTTTTCTCATCAGCAGCGCTCATCGGTTTAATCTGCTCAAATCGATTTCCACAATCTTTACAGAGGTATTCATAAATTGGCATTTTTCCTCACGTTAATCACAGGCATACTCTGCATAAATACATCAAGACTTAGCGATATCTATCGTTTCCGGTTTAGGTGTGTAGCGCTCCCTAATCTTAGGGATGAGGAAGCCTTGAAATGCATGCTCCAGGTCATAATCTGGCTGCCAACCCCAGTCCGCACGGGCAGCGCTGTCGTCTACATCCTCAGGCCAGGTATCCACGATTTTTTGACGGCGTGGGTCGGGTTCAAATGTAATCTGAGCCTGTGGAAAAGCTTGCATCACAATCTCATAGATCTCCTGGGCGCTGAGGCTGAAACTGGTCACGTTATACACTTGCTGTGAAATCTTACTCACATCAGCTTCTTCAAGCTTTACCAACGCTTTGATGGCATCCGGCATCACCATGAATGGCAAGGTCGTATCCGGGCGGACAAAACAGCTATAGGGAATGCCTTGTGCTGCAGCGTGCAGCATCTCGGGGCCATAGTCGCTCGTCCCGCCAGTGGGGATGGTCTCGGCGCTAATCAAGCCTGGAAAGCGCAGGCAACGGAAGTCCACGGTTGGTTCGGTGCTGGCGTCAGCTGCCAACTGGCGGTAATGCTTGGAGTAATAGCGCCCTAAGCTTTCGCAGTAAAGTTTATTGCAGCCGTACATGGTCGTGGGGAAGGTGTATTCGCCTTCTTTAACCTTACCAATGCGTCGTTTTTCTTCGAGCGAGGGCATGCCGTAGACCGCAATCGAGCTGGGGTAAATAAACTTGACCGATTGCCCTTGCCATTGGGATTGCTCCACAGCTAAGCGTAACAAGTTGAGTGTGCCTTCCACATTAATGCGATGAGCAGTCTCTGGGTTATATTCAGCTTTGGTGGAAAGAATGGAAGCGAGATGGTAAATCGTGCGGATTTGGTGCTCCACGACCAACCTACCCAGCAAGATTTGGTCGAGCACGTCTCCAACGATCCACTTAGAAACCAGTGGACGTAAGGCTTTGTCTAAAGGGTTCACATCGAGGGTAACAATCGGACAATTTTGTTCAGCTAAATATCGAATGAGCCCATGCCCAATTTCGCCATTGGCTCCGGTGATTAAGATGACCTGCTCACGCATAAAATCTCTCCTTTTTTGTTATACGGGTAAAACCATTGAAATCCTGCGAATTGGTTTTCCTTGCCTTCGGTTAACGCGAATTACAACAACTGTCATATCATCATGAGGGTTTCCCAAATCGAGTGCAATGGCTTGATTAAGCAGCTGATCGGCTAACAGCTGAACCGATAGATCAGGCTCATCAAGGAATGTTTCCATGAGGTCTCCCCACTGCAAAGGTTGGCCATAATCGGCGCCAGCGCTCGCGACACCATCCGAAAACATAACAACCGTAAAGTTGTTTTCAATTGGGAATTGATACACGGTGGGTTTTAATGGATCAATAGCTTCGCTTTCGGTATAGCTGATGAGGTTATCTTGGTCATTCCGTACAAGGAAAACAGGCACAGAATTATTTTTGGTGAGAAGGATCGTGCTTGCTTCCAAATCGCAAGAAAGGATATTCAAGCTCAATTCTGCCTCCCCGCGGTATTCAGCTTTAAGTGCAGAAAGTACCGCCCGCGAAGCAGCTCCATCGTGAATGCCCTCGAATATCAAAGAAAGTACTCGGTGGACAGCTTTTCGTGAAATTTCTTTGGATCGTTGGCCGTTCAGTTTACCTTCGCCCAAAATAACAGAGATGCCGCCATGCGGGCGTTCAATTACTTCTACCTGATCGCCTTGCTCTCCCGAATAGAAGCGGTCAACTTTCGCAACTGCAATTTGAATTTCCATAATGTTATTTTAATGCATTAAAGCCATTGCAGCTGAATTAAAACAGGTACAATTGTCAGGATTTTTCACCATGAAACTGCATCGTTTGCCTTTGTTTTTAGCTTGTTGCCTAATTTTTACTTTGGCTGCATGTAATCTTGTTCATATCCAAGCTCCTAACCAAAATGAAACTGAACTTCAAGCGCAAGAAACCACGACAAAAACGACCCAACGAACACCCATTAGCCAGATCCAAGGCGCACAGCATCGCTCGCCTTTAGAGGGGCAAACGGTGACGAATGTTTACGGCATCGTAACCGGCATTACGGGCAGTGGTTTTTACCTGCAAGATCCGAAACCAGATTTGGATGAACGCACCTCTGAGGGTATTTTTATTGCTACGTATCAAGTTAGCACTGTCAAGGCGGGTGATGAAGTCTTAATTGCCAGTGGCGTGGTCAAGGAATTCAATCCTGCTGGCGTCGGCAGCAATTCACTCACGATAACTCAGATTCAAGCGAATGATTTTAACATTCTCACCAAAGGAAACCCTCTGCCGGAACCAATCGTCCTAGGGGAAGGCGGACGCACCATCCCTAACCAAGTGATTACCAATGATGTCAATAGCTACGCGGGCAAAAGCGATTTATTTGACCCACAGGAAGATGGGCTTGATTTCTACGAAAGCTTGGAAGGCATGCGTGTACAGGTCAATCAAGCTCTTGCAGTTAGCCCCACTTCGAAATATCGCGAGGTCGTTGTTGTTGCTGATAAAGGTAAGGACGCAACCGTGTTGTCTTCCCGAGGTGTGCTGGTTATCCGCCCGGATGACTTCAACCCTGAGCGCATCTTGATTGATGATGTCTTTATTAACATTCCAGAGATTCAGGTTGGGGCGCTTTTTAATCAGCCCATCGTTGGGATCATCAGCTATGACTTTGGTAATTTCCGCTTGCTGCCGACCGAGAAATTAACTTTTGTTCAAGGGAATCCAACTCGTGAAACCACCGGTATTTCGCCTGAAGAAAATCAACTTATAGTCGCAACTTATAATGTGGAAAATTTAGAGATCCAAACGTACCCAGAGCGGCTGGCACAGTTAGCACAGGATATCGTTTTAAACTTGGGCAGTCCGGATATATTGGCACTACAGGAAGTTCAGGATGACGATGGAACGTTAGATTCGCTAGTAACTTCTGCCGATGCCACCTTAGCAGCGCTCGTCGAAGTTATTCAACAGGCTGGTGGACCACGATACGCTTGGCTTACGATAGATCCAAAACGCAATGCTGATGGCGGGGTAATCGGCGGTAATATTCGTAATGTAATACTTTACCGCACGGACCGCGGCTTGGCGCCCGCCTCAGCACCAACGGGAGATGCCTCAACCGCGGTGGAAGTGTTGGTACGCGGTGGAGAACCTCAACTTAGCCTAAACCCAGGCAGAATATCACCCAATAGCTACGCATTTATGGATAGCCGCAAACCTTTAGCAGTCCAGTTTAGGTTTCGCGGAGAATCAATTTTCGTGATTTCTAATCACCTCAATTCCAAAGGGGAAGATGGTCCGCTTTTCGGAGATATTCAGCCGCCACCTTTGCTTTCGGAAGTGCAACGCGTTCAGCAAGCACAGATTATCCACGATTTCGTCGCGCAAATACTGGCTATCGATATGGAGGCAAAGGTGATTGTGTTAGGTGATCTCAATGACTTCCCATGGAGTTTGCCAGTGCAAACTTTAGCTGGCCAGGAGCTCGATAACCTCATTGAGCGCTTGCCCGAAAACGAGCGTTATACTTACCTTTATGAGGGCAACGCTGAAGTGTTAGATCATATTTTGGTTAGCCAAAGCTTAACAGGAAATGTAGACTATTTTGAGATTGTCCATATCAATGCGGAAATGCTACCTGCGATGCGTTTGAGCGACCATGATCCGGTTATAGCTGTATTCACGTTTGAATAGGGAAGAAATGAAATTACGAAATAGATTTCGTAAATATGGGGCTATAGCTTTAATAATATTGGGTAGTGCGTGTAGTATTTTGCTAAAAGAACAAATCTCGATGCCGACAGCCTTTTTAGTTACCCCAACGGAAACAATAATTTCTTCAACCCAAACTGATTTGAGTGAAATAGGTCTGCTTGAGATTGATGTGCTCGAGATTCCTTTACCAGAGCAGATCGTTAGCCGTTATATGGAATATTCCAGCATGGCGTGGATTGGAGAGGATTTGATCTTGATGCCCCAATATCCTCATCGATTGGACCCTGAAGGGTTGGGAAAGCTGTATGCACTTAAAAAAGCCGATATCATTCGGTATATCAAGCAGCAGGATGGCGAGCCTCTCGATATAAGGGAGATCGTCTTTGATGACGGCGGATTGCACAAGACATTGCCGGGGTTCGAAGGCTTCGAAGGACTTACTTTTAATGATGATCAGGTCTTTATGACCATCGAAACCCACAACGGCAACCCGATGATGGGCTATTTGGTTGCTGGGAGCTATGACGCTGCCTTGCAACAGATTAGCTTAGACCCGCAAACCTTGGTGGAGCTGCCTCCGCAAACGAACTTTTTGAATGCTTCAGATGAAGCCCTAACTATTTATAATGACCGCATCTATACCTTCTTTGAAGATAATGGCTTAAGTCAAAACCCAAAAGCTGAGGCGCACACTTTTGATTTCAATTTACAACACCGAGGAACAGTGTCTTTCCCAAACATCGAATACCGCGTGACGGATGCTACTGAAATTCAGGAAGACGGCACTTTTTGGGTGATGAACTATTTTTACCCAGGCGATGACCATTTAGCTGCCGATGATGGTCCACTTATTAGCCAATACGGTATCGGCGAGACGCACAAGCAGTTCGATGGGGTTGAGAGAATTGTGGAGATGAAAATCGAAGAGGGTGCTATACGGCTGGTAAACATTGCGCCACTCTACTTGCGCTTGAATTTGGATGGGGTGTCGCGAAATTGGGAAGGCATTGTCAGACTAGATGAGATCGGCTTTCTTCTTATAACTGATAGTTTTCCGAGAACAATTTTCGGTTTTGTTCAGGATTTAAGGTAAAATTCCAGCGGTATTTACGTGCCTTAACCAATTATTTGCAAAAAGGTACGTAGGAATGGTTTAAAATCAGTTAGAATTGTGGTTGAAATTCTAACGCAAGGCAATTACGGAAGGCTTTTGGAGGCATCGTTGACAGAAAGCACCTTGAGTGAACAGCCAAAACGTATTGGTCTAAAAAGACTAAAAGCCCGCGAGCAGCTTACCGGTTACCTATTTATACTCCCCGCTCTAATTGTTATCCTTGTTTTTGGCATTTTTCCCATCGGTTATTCCATCTACATGAGCCTGTTTGACTGGCGAGTGGTTAAAGGACCATTTATCGGAGATCGAAATTATTTGATGATCTTTGGTTCTTGGAAGAACGTGGGAATTATTATTGCGGGGATTGCCTTATTTTATGCTGGATCAAAAGTTTGGGGGAAGGCTTTTCAATCACTCAAAAACGGTCAAAAGCTTGCTCGCCTCGTTGGCGCCTTAATCCTGATCTTGGGCGGTGTAGTTTTCGTAACCGGTTGGACGCAAATGTACGAAACTGGCAATCCAGAGTTTCTCGATTCCCTTATTGTCACTCTCTATTATGCCTTGGGGACTGTGCCAGCTGAAGTTATCTTAGGGTTGGTGCTTGCCTACATTCTCTATCAGGATATTGTGGGCAAAGAAACTTTTCGAATGATTTATTTTTTGCCTTATATAACACCCTCGATTAGCTCAGCTGTGGTGTTTCAGATTATATTTTCGAGCAGAGAAACTTCCCTTGCAAACCAATTTATCGCGCTTTTCGGGATTGATCCACTCAAATGGCGCTTTGAACCTAGACCTGTGTTGCAATTATTAGGGTTTGATGTCAGTGGCATTGGAGGAGGCCCCAGCTTAGCCCTCTTAACGATTATGTTCTTTGGCATCTGGTCCTTCGTTGGTTACAACACGGTTATATTTCTCTCGGGGTTAGGGAATATTCCCAAGGAAATCTACGAAGCAGCTGAAATCGATGGTAGCAATAGCTGGAATCGTTTTTGGTACATCACCATTCCGATGATCTCACCAGTTACCTTCTATTTGACCTTGATAGGTTTTATTGGCACGTTTAAAGCTTTTAATCATATTTACGTTTTACGTACACCCAGTGCGCAAAATACGGTTATAACTGCGAGCCTGATGATCTTCGACCGCTTTTATCGTGCCAACCAATATGGGATCGCCACAGCCCAGGCAATTGTATTATTTGTGATTATTCTTGGACTTACCCTCGTCCAAAATAACGTCATGGGAAAGCAGGTATTTTATGGATAATGCTGTAACTGTTGCCAATGATCCTGCCAGCACAAAAAATAACGGCAAAATAGGCAGAATTCTCGGCCGTGCTTTCCTTTACCTCATATTAATCATCGGTGCAGTCATATTTATTTTCCCCTTCTTCTGGATGATCTCAAATTCGCTGATGACTTTGGGGGAGACTATCACGCGCCAACTTTTGCCCAAAGTACCCCAATGGGAAAATTACCGTTTGGCATGGGAGCAAGCAAAATTTTCAAAGTATTTTGTCAACAGTGTGTTGGTTACATTGGGCACTTTAGCCGGCTTGCTCTTCACTTCTATCCTCGCAGGCTATGCTTTCGCCAGGATTGATTTTAAAGGCAAAGATTTGCTGTTTGGTCTTTTCTTAGCCACGATGATGATCCCCGAGTCTGTAACGTTAATCCCAAATTACATGCTCATTCGGGGAGCAATCATTCCGTTACCCGGCGGTACGTGGATTAACACGTATTGGGCGCTTACGTTACCTTTTATGGCAAATGCATTCAGCATCTTCCTTTTACGTCAATTTTTCGCTCAGGTTCCCAATGAACTATGGGATGCGGCACGCATGGATGGGTGCGATCACTTGCGTTTTCTTATTCAAATCGTACTTCCCATCAGTAAAGCCGCTGTGTTGACCGTGCTTTTGTTTGGTTTCACTGCTTCGTGGAACGCCTTTCAATGGCCGCTTTTGGTAACAACCCGTGATACGTGGCGGCCGCTTATGGTTGGATTATATGGCTTTGTCACTGAGGCTGGGCCAAACACACATTTGCTGATGGCAGGCGCGGTGATCACTATTATTCCCATCCTGATTGTATATTTCCTCACACAGAAACAATTCACTCAGGGTATTGCGACAACAGGGCTGAAATAATGATTGGCTTTGAGACAAGATTGAATTTTCATTTAGTGGGCTTGATTAAAACAAGAAACGGTCAATCAAGTATAATCATGGATACGACGAGGGCTTCTCATCCTTCGTTTATCAAAATTATGTATCAACTAGTTCAAAATGGAGGTTTTGAAAAATGAGAAGAAAAAGTTTTTTGATCGTTGCAGTCTTATTGATTGCATCACTAGTCTTGGGTGCATGCGCTCAGGCAACCGAAGCCCCAACCGAGGCTCCAACTGAAGCTCCAACTGAAGCTCCAACTGAAGCCCCTACCGAAGCTCCAACTGAAGCTCCTACCGAAGAACCCACCGCAGAAGATCCTTGGGCTAATGTAACTCCAGCAAAAGAGATCGTTTGGTGGCACCAGCACACTGGCGAAGCACGTGAAAACGCCATCAACCAAATCCTTTCCGATTTCAATTCGACCAACGAATGGGGCATTACCGTGACAGCAGAATACGCCGGCAGCTATAATGACATCTTCCAGAAGATGCTGCCTATTCTGAATACTCCTGAAGTCCCAGACGTAGTGGTTGGCTATCAAAACCAGATTGCTACATATCAGTTAGCAAATGCCATGTTTGATATGAATGAACTGATCAATCACCCTGTTTATGGGCTTACCCCTGAAGAGCAGGCTGATTTCTTCCCTGGTTTCTTCCAGCAGGATGTTTATCCATTGTTTGGCAACCAGCGCCTTGGCTTGGCTCCCAACCGCTCCATGGAAGTGATGTATTACAACATGGATTGGCTGCGTGAGTTAGGGTATGACGCACCGCCAACTACCCCAGAAGAATTCAAAGAAATGGCATGCAAAGCAACCCAAACGCCATTTAGCGGCGCAACCGAAGGTGCTGCATCCCCAATTGGCTATGAGCTGAGCATCGATACCTCTCGGTTTGCCAGCTGGACGTTCGCATTCGGCGGGGATATGTATGATTACACCAACAACCAATTCACTTTGAATAGCGATGCTGCTGTTGAAGCCTGGACATTTGTTCAGAGTTTGTTTGCTGAAGGCTGTGCTAAATTGGTAACCGAAAATTATGGTGACCAAACCGACTTTGGCAATGGAACCCTGCTTTTCTCCATTGGCTCCAGCTCCGGTCTGCCTTACTACAAAGATGCTGTTGAAGCTGATGGCACTGGTTTTGATTGGTCTGTAGGACCTTTGCCACACACCACTCCCGATCCTGTCCAGAACGTATACGGTGCTTCAGTTTCCATCCCCAAGTCCACTCCTGAACGCGAATTGGCTGCATGGCTGTTCATTAAGTACTACACCAGCCCCGATGTGAATGCACTATGGGCGAAAGCTTCTGGTTACTTCCCGGTACGCCAGAGCGTAGCGGCACAATTCCAGGATGTCTTCGAGGCTGATCCGGTCTACAAAGCAGCTTTTGACTTGCTGCCTTATGGAAAATTCGAACCACCAGTTCCTGGTTATGACTTTGTCCGCGAGGACGTGATCGAATTGGTCATGGCTAGCATCGTGGACGACCCGACTGCAGATGTAAAAGCACTTTTGGATGACGCTAATGCTCGCGCCAATCAAATCTTGGAAGAGCAAATGTCTCAACTTCCGCAGTAATAAAAAATCTTAGAACATTGTAAAAAACACCCCCTCAGTTAACTGAGGGGGTGTTTTTATGCTATACTATTGTTACCGGGGATGCCAGGTTTCGACGGGAGAGGCTGATTCCGGATTGCGAGCCGAGAGGTACCGACCTCGTAAAATCAGTACAAAAATTAAGTGCCAACAGCACAAACTACGCAACTCTTCCTGTCGCTGCATAAGCGATCCGAAGGGAAGCTGATCTCCTAAGAGAGATCACGTCTCCTGGGGCCGTTTTCCTGGCCGGCTTCAGGATAGACGTCAGAAAGTCAGGATGCAGCTCACTAAGCCGCGGAGTGAGCCTAAGCGGGCTTTAGGGTCCGAGCGGCTAATCTGCTGGTAGTTTGGTCGGTTAACCTACTAGCAGATGAACGAGAACAACCGACTACGCTCGTAGAGATCCGAGGATCTAATCTTTCGGACGCGGGTTCGATTCCCGCCATCTCCACCTAATGATGGTCATTGTTTTGTCGCTTATATTTGGATCAACCATTAACTTGATCCATAAAAGGAGAAAACTATGGCAAGCACAATGACGAGTTCTTCCGAAAAACCGCAGCGGAAAAGAAGGGCTAAGCCAGGCAGCATGGGCGAAGGGGATTACTATCGCATCGAGCTAAGACCTTCTTCTGACTTCACTTTCTTCCGCAACCACGATGTAGGTGACAAGGGTCACCTCATCCGCGTGGCTGGCAAACGTACCAGTGGATCTTGGGACACGGTCGCATGGTTGGTAAGTAAAGAGGATGCCCACATTGAAGGCGAAACCCTTGTTGGGGATAGCGAAGATGCAAAGCAGCTTATCGAGAGCTTAGGTACCAAACCAAAACATGTCAAAGGCGATATCTTCGCAGCGAAGGATCGACCCAATATCCCCGAGAAGAAAAAACCCACCGAGGCTCAGAAGAAAGCCTGGGCGGAAAATATCAAAAAAGCCCAAGCAGCCCGCTGGGCAAATAAGAAAAAGTAAAGGTTCAAGCTCATCACTCCCCAAGAAAAGGAAGATTGAAGGTTACAAGCTGCCCTTTTTTATGGAAACGTATATCTAAAGTGCGCTAGCCAGCGCCTTGCTTATTAATGAGTTCCTTAAGCTGATTTTCATCCAAGATTGGGACGCCTAACTCTACGGCTTTGATGTATTTAGAACCTGGTTCTGCACCTAAGACGAGGTAACTCGTCTTGCGGCTGACGGAATCGGTCACTTTGCCGCCATTTTCTTCGATCAGGCGGGTGGCTTCTTCGCGCGTGAGGGTTGGAAGTGTGCCGGTGATTACAAAAGTTAGTCCAGCTAACGGTTTACTCTTTAGCTGCTCAGATTCTTCAGCTTCAACTGGCCAAACGCCATTTTGTTTTAACTTCTCTAAAAGTTCGCGATTATGGGGTTGTTGAAACCACCCTACGATAGACTGGGCGATGTTTGGACCGATCCCGTCCAATTGTTCCAATTGGCTGACATCAGCTTGGCTGAGGTTATCTAAGCTATGGAATGTGCTGGCGAGTTTACGTGCTGCTACCTCTCCAACGCCGTGAATGCCAAGACCAATAATTAAACGCTCGAGAGGCTGCTGCTTGGAGGCTTGAATGGCTTGTAATAAGTTTTCGGCTTTTTTCTCCCCGAATTTTTCCAGCTTCAGGAGATCTTCTTTTTTCAAGGTGTATAAGTCGGCTGCGGAGTGAATCAAGCCGGCATCAATGAGCTGGGCGATGATTTGGGGTCCTAAGCCGTTGATATCCATAGCGCCGCGTGAGGCAAAATTTTCGATATTGCGGGCTAATTGGGCAGGGCAGCTGCTGTTGACGCAGTAATAAGCCACCTCTCCGGGTTCTTTTTGGATCTTTGAGCCGCATGAAGGGCAACTCGTAGGCATCTGAAAGGGTTTTTCATTTCCAGTGCGTTTTTCTGGCAGCGGACCAAGGATGTAAGGGATCACCTCACCAGCGCGTTTAACAAGCACTTGGTCCCCGATGCGGATATCTTTCTCGCGAATAAAGTCAAAATTGTGCAACGTGGCTTGTTTTACAATCACACCGCCGATATTGACCGGTTTAAGGATGGCTAATGGAGTGAGCACACCTGTGCGCCCAACGTTGACTTGAATATCCAGGAGCGTGGTTTCGACTTCCGTGCCGGGGTATTTAAAGGCAATCGCTCCGCGGGGGTCTTTGCCGACATAACCTAAGCGTTGGGCTAATGCTAAGTCGTTAATCTTGATTACCACGCCATCTGCGTCGTAGGGCCACTCATGCCGTGCTGTTGCTTGCTGTTCGCAGATATTGATTGCTTCTTCGATGTTTTTTGCATACCAGCGCAATGGGTTTACGGGGAAGCCTAAAGCCTCAAGGTATTCCAAGGTTTCTCGCTGGGTAGCTGGGGGTGTATCACTGGAAATAAGGATTTGATAAAGATATATCTTAAGCGGGCGCTGTGCAGTAATTTTTGGATCAAGCTGCCGTAATGAACCAGCAGCAGTATTGCGGGGATTGAGGTAGGTCTTTTCACCACGCTGGGCAAGCTCCGCATTGAGGCGCTCGAAATCCTTCTTGAAAATAATTGCTTCGCCACGCACCACCAGCTGCTCTGGCGGCTTAATATCCCCTCTGATGGGAACGCGCAGAGGAATCGACGGAATAGTTTTTAGATTTTCGGTGATATCTTCGCCTACGAAGCCATCGCCACGCGTTGCCCCTAAGACGAACAAGCCATTTTCGTAGTGTAAAACAACTGTAAGCCCATCCAGTTTTGGTTCGAGCACATAATCGGCATTGGCAACCGCAGGATCGATTTTGAGGATACGCTCATACCAATCCAAGATGTCTTGTCTGCCAAAACCATTCGCCAAGCTGAGCACCGGTACAGGATGCTGCACCTTGCGGAATTTATCCAAGGGAGCGCCGCCAGTGCGTTGTGTAGGGGAATCGGGGGTAATGAGTTCTGGATGGGCTGCCTCTAATTCTTTGAGTTTGTTCATCAGCTGGTCAAATTCATAATCGCTGATAATGGGAGAGTCGAGTGTGTGGTAAAGGTAGTTGTGATAATTTATTTGTTGACGGAGTTCTTCAATTTGCTTGCGTATATCCGGATCACTCATACTTTACCTCTGAAAGTTTTAAAAGCACTACATCCTAACGCCAGCCCATCTTCACAATGTTCCCGGTGAGATTCGAACTCACATGACCGGCTCCGGGGGCCGATGCCTTATCCATTAGGCCACGGGAACAGCGATTTTTATTATACCTAATTATCAGTCAGTTAGCGCCGTAAGGTTTACTCCAACCGGGCTAACATCTCAGGATACTGGCTCATGAGTTCGGGATGCTTCTGGATAGGACCAGGGAACACACGCTGGGTAACCGGGATGATATGAATATGCATGTGGAAAACGGATTGTAAAGCTTGCCTGCCGTTGTTGTTGAGCAAATGAATGTTTTGGATGCCAAGCTTTTCACGATAGAGCAAGCAGACCTGTTGCGTGGCTGCAATGACTTCTTTCAATAAATCTGGTGGGATTTCGAAGATATTTTCATAATGCCTTTTAGGCAAGACCAAGGTATGGTACGCTGTGATGGGGTCTAAATCTAATATAGCTATCGCTTGCTCGTTTTCCCAAACTTTCCATGAGGGCAATTCTCCGCGCACAATTTTACAAAACACACAATCATCCATAAGTCCTCCTATAAAAATTAGGAAAAATACAAACCGATCCGTTGAATATCGTACTGCTCAGGCTTTAAGCCAAGCAGTGCAAGCAACTCATCCGGTCGTGCACTGGCTTCCGGACTGGAGCTCAGGCGCAAGTACAACTTATCCTCTTCCCAGTGCAGTGCCTCAACCAGCGGCTTGAGGTCGACCTGTTTATTTCTGCGGGTCACTATCAAGTTCGGCTTATTAAGCAAATCCTCCAAATTCGCATTCACGGCTGAAACATCGATCTCCGCTTTGAAGGTCACCTTGTATTCTGCTGCTTTAAGGCTGGCTTGCAGGCTGGGTAAATCATTGGGTACTTCTGTGACGGAAATAATGCGGATGCCAGTTGGCAGGGCAGCGTTGAGCTGCTCTTGGATTAAAGGAGGTTCTACGGGCTGCTCGAGCCAGAAATCCATCATTTCTGCTGTAGATGTGAACCCCAAAGGCAAGGCGCCAGCAAGGTTTAGGCGCACTTTGGGGCTAAAGCCCTGGCTGTAGCGCAGTGGTAAAGCAGAGCGTCGCAGGGCGCGTTCAAAAAGCTGCTGCAGGTCTAGATGACCAATGAAGCGCATGTCTCCATTCTTAGAAAAGACTGCGCGATAGCGAAATTTGATCTCACTCATTTAGGGGCACCCCCAGTAGACTTCCTCTTGGGCTGGGCGAATGCTTTCAAAGCAGTCCAGAATGCCGCAGTTGTAACACCTATTGCGGCAATCCTCACGGGTGCGTTCTGCTTGGCTGAGGCGCAAATCGGTGATTAGGAAATGCTTGCTCACACCTGTCGAGATATGATCCCAAGGGAGTACTTCATCTAACGAGCGTTGACGCAGCGTGTAGAAATCCGAATCAAGACCTACTTGAGCAAAGGCATCTTGCCAAGCTTGCAGGTTGAGGAGTTCGGACCAAGCATCGAATTTCGCACCACTGCGCCAAGCCTGCAAAATCACTGCACCCAAGCGCCGGTCTCCGCGGGAGAGCCAGCTCTCTACCTGGGACGCCTCTGGCAGATTGTAAGTCATCTTCAGGTGTGCCTGGCGTGCACCTCGTTTGAGTAAGTCCAGCTTGGTTTGGATATTTTCAGGGGTGTCCATGGGATACCATTGAAAAGGTGTGTGAGCTTTGGGGATGAAGGTGCTAATGCCTAAGTGTATATGAACGCGATTGCCGGCAATTGACCTTCCAATTTTGTGGACTTTGCTGCCCAGATCTAGAATGGCTTGCACATCTTCCATCGTTTCTGTAGGCAAGCCAATCATAAAGTACATTTTAAGGTTGAGCCAGCCGTGTTCAAAGATTGTTCGCGCAGTTTCCAGCAGCACATCTTCATCCAGCGGCTTGTTGATTACGGCACGCAAGCGCTCTGTGGCAGCCTCCGGCGCAATCGTAAATCCACCCCCTGGGCTAAGTTCCTTGAGCTCATCCATCAATTCCACGGAGAATGATGCGATACGTAGGGAAGGTAAGCTGACCCTGACCTGAGCGTCTTTAAATTCGCGATATATTTTTTGCGTTAAAGGAAGGATTTGCGTATAGTCCGATGAAGAAAGCGAAAGGATGCCAACCTCGTCAAACCCAGTTGCCGCCAAGCCATCCTTTATAGCTGTGATAATCTCCTCAACACTGCGCTCGCGCACTGGTCGGTTAACCATGCCGGCATGGCAAAAACGGCAGCCTCGTGTGCAGCCACGCATAATCTCTACAGATAAGCGGTCGTGCACGGTTTGCACATTGGGGACGATAAAATGCGTCAGGGGCTGTGGGAGTTTGGGCATAATGCGCTTGACCACAGGGAAGCTCGCATGTTTACTGTGTGGCGTTACGGCTTGGAGAGTGCCATCTGGGTTGTAACTAACTGTGTAAAGGCTGGGGACGTAAACCCCAGGGACTTTCGCTAAGGCAGCTAATAAATCTTCACGTGCCGCACCAGCGCGTTTCCAAGCTTGGTATTCGTGTGTGATTTCTAAAATCACTTCTTCGCCTTCGCCAATTGCAAATGCGTCAATAAAATCTGCCATTGGCTCGGGGTTATAGCACGCTTGTCCGCCGGCGATAATGAGCGGGTCTGTTGCGCTGCGTTGGTTCGAAAGGAGTGGAATACCAGCTAAATCTAAAATATTAAGAACATTCGTATAGATTTGCTCATACGGCAGCGTGATGCCAAGAATATCAAACTCGCTTAGAGGCGTTTTGGATTCAAGAGAAAAAAGCGGCAGATTGTGCTCACGTAATTGGGTTTCCATATCAATCCAAGGAGCATAAGCGCGCTCTGCTAAAATATCAGGCTGTCGGTTGAGGATGTCATAGAGTATGGCTAAGCCTAAGTTGCTTTGGCCTATGTCGTAAATATCCGGGAAGACTAACGCCACATGGGTTTCTACTGACCCCCAAGGCTTCACGACCTGATTATATTCCCCGCCAACATAGCGACCGGGTTTTTCAACGCGATATAAGAGGCTTTCAAGTTCTTTCTGCAGTGTCAAATAATTAACCTCAGTTATTAAGATATTTGAAAGGGTTCACCTGAACGAACCGGATTGACCAGACTTCCGATTCCATCGATGAAGATCGAGACAACATCGCCATCATTCAGGCTGCCTACGCCGGCTGGCGTGCCCGTAAGGATAATATCACCTGGCATCAAGGTCATCACAGAGGATGCATAAAGCACTAGCTGCTCGATGGTGAAAATCATATCTCGCGTGGAAGCCATCTGCCGTAAGGTTTCATTCACTCGGCAGGTTATCAGCGCATCCGAAGGGTCGAACTCCGTTTCAATCCACGGCCCAAGGGGGCAAAATGTGTCAAAGCCTTTGGCTCGGGTCCATTGCCCATCGCGTTGCTGCAGGTCACGCGCGGTTACATCATTGGCAACTGTATAGCCAAAAATCGCTTCTTGAACCTCATCAACTTGCAGCCAACGTGATTTCTTCTTAATTACGACAGCTAATTCTGCCTCATGTTCCACTTGTTGGGATTGCGGCGGGAGGATGATTGCCTCGCCAATGGGTAAAAGAGCAGAAGGGGGCTTGAGGAAAAGTAAGGGGACCTCTGGTATGGGTGCGTTCATCTCCTGGGCATGCTCAAAGAAGTTGCGGCCGACCGCTAATATCTTGCTGGGTTGGCAGGGAACCAACAATTTTACTTGGGAAAGCGAGAATTCCGGTTCAAAACGCCGAAATTCGCCAAACGGATCCCCTTGGATGCGGCCGACTTTATCTTCATAAATCCAGCCATATTCTGGGGGTGTGTATTTTGTTTCGAAGCGAATGATCTTCATAATTAGTGTATAATTATAACGTTCGGGCGGATAGCTCAGTTGGTTAGAGCGCATCTTTTACACAGATGAGGCCGCAGGTTCGAGTCCTGTTCTGCCCATTTAGTATTTAAACGTAAGATAGCCTTTGCTTTAACCTTTCTGTTTGAATACACCTCAAAATTATATCAACCAGAATTCGAGAAATGGTCTAAAAGTGAATATTCTCTTGAGATATCAAGAAATTTCGTCTTCAAAAATAACTTCTTCAGGCTCGGCTGCTAATTCCAGATAGTGAGCTTCAATGAAAGCCTCATTGTCTTCCGGAGGTTGTGTGCCACGGTTGCAATATGAACGATAGCGGCAATATTGACAACGCTGAATATCTTCAGTTTTATGAAAATCCGCTGGGGATAAGCGGTTAATCTTTTGCATCAATGCGAGGATAAAAGCCTGATCCTCGGCTAAGGTTTGCGCGGTGCTTTTAAAGATATATGGGCGTTCAGGCTGAGCGGTTTCCCAATATACCATGCGAAGTTCTGTAAATGGCTGATTAATTTCATCGAGGTGCAGTGCTAAGACCAGTGGAAAAACGCGGCTCTGCATCTGTCCGGCTAACCAGGTTTTACGGGGTTGTCTGCGGGAAGTCTTCCAATCATAAATCGTAAAATGCCCGCTATCACATTGGAGCAAGTCGTATTTGGCAGTAAGTTCTTGACCACCTAAGGTAACACCGAGGGTATATTCAGGAAACAGCTCGCCAGGTAAGGTTTGAGGGAATGTAGTGGTAAATGCTTCAAACCAGGTAGCAACGCGTGTATCTGGGTCGTTTTTTGCCATCTGGGAAAGTTTTGGCAGCGATATGCCTAAGAACAGCTGATATACCAGCTGATGAAAGCGCGCCCCAGCTAAGCGATCGGCTTCGAACTGCAGCAAATCACGCGCTTGAGCGGCTGGCCACTGAAAATGCAGCACATAACGCAAGTAAAACTGATATGGGCAGTTGAAGAATGATTGCAAGTTAGATTGGGTGAAAACGAACGGTAGGGGTAAAATATGCGCCACTTTAACCTCCTAAATTCATACGGTTACGGAGCGCAGTGCAAACGAGTGCTTCTTTGTTGTTTTTTAATCTGCCTGTGTTATAAGAAACAGTCAAAGAGCGGCGCGCACGCGTAATGCCCACGTAAAACAAGCGCAGGCGTTCACGAATAACCTCATTGCGGTCGTCAGGCGAATATGCGCCCAAGCGGAAATCGATTATGGGCAATCCTTCGGCTAATTTTTTCAATTGGGCTAAGGCTTCAGCTTGCAAATTGAGATTATCCCTAAGGTAATAAGTTTCAGCGCGGTAGGCTTCTCCTTCTTCGCCGGAGGGGTAGTCATAGTTATTTGCTGAGCTCAGAAAGACTTTATCCCATTCCAAGCCTTTTGCTTTATGCATCGTTGCCACAACCACTTGTCCTTTGTATGCCTGCGGGTCAAAACCTTCGGCATCGTTGCTGAGATTCTCGAAGCGGCGCAGGTTTTTGGAGATGTCCACAAGCTCGGAGTTTAGGTCTTCCAAAGACCATTCCGGATGCATGTCTTGCAAATTGCGAATAAGGAGAGCAATTTTGTGTGTAGTCGCCAGTTCCACCGCATCAAGCTCCAGATCTTGAGCAACAGCCAGAATGAGCTGATCGGGTGTGAGGAGAGCAGCTTGATGCCACCTACGGACAACCTCACGGAAAGCAGCCAAGTCTGTAAGAATTTCATCGGGATGCTGCCCCTTTAGGTTCTCGAGCCATTCCACACCTTCTTGGGGGTAAAGGTAGTTCTCAAGAGCTGGGCAGCCCTGAATAAGGCGTGCACCAGCTTCAATTTGATCCCATGCCTCTTGGTCTTCGCGAAATTTGCGCTTCCACACTTTGAAAGTAACTGCTAACTTCTTGGGGTTATCCGGGTTGAGCAGACTTTCGAAAATATTAGCAATCGCCCCTGCTGAAAGGCGGGTCGGATCTGGCAGGTTCATCAAGCTATCCACAACAGGGATATTGGCATTGCGTAAAGCATCTGCGATTTTAGCAACGCGATCATTGAGAAAAGCCAAAACGACCACGGTACTTTCTGGGTTTTTCTCCAACCAAGATTGCACACGATCGACGAGGAAGTCCAGCTCTGCTTGATCGGACATTTGCCAGTTGACAAATTCAACCGCACCAGGTTCATCCGGCGGGTTTGGTTGAGGGTCGCCGGGTTTGGTTGGCTGGATGTACGGAGGGGTGAGGGCATCGCGTACTTCACGGTTTGGATGTTCATATTGCACCCAATCAATCATGCTATTGGCTAAGTCGATAATGCTTTGGCAGGAGCGTCCGGATTCGGGCAGGTCTTCTTTGCGCACATCCGGCTCTGCTAAGAAGCGCTTGAGTAAGTTGGGGTTAGCAGTGGTAAAACTGGCGTAAATTGCCTGGTTTGGGTCGCCCACGCGCACCCAGTTGCCATCTGTGCCCACGAGCTGGCGCAAGATTTTTTCCTGGAGCACACTCGAGTCTTGGGCTTCATCCTCAAGAATATAAGGCCAACGGTGACGCAAGAGAGCGACCAGATCCGGGTCGTTTTCTAAGCACTGATAAGCCAGCCAAATCAGGTCATCGAAGTCGATTGCTCCGCGGTAGTTCAAGGCGGCTTCATAGTCCTGATAGAGTGCTAAACCCATCTGAAGCAGTGAGGTATCCATGGGGTAATCTCTGAGGCTATTGGTAATTTCGGCGGGTGTGAGGCGCAGGTCTTTGGCTGTGCGGATAAAAGCTAAGCCAACAGACTTGACCAAACCTGGAATGTTTTCAGCTGCTTTATGAGTAGGCTCATGAGTATCTAGCGAAATATAGCCGGGGGCGAGTAGATCATCAAAAAAGTGAGGATTAAGCTTCAGCCAAGCATCGACGGTATGCGTCAATATCGCGTCTGCTTCAGTTTGATCCAGGATTTGGTAGTCATTGGTGAGGCCGGCTAGTTCAGGCCTCTGGTGGATGATGTCATTCGCTAAGCCATGCAGCGTGCGCACGTGATAACCCAGCCCTGAAAGCACCCCGGATTGGCGCAGGAGCTGCCCGATGCGGGTAGAAAAGTTATCCACCGCTGAGTTGGAGAAAGTTACCACCAAAACTTCTTGGTCAGGCTGAAGTCCAGCCGTGCTGATTAACTTTGCGGCTAAGCGGGAAAGCGTCCAAGTCTTACCACTGCCCGGAACGGCAGAAATGCCCATCTTCCCGCCGCTATAACTCAGAATGCGGGCTTGTGACTCGCGTAATACCTCAGGCATTCCCGCTCTCCTTAAGCGCTTGACGTAACAAACTTTGCAAGCGCAAGAGCAGCAAGCCCTTTTCTTCCTGGCCGGCTTGGTTATACTCACTAAGCCCGAGGATGATACCTTTGCGACAGCGCGAGAGTAAACCTGTTAAGATCATCTCCAAATTGGCGTTGCTCACACGGTTTTCTTCCTCTGAAGTCCACTTTTTTGCCTTCAGACCACGCGCGGTTGAGTACATAAGGGTGGGTCAGCGGCTGCTCGAGGCGCTCATACCAGCCCGAGCTGCCCACACTCAGCCAAACCTGATAGTCAACAGTCTGACCGGAAACCAAAAAAGTTAACGCTGGTGCGATGAGCACACTGCCTGGGTCTTCATTTTGCCAAGTGCTAAGGTATTGCGCTGAAATTACGCCATCCAACAAGGTGCGCACATAGTCGAGGTTGAGTTGGCTGCTATCGCGCACCGTTTGCATATTGACCGACAAACGGAACTTCCGATAGGACTCCATCAGATTGTGGGTTGATTGACCGGCTGAAATATTTTGATGAAATCCGAAACCCGGCTGGCTAAGCACCTCACCGAATAGCTGACTGACGAAGATATCCAGCGGGAGCTGTGGATCAGCTTGGCTGAGCCATAAACGTAATTGTTCGTAACGGCTGCCAAAATTAGACGTGATGCGGTTTTGCAATGCCTCCGGTAAGCCATCAAACGGTTTAAGCAAGTCTGTAGAGGTGGCAAAATCTAGCTGGTTATCGACTATTAATCGTGCCCGCACCATGTCTAAGCCGTCGATCGCTGTTGTTAGGCAGTTCGTGAGCTGGGTTTTAGCCAAGGGCAGATGCCATTCTGGATGTATAAGCTCGCCAAGCGTGATGAAACACTGTATGACCGCATCTTCGATGAGGGGAATGGAAGGTCGAAAAATGCGTGCACGAATCCCTTGCTGGCTAAGCGCCTGTTGCATCGCAAAGCCAGAGGAACTGTTTACGAAAGGTGCTAAGATCGCAATCTGACCCGGTTTAGTACCTGATGCGACTAATTCTTGGATTTGGGTAGCGACATCGGCAAGCATTTGCTGGTAAAAACGCAGTGGCTGCTCGGGAATGTGCAGCACTTTGGTCAGTGTTGCATAGTCGAGCGGCTGGAAGGGCGGGGATTTTTCAGGCGAAACCAGATAGTTACGCAGGAGCGCCACTTCCGGGCTGGCGGTAATACTTTGGGTGAGCTCACGTGTATATTGGGCTTGTTCATGCAGCCGCCAGGCAGAATGCGGGTCTGCACCTAGAAAAACGCGATAACCAGCTTGATTATCATAAACTATTAGAGCGCTCTTGAAGCTCGGCAACCATTCTATGAGAACATCATGGACATAAGGTGGATCTTCTTCGCAATTGTCATAGATCAGATGCGCAAACTGGCTGGTGAGATAGCGCCGGCAGAGAGGATCCTGCCACACGAACTCTCGAAACAGCTGCACTTGGAGCGAAAAATCCAGCAGGTTATTTTCTAAGCAAAAACTGCGGAAGGCATTCACAGCTACTTGTAAATCCGCATAAGCATTGAGCTGGCTGCTCTCGCCTACCCAGGCTGCGGAAAGCTTAGCTCCAATTTCGGTGTAAGGGAAGCCGACCACAGCAGATTTATTGAGGTTATCCAGTACTTGGCTATAGAGGCGGTGGCGTGTGATGCTCACCGAACTAAATGCCCCCCGGTCCAGCATCGGATCAATTAACTTACCCAGATAAAACTGAGCGGTTTCCAGGGTGAGAAACTGCGGCGGGCGGTAAGGAAAATGAAAGCCGGCTTGTTCACTGAAAAGCGGCCAAAACAGCGCTACCATCCGCCTTGCGATGGTATTCATCGTGGCGAAATTCACAGAATAAGATTTGAAACCTTCAGCTTGCTCGAGCAGCGTGCGGTAAGGGAAGGCTAAAGAGCGCTGCGGGGTGAGCACCAAGATTGGTTCATCCGGAGCCTCTCGCAGGAGCTGCAGCATGCGTTTGCCTGCCAAGGTGGTTTTGCCGGTGCCCGCCGAGCCATGTAAGAATAAGGTTTGATCAAAAGGCAGGGCTAAAATTTGTTTCTGTTCTTCTGAGAGCTGCATCAGATTATTAAACCCTTTGGGTAAACGCATTTGCAAACCAAACCCAGAGTTGATGCCATGCTAAATTTCCTGTGCATGCGTTTATTATAAGCCTTGCAGCCTTCAAATTTTTTCTTAGGTTTAGCCATGCTAAAGCTAATTAGAAATGTCCTAATGCTGGCAATTTAGAAATGTCCTATTCAATGGATAAAGTCGCCAGTATGGGTTTTTCTTGGAAATTTATCCTTCATCCTCTTCTTGTCAATTATGTTGCATGAAAAGGCTGAAAAACGCTCGTCTATGGAATATCTCCAGCCTCTGAAAGGTGAATAATCTCAGGATACCCTCACCCTGCCCTCTCCCAGCTCCGAGTCACGCCTGTTTCGGCATCAATCTGCTGGGAGAGGGAGGTTCTTTTGCAGGTGGGGGCGGCCGGCCGCCCCCACCTGCAAGCATTTTTCCCCTCACCAGCGTCAGTCAGGCAGGTTAAATCTGAAACCAGCCGCTGGGGAGGGGAATCAAAGGGGTGGGGATTGCGATTATGGTTTGAGATCGTTATAAACTACGCGATTCAAAGACTGATAATCAGGGCATTCTTAACGCTCTTTTTTTGGGCTAATTCCTTACTTGTCATTTTGCTTACGCAGTACACTTCATGTGTCCATTTCATAGCTCCTAATCACAAACAGGACATTTTTATTTTGCTACTTTAGGACATTATAACTTTGCTCTTACATCTTAGATATAGCCAACTGATAATGGGTCAAGTTGGTATAATTTAGCAGAAATTTATCAGCTCACCACAAGAAATGGAGAAACATGTACTCATCCTTGCGTCCTTTTTTTGAACCCAACGGCATAGCCATCATCGGCGCTTCCACCAAGCCTAACAAATTGAGCTATGGCATTCTCGAAAACCTGGTTAAAGGCGGTTTTCAGGGCGGCATTTATCCGGTCAACCCCAAAGGCGGGGAGATTTTAGGTGTGCCAGTTTATGTACATATAAAAGATGTGCCTGATCCGGTTGATTTGGCGATCATCGTTCTGCCAGTTGAAATGACGCTTACCACCTTACAGGAATGTGCTGACCGTGGTATACGAAACGTCGTAATTATTACCAGCGGATTCAAAGAAGTGGGCAACGCAGGTGCAGCGCTGGAAAGTCAGGTACTCAGCTTCGCACGCGAACACGGTATACGTATCATTGGCCCCAACTGTGTGGGGGTGATGAATATGAAAACTGGAATGAATGCCACATTTATTAAAGGGATGCCAGAGAAGGGTCCGATTGCCTTTATCTCCCAATCCGGTGCCATTTTTGGGGGAGTGGTGGACCTAATCATTGAATCTAAAGTTGGATTTTCGCGGTTTGCTAGCATGGGTAATGAAATGGACGTCTCCGAAGCTGAAATGATCGAATACTTTGGGGAAGATCCAGAGGTCGGTGTGATTGCAGTTTATTTAGAAGGAGCACAAAACGGACCGCGCTTTATGGAGGCGGCTCGCAAAATTTCAAAGAAAAAACCAATTATCTTGCTCAAGGCAGGGAAGAGCAACGCTGGTGCACAAGCGGTTAGTTCGCACACTGGCTCTTTGGCAGGCGAATATACCGCGTATCAGGCTGTTTTTGAGCAAACCGGTGTGATCGAAGTTCAAACCTTAGACGCATTGATAAACACTGCATGGGCGTTGGGTGTGCAACCCTTGCCAACAGGGAATAATGTAGCAATTGCGACTAACGCTGGAGGCGCAGCTGCTTTGCTGGCAGATGAGCTGGCAAAAAATGGTTACACGTTGGCGCGAATTAGTCCGGAAATCCAGGCAGAATTGCGCACGAAGCTCAACCCGAGTGCGCAAGTGGCAAATCCCGTTGATATGCTTGGGCAGGCAGAACCGCAGGATTATGCCTGGAGTCTTGCCAATCTAATCAAAGAGCCAGCAGTGGATGTGCTCGTGCCGATTTTGGTACCCCAAGCATTGGTTGATACCATGGGTGTGGCTAAAGCCTGGGTGGAAGCTGCCCAGCAGACTGAGAAAACTATGCTCACGTGCTTAGTTGGCGAACGCAGCACCCGCGAAGCAAATGCCTTTTTGAATGCCTCCGGGGTGCCGGTCTTCTGCTTTCCAGAACAAATTGGCACTGTACTCGGTGGCATGCGCAAATTTGCCAGCTTCCGTGAGCGTCCGCCATTTACCCCAGTCAAAGTTGAGGATGTTGATGCCGAAACAGCTGAAGTGGTCTTGCATCAAGCCCTAGGTAAAGTTGCTCTGGGTGAATTTGAGACACGGCAGCTGCTAGAAGCTTACGGCATTGCAAATGTACCTGGGGGATTGGCAAAGGAGGAAGCCGAAGCCATCCAAATTGCCGAGCAAATTGGCTATCCCGTTGTGATTAAAATTGCAGCTGAAGGGCTACTCCACAAATCGGAAGCCGGCGGAATAAGGCTGAACCTGAGAAATGCTGAAGAATTGCGCGTAGCTTATAAGAATATGATTTGCCATATTTCCCAAAACTATCCCCAAGCACACGTTTTGGGAGTGATGGTAGAGAAGATGGCCCTCAAAGGGCAAGAAGTGATCGTTGGTATGCGCCGAGATGCGACCTTCGGGCCGATGCTCATGTTTGGCATGGGCGGGGTGCTCGTGGAACAGATTAAGGATATCAGCTTCAAGGTGGCGCCGCTCTCTGGGGAAGATATCGATGACATGCTCGCGAGTACGATTGCCGGCAAGTTGCTGGCGGGTTATCGCGGCGCTGCCAAAGGAGATATCGCCGCAGTGAAGGATGTGATCGCGCGGCTTAGCCAGCTGGCGTTGGACTTCCCGGAGATAGCTGAGGTTGAGATCAATCCGCTGATTGTCTACCTGGAAGGGCAAGGAGCATTGGCGCTGGATAGCCGTGCAATCATCAAGCGCTAGTTTAAAAGCGAAAAGCCAACGAAGGGATTCGAACCCTTGACCGGGCGCTTACGAAGCGTCTGCTCTACCGGCTGAGCTACGTTGGCATTTTTCATATTATACCAAAGGTTTATCCAAAAGCGTAATTAGTCCGTTTTTCTGTTCTGATGATTTCCTGTGTGTGACTTTTGAGAATCGATGATACGTTTTCAACCCTGTCATTGCGCCCACATTTTGGACACCTTACAAAAGATTCAAGACTGATGGCATCACCCTGCCGGCGAACGATGTGTTCGGTTTCACAATGTTGACAAAGTAGGATAGATGTATTTGTAACAACTTCTAATTTTACACCACATGACGGACATGAAAGAGTAATATAATCGTTCATAGTGAGAAAATTATATCATTAGAAACAGCTCACCTTTTTATTGGATACTTTTGATGATTTATTAATAATCCCAATACTGTTGAACCTGAGAGCCAGTCAGAACGGTTTTTCCCACTCATATTTGTTGAATAATCCCATTTATAGTGCAATCGGTTTTTTAATTCAGACAGAGTACTGTTAGCAAATTTTTCTTTTCCGCCTGTAAACCCGATAATAACCTCATCTCCCTGTCTTTGGCAAAGCTCAACCATCTCTTCGAATTTTAAAGTTCCCTGCCACCGTTTTGATTGACTTGAGGTTGTTTTTTTATTCTGATTATTCGATATTCTGAGGTTACGTGAACTTTGTGTTAAGTCGTCAAGTTTGGAGAGATACTCGTGAATAATCCGCCATTCTTTTGAAAATTGTCCTGGGACTGATTTTGATAATCCGCCAAATGATAGCACTTTGTCTGCATGTTTTTTTGTTTTGTCTTCAATACATTTTGGTACGATGTATATAATTTTTGCACTGCGGCATATAGAAATTTCTTGTTTGAAGCGTGATACTTTTTTCTCAAGAATGAATTGATACTTTCCAGATTCTCTTGATGCAACTCTCAATTTTTCTAAATCACTGATCAGGAAAGCACCGCTTTTGTTTTGGATATCATTTGTCACGGATTGGTAAATTTCGTTTTGGCTTGAATTAATTGAAGTATCAGATGTCTTTAATTCAACAAATAGGAGTTGCTTACGCTGCGTATTATACATAAGCCAATCGATATTGGTTGATTGATTATTTTCTGCTTTTTTCAAAGGAAATTCTTGACATATCATTTTTATTAAACCAGATAAATCTGTATCCGATTTTAGTGTTTCAGTTAATACATCTTCTAAAAAGACACTTAAAATCGGCTCTACCACTCTCTCAACTTGAACTTTGGGAATCATGGTGGCTTCTATAAGGTTATCCATTAAGGTTTTTATAAATAATTCACTCATACATTTCTCCCTATTGTTGTAATAAAGCAATCAGTGTAATTATAATATGGTCATCCTTAAAATAATGATTTAAATTGAAAATGATTAAAAAGACAATCGTATTTCATTGTTATCTGTTTACCTAAAACATTCATCATTCTTGCTCTTTTGATAAAGTTTTCGTCATATTTATTTTTGAGTTGATCGAGCGCATCGTTTAGCTTCTCCTTTTGTGAGAGGTCAACCCAAGACCTTTAGGTCTCAAAAAAACTGATAATCCAATTATCACAATCGTTTATCAAGGCAGGAAAACCAGGAGACCTATGGTCAAAACCGCTCGCTGGTCCTTACAGGAGGCTCTGCACTCAGGACACCGGCGGGAACGATGTACAAGCAATGCGGTCAAGGTTTATTCGGGCTTGGATCGGATTTCTTAGGATTTTTCATCATGCTTGCCCGCTTGATGACATCTTGCCCATACTTCTCTTTGAGCTGATCGATGGCGCTAGCGAGTTTTTCCTTTTCATCTTGATTGTTATCCCACAGGCTAAGCTGACGGTAAGGCGGGTTTAACCGGCTGACGCCAATGCCAATCAAACGTACTGCGCGAGTGGGGATAATATTTGCCTCAAATAATTTTTCGGCGGCTGCATAGATTTCGTCATCAAGGTTTGTTGGTTGAGGTAAAGCAGTTTGGCGCGTTATAGTTTCGAAGTTACTATAGCGCAGCTTGATTTGAACAACGCTGCCTGCAAAGCCAGCTTGGCGCAGCCGATACCCGACCTTATCTGCTAATGCACGTAATGTTTGTCTTAGCACTTCGCTATCAGTTGTATCTTTTGTGAATGTAACTTCGTTGCTAACGGACTTGACCTCACGCTCGGAATGCACTGGCGAAGGGTCTATGCCTAAAGCGCGGGCATGCATTTCCAGAGCATTGTTGCCAAAATAAGCTTCCAATTCTGCAACCGACAGCGCTGCCAACTGCCCTATGGTATGGATGCCTTGCCCGTGCAGCTTTTGGCTGGTTTTAGGCCCAATTCCCCAAAGCGATTGGATATCCAGTGGTGCTAAAAAAGCAGCTTCTTCTCCCGGTGGAACGATAGTTATTTGACGCGGGGCTTGACCGCTTTTCACCTGGCTTTTGCCAAAATCATTGGCAACCTTTGCGACGAGTTTATTGGTTGCCACGCCAAGCGAGCAGGGAAGATGCAACTCGTGATCCACACGCTCCTGAATCTCTTGGGCAATCACCCCAGCCGGCTTTGGCAAGTCGCTCACATCTAAAAAGGCTTCATCAATGGAAACTTGCTGAAAGAGGGGCGTATACGAGCGCAAAATATCCATGACTTTGTTGGAGTACTCACCATAGAGCCCATGCCGATGATGGATGACGATTAGCTCAGGGCAGAGGGAAAGCGCTCGCGCCATAGGCATAGCAGAATGCACGCCAAATTTGCGCGCGGCATAAGAGCAGGAAGAAACCACGCCACGTCCTTGTGGATTGCCCCCAACTGCAAATGGCTTGCCTTTCAGGCTTGGGTCTAGCAACTCTTCAACCGAGCAGAAAAATGCATCCAAATCGAGGTGCAGAATCTTGCGTTCCATGTAACTCACAAAATGGCACGCTGCCGCTTAGCCGAGGTATTTTAAATATCCAGGTTGCGGACTTCTTTAGCGTGCGTCTGAATAAAACGCCGGCGCGGGGGCACCTGGCTGCCCATAAGCATATCGAAGGTTCGGTCAGCTTCAGCTGCGTCCTCGATGGTCACTTGTAGGAGCGTGCGGTTTTCTGGGTTCATGGTCGTTTCCCAAAGCTGCTCTGGGTTCATTTCACCTAAACCTTTGTAGCGTGAAATGCTGACTTTATTCATGCCTCCCAGTTTAGCCACCAACTCGTCTTTCTCTGCATCTGAATAGGCATAATAAATCTGATTACGCGCAGAGATGCGATAGAGTGGTGGTTGGGCAATAAAAAGGTGGCCTTCTTCAATGAGTGGCTGCATATAGCGGAAGAAAAAAGTAAGCAGCAACGTCCGGATATGAGCCCCATCCACGTCTGCATCAGTCATGATGATGATGCGGTTGTAACGCAGCCCGGAGATATCAAACGTATCGCCAACGCTTGTACCGAGTGCAGAGATTAAAGATTTCACCTCACGATTATCGAGGATTTTATCGAGGCGAGCGCGCTCCGTATTGAGGATTTTCCCACGCAGCGGCAAAATGGCTTGAAAGTGCCGGTCACGGCCTTGCTTAGCGGAACCGCCAGCCGAATCGCCCTCGACGATGTAGAGCTCAGTTTTAGCAGGATCGCGTTCAGAGCAATCGGCTAACTTGCCGGGTAAGGTCATTGATTCGAGTGCGGATTTGCGGATGACAAGATCGCGCGCTTTCTTGGCAGCGTCGCGTGCGCGTGCGGAGGTCAGACATTTTTGAATGATTGCTTTGGCAGCTGCTGGGTTCTCTTCCAGAAAAGTTGAGAAGGTATCTCCAACAACTTGCTGCACATAAGTTTGCACTTCCGGGTTCATCAGCTTGACTTTAGTCTGGCTTTCGAATTGCGGATCGGGATGCTTGATGCTAACGATAGCGGTCATCCCCTCGCGGGTGTCATCACCGCTAAAGTTGGGGTCAGAATCTTTGAGCAGCCCGACCTTACGGGCATAATCGTTAATACTACGGGTGACTGCTGTTCGTAAGCCCGTCAAATGAGTGCCGCCATCGATGGTATTGATCGTATTGGCGAAGGTGTACACGGATTCAGCATACGAATCCGTATATTGAACCACAAATTCGATGTCGATATTATCGATTTCTTTCTCGCCATAAATTGGTTCGTGCAAGACTTCTTTATTTTTATTCAGGTAACGCACAAAAGAAGCGATGCCACCCTCGAAGTGAAAAGTCATTTCACGGTCTTCGCGTTCATCCTTGAGCATAATGGTGACGCCGCGGGCGACGAAAGCCATCTCGCGAAAGCGCGTGACTAAAGTATCGAAGCGGTAATTGACATCACCCTTGAAGATTTCTCGGTCAAACTTGAAAGTGGTAGAGGTACCGGTATCATCACCTTTGTATGTGCCGATTTGTTTGACTGGTGCTTGTGGAATGCCACGTTCGTAACGTTGAAAGTAGATTTTACCCTCTCGGCGAACAGTAACTTCGCACCATTCCGAGAGTGCGTTGACGGCTGAAACGCCTACACCATGCAAACCACCTGAGACTTTATAACTTCCTCCGCCAAATTTTCCTCCGGCATGCAATACAGTCATCACAACTTGCAAGGCAGAGATGCCTCGCTCTGGGTGAATATCTACCGGAATTCCGCGGCCATTATCTTCTACGGTGACGCTGTCATCTTCATGGATGGTTACCGAGATACGGTTACACACACCTGCTAAAGCTTCATCGATAGAATTATCAACAACTTCATAGATGAGATGATGTAAGGCTTTGACGTCCGTACCGCCAACATACATACCTGGGCGGCGGCGTACGGCTTCGAGTCCTTCCAAGATTTGGATATCATTAGCGTTGTAATGATTAAGTTGGTTCAATTTGTTCTCCATACACACAAGCGAGATTTAGGTTGCTTTTTGAGTCACGAATAATTCCTCGTAGATCTTGATGACGTCCGAGAAATAATGAAAACTCGCAATCAGCAAAGCTGTAGTCACCAAGGCGTGCCCAAAAATACCGACAAAAAGCAACGGGGAATTATCGGCTGGGGTTTGCCAAAGCATATTGGTTAGGAAGGCAATAATCACTTCGAAGGTCAGGAAAATCGAGGCGCTGGAATAAAAAGGTCGGATCATTTTTAAGCTAGATGAAATTGCCTGAAAAGCATTCTGACCTAAGACAACAACAGCGTGTGACGCAAAATATAGCGGAATGATAACTGAGAGCAAAACCATTGCGGTGATAAAGTAGGCAATGAGCCCAAGAACCGGGCTGAGCGAGTTGAATAAAGTAAAAATGAGCGCAAAAGGCAAGCTGATCAGGAACATTGCGACGATCATGACAAGCGACAGGATAAACAAATTCAAAAAGGCAGTAATTATAGTTTTGAAAGGTTTCTTTTCGGCAGTAGGCTGCGCAGCCTTGCTCGACCAAAAGAAGTAAAGCGTCCCCAAGATCAAGCCAATGAGGCTGAAGACAAGGATGGCGAGAATGAATTGCCCACCATGTGATAAGTCGTAGATAGGTAATGAACCAAAAATATTTTCGGCGATTGGGCGCCCAGCTAATAAACTCGGAACGCCGACCGGGTAGGTTCTGAGAGCCGAAGAGAGACTAAAGTACCCAAAATAGGTTTTAACCGAAGCAATCGCTTGGTTGATTGCATCTTGAGATTGATTTGTTAATTGCACCAAGGTTAGGGCTTGATCTAAGGTTTGGTTGGCTAATTCACTAACCGTGAACCTGGGTGCAAAAAGGAAATAAAGGTCTAAGCCTATCGGAAAGAGTAACAAATAGAGGTGACCGGCTAAAGCTTTAAATCCCTCTCCAAGGGATGCAAATACTTTTGGCTGTTTTCTGATAATAACTGAATAATTCATAACTGTTTAATTTTACCACTTATGAGCATTTCCATAGTCTGCAGTAGAGCCTAAGACCAAAGGCTCTAAGTAAATCTGGGCATAACTCACCATGATAGAATCTATTTGTGGAAGATAAGCAGATTTCTCTCCCTTATGATCGGCTTAGCATTGTGCTCGCTTTCATCACACTTAGCATGGGGTTTATCTACCTCATCCCTGTTGCTGGGAATGTGCCTACGGGTAACTTCTTTGGGTTTATGCTCAACCTTCAGATTGATGTTTATACCTTACTGATTGGATTTCTCACGCTTCTTTCTTTGGCTGGGACTATCTGGGTGCTGCAAGCATACCCCACAACACAAGGCGAAAAACAAGCCTTTTGGCAGCTTCTGCCGCAGTGCATTTTACCGGTAATGAGTGTTTTTGTTTTTTCGTTCGCGCTCAGAGGGATGGAACGGAATAATGTCTGGTGGGTAGTATACGCTATGGGATCTGTGCTTTTTGGCATTATTCTCGCCGCAGAGTTCTATGCCCAAGAGATCAGCACCGTACAACATCCGCTGACCACTATTGGCTTGATTGGGCTTTCACACGCCTTATTTTTAATCTTAGCTGTGGTCGCGAAGACAATACCTTTACGGATATATGTAATTTTTCCACTCGTTTTTTTAGCGAGCGGCTTTACGGCATTGCGCACAATCTATCTTCGGCTGAGAGGGGGATGGAGGTTTGAATATGCTCTGGCAGTCGCACTCATGAGTGCGCAGACGGCTATTGGTCTGCACTACTTTTTTCTCAACCCAGTGCAGTATGGTTTGCTGCTCACGGGGGCGCTCTACGTGTTGATTAGCTTGGCATGTGGGTTTATACAACGCTTGAACAAGTCTGACCTTATCCTTGAGCCAGCGTTGATGCTTGGTTTAACCCTGCTCATCATATTGATATTCGCTTAAGTTGGCTCACTTTCTTGATTCAATTGGGATTGATAAAGTTGTGTGAGCCAGATTAAGTTCTTACGATGGAGCTCTTGCGCAGTTCCAGCCAATGCTACACGGCTTTTTCCGCAAGCCTCAATATCGTGTTGTTCGAGGTATCTAACCTGGTTTTTACGGCGGGCAGCCGTTTTTGCCACTCTCTGAATCACGTGCAAATAATCCAAATTGGATTTGACCGACTCTTCAATCTCACCGCGTAGGATGATATCGCCATGACCTTGAACGATATTCTCAAGCCCGAGGCTGCCAATTTTTCGGATCGTTTCGGCTAAGATTTCAGCATCTCCGCCGACTACATAAGGGAGGGGCATAAAGGCATCCCCCGCAAAAAGGATGCGCTCATCTTCGAGTAAAACGGAAATACTATCAGGAGTATGACCAGGTGTGGGGAAAATCTGGAGTTGTTTCTTCCCTACGCGTAAGCTTAAACTTCCTTCGGAAAAGGTAATATGGGGGGGAATAATGTCAAGTTCACGATAAAACTGGCTGGTCTGGCCTGCTTCGGCTAAAGCTGAACTGCTCCGCGTAATCATTAATTCATGGCAGAGGGTATGGCCAATTACGATTGCGCCAGGAAAAAAACAATTTCCCCAGCTGTGATCAGCGTGATGGTGAGTATTGACGATATATTTTACCGGAACCATCAATTCGTTCACGATGTAATCCCGCAACTCCTCTGTTTCTTGAGGAATAAGCGTGTCAATCAGTACAGCCCATTGTGGTCCAAGGATAACGCTGGCTGTTACCTGAGCATAAATATCACTCTGAAACCAATAAACGTTTTCTGAGACGCGTTCATGCTGCATAAATCGTATTCCTAATCCCTGTGATTTTCTACCGGATAGAATAGCATAACTAAAATTAAAAGTCAAAAAATCGGATTATTTTTGCTTTTGCTTAAGCCAAACAAAATAACCTCCTGCCCCAAGGACCAAAACTACCCCGAGAAGGATACCCCACCAAGCAAACGATTGATACCGATTTGTCTTTTCTAAATAATTGCCTGTGATGACTATTGTGGCACTGGGAGACGCTAAGGTTATCGTTCCACTAGGCACTTGTTCGTGCGTAGGCGTAGGAGTACCGAGGGTTGGTTGTTCCTCTCCAGGAAGGGGATATGAAGAGGAGGTACTAGTCCATTCTTGGGTAGGTCGCGTCGGTTCTAGCAGAGTACTAGTTCTTGTTATTGTGGCAGTTTGGTAACGGGATGTGGCTGTGCGCACAGGTGTGGGCGTGGAAGTACTGTAGCGGCTCGTAGGCGACCGGTAAACATAAGAGGTTCGGGTAGGTGTAGGTGTTCTGGTTGGGGTTCTTGTGGGGGTTAGGGTTACCGTTGGAGTGAGCGTGATCGTGGGGGTAGGCGTGATTGTAAATGTGTGGGTGAAGGTCGGGGTTGGTGTGGCTGTCGCGATGGTGATCGGACCAAAAAGCTGGAGGGTTAAATCTTCACTATCAACGACCTCAAGTTTGTAGTAGTAAGTTTTACCGGTTTGGAGAGGAGCATCTGTATAGGCATAGATCCCACCCAAAAAAGGATTGCCGATTCCTTTGATAAGACCGGAGATCCGTAAGTACGGACCATTGATATTTTCACTACGCAAAATATGGAAGCCACCAATCGCGTTTTCATTGAGAGTTGTCCAAGTTAGATCTGCTTGATTGTAATGATAGCTGCCTGTAAACCCCTCTTCGGTGAGCTCTACACCCTGAGGTAGTGGCAAGCCGACAATAAAAGGAGTTTGGTTCATGTCCTGAGTAAGGTTCGGACGCCCAGTATCATCAATTGTCATCGTAATTGTTTTTTGAGTAGTATTGCAAACAACCGATTGCCCCGGTTGTCCGGATTGACTTTGGCCAACACGTCCCCAACTTTCTGTGAGGTCTGTCTTAGGATCAAACCACCAGAGCGGGTATAGGGATGGATCAGCTTCCTGACCACAATAATTTTGCGTTTCAATCACTGCTTGGCAGGAGCTATTAAGATTGTATTTGAACGAAGCAATGAGATCCGACCCTTGGGGTAAAGCGGAGGCTAAGAAGATGTCGTAGAAATTACCGCAAGCGGTAATGGGATCGGTGCCATGATTGAGGAAAGGAATATTAATCTCGGAGCCCTGCCCGTGATTGACTACATAAAGCGTGTAATCACTGCCAGTCGAGCGGCGCACGGTGAGATCCCCACCAAAAAGGCTCGTGCTTGTTGTCCGAACTTGGACCAGCTCGCCTAAGACACCAGTAGTTTGAGTTAAAACAGCTGCACCTAATTGTGCACCTGCAGTATAGGTGCAATTATTAGAAGCAGCCGCTGGTGTGATCCCAGCCCCCCAAAAATTATGGTCAACGACTCCTTTAGGGGGGCTGCCACATTCCACAACGGGTGCCCAAGTGTTGCCTAGGATGTTATTCGCCACGGCTGTCAGCTTACCGGCGTTATTCGTTCCAACGCGTCGGATTGCATTCCCCACGTTATTGGTGAAATGGTTAAACTGCACAAGCAAGTTACCGCTATTATCCTCATAGAGAATGGCATGAGCGCCATTTTGTAATGTGCTGCGTTGAATGGTTACAGGCAAACTGCTATTGATGCGGATGAGGTTGCGCGAAACGCTGGTACACTCGCCATCGTCAATCGCGAGGTTTTGGATAGTCACCCCACTCGTAATACCTAAGAGCGGTTCTGTGCAAGTAGAACCTGCAGCGGTTAGTTTGCTGCCAGCGCGCCCTTGGATGATTATATTCGGACGGTCTAGCAATACTTCTCGCGTTTTGACGGGATAATCACTGAGTATTGTGATGCTGATTGGGTTTGCAGATGTGCCTACTTGTAGAGCGTCAATAGCATCCTTAAGACCGGTACCTAATCCGCTTGGAAGATCGTCGCCACTGTTAATGAAACATGGTGCTTCCAAATTGCAATCATCACTGGTTTCAGCCACATAGGCAGTATTTACCTGAGAAGCTGCCACTGTGATTGACTCAGAGGTCATTTCTTTTTCAATCCAGTTTCCAGTGGAGTTCTTTTCGAAAAGATGGTAGCGAATGCTGCCATTACTGTCCGCCAACCTGTGGAGGCGCACGGCTAAGTTGAGCTGGTCTGATAAGCTGCTGCTCAGTTGGGCTGCAACGCTCACCACAAGATCCTCACCGCTAAAAACGTTTCCATCACAGTTGAGGATAGGATTATAAGCCGCACCGCTGACTAAACCTTGCGCTGAAATATATCCAGTACTGAAGTCAATCAGGGTCACACCGGGGGAAGTGCTTCCGCCAGAAGAGGTAACGCACACCATCACATTTTCACCAGTTGTGAAAATCGGATTTACCGGAAATGTGAGGCGATAGTTGAGCCGTTGACCAGCAGCGCAGCCGGTGAGCGGGCAGCCTACGGGTGAAATTAAATCTAAAGAAATGGACTTGGTATCTTTGGAAAGAACAGCGCTAGTTCCTGAGATAAACAATAAGCAGACTAGTAGCGGAAGAAGAATACGGTGTGCTTTCATGGCTTTACCAGATGCGTAGATTATAACATCAGGATAACCCTCGCAGGAAAAATGGGCTGCCTTATGCTAAAATCTCGCTATGAAAGAGATTCGTGCGATTTTCAAAGAGATAAACGGCTTTTTTCTGGCTTCTGGAGTATTCACATACACGTTAGGAACTGTATTAGCCGTTCAAGCGGGTCAAGCTTGGAATACGACAACCTATTTTTTAGGCTTGTTAATCTTTTTTGGTTTCTATCTATTGGAGAGAACCTATGCTTACCTTTCTCGCTCTAAGATAAATGTTTTTTCTACGCTTCAACGCTCCAGACGATTGCGTTCACCGGAACTTGTATTTTTCCTGTTTTTCTTGTTTGCTGCGTTGCTGCTCTGTGTGTATTTCATTTCACTTTCCGGAGGTTTACGATCTCCCAATTGGGTCTGGTTCTTATTGCTCGCTGTTGGAATATTAATGAATGTCTCCAAGAACTTAAACCAATGGAGTATGCCTTACCGCTGGATGACAGATGGCATCATTATCTCTCCCGTATTGCTCTTTTGGGGGGCATCCCTGGCAAAATTGGATTCAACTCCTATATTGTTTTTTCTCAGCTTACCCTTGTTATTTTTCTATTTGGCTTCACAAACCAGTTTGCAATTTGAGACTTACGC
>JAXGPR010000004.1:0-110677 GCA_040766895.1 Anaerolineaceae bacterium | reverse complement strand
CCGCCGTGGCAGGCTGGTCGTAACGCGGGATGATATTTTCGGAAAGGAATATCCGGCAAACTTCCGGATTGAATGAAACTTGTAGGGGGTAATCTAGATCTGCTGCTGATGCACTTCGACCCCAGAGGTGCCTCCACCAGCTTCCCTTGGGAAGAGCAGCTTCGAGCCCGTCCAGCGTGGCAGTTATATCTAAGCTCCAACCCAGATCAGCCGGGGTGAACTGCATGCGCGCCTCGCCGTAGCGCAGCTCGATGGGAATGGAGAAGGCTTGCTCGAGGCGCGCTTGGGCTTCGGCACGCGTCAGCCCGCCTATGGGGATAGACTCGATGCTCACGCCAGCTGGGTAAACGCTGCTTTGCCGGCGGTAGTTAGCTAAATCCGAAAAAAGGATATACAAGCTGATGATAATAAAGAAGACACCAAACCCGCCGATAATCAAGCGCGCCGGATCATTTTGCTTATGCTTTGCCTTCACTTTCATGCCGCTGATTTTACCAGAAAGGCAAAGAAGCATATTTCCAAAGGTGCATGCGAGATGAGCTCAAAGTCTTACCAATACCTCCAGATTCCTTATGTGAAGTGCACTTTAATCGTTGGAAAGATATGTAAAAGACACGATTTCCTAAGTGTATAATAGAAGAGAAGAGCATTATCCTTCAAAAAGGAGACTTCTATGACCAACGAAGAGAAAAAACGCAAGGGATTGCTTCCTCGCGGTTTGGCGAGTTTGTTAGGCTTTAGCACCGCTGTTGCTGCAGCTTGGATCTTTTACAGCCGGCGTTATATCGACCATCATGCTAAAGTCAAAGGCGTGCTCAAAGGCGAAGAAGGCTTTTACGAATCTCCTACGGCGGGGAAGATTCACTATGTTACTGATACGGCTGGCAGCGGTCGTCCAGTCTTGGTTGTGCACGGCATTCATTTAGCCGCTGGTTTGCATGATGTTGCTCCCATTTTCCAGGCGTTTGTCTCCCATCGACCGGTATATGTGCTGGACCTACCCGGTTTTGGCGGCTCACAGCAAGGTGACCGCCCCTACCGCCCAAGTATGTATCAGGCAGCGATCACCGATTTTATCCGGGAGAAAATTGGGGCACCTACCGACGTCGTTGTGATAGGGCTCACGAGTGAATTTGCCGCCTTAGCAGCTTTAGCCGAGCCTGATTTATTCCATTCGCTCACCATGATTAACCCAACCGGCTTCCAGATGCCACAATCTACGCTCTGGGATAAACCCAACGTGCAAACATTCGAAGATATACTTTACACCCTGGTAGCTGTGCCTTTATGGAGTTTGCCGCTTTTCGACTTGCTGGTCAATCGGCCGCGGCTGCATTCATATTACCGCCGCCGTTTTGAATACAGCGTGCCAGATGAGTTGGTCAGCATAGCCTGGGCATCCGCCCACCAACCAGGAGCGCATTTTGCTCCGATGGTGTACCTCTGCGGCAAGCTTTATACGCTTAACGTGCGCGAAAAAGTATATGAGAACCTTTCTGTGCCTGTTTTAGTCATATACGATAATGAACCAGGTTTGCATTTTGATATGCTGCCCTATACGGTGCATACGCACAGTAACTGGAAGGCTAAACGCATTCGTCGGTCCAGGGGCATGCCCCATTTTGACCGACCGGGTGAATTTTTCCGAGCGTTAGACGATTTTTTCAAGGAAGCTGAAAAAAGCAAAGCTTAGCTTTTTTGGGAACATAAATCGAGCAGCGTCTTAGACATAAAGTGAGACTGATTTGGAGAATAAACCAGCAAAAAACCGGATTCACCCACTCAGCATCGTGGCAGCGATCCTCTTTGCGGCTGCCCTGTTAGGTTTGCTCTATCTCATTTTGCAATTAACGCGTCCAGCGTCAAACGAACCAGGTGAAGTCTCAACGGCTAAGCTCACGCTTATACCTGCCCCTACGCATACGCATACTCCGCCGCCAACGAGCGTTATCTCTACCGCTACCCCAACGCCTGGCGCTGTTCTGCCGCCTGGCACGATCGGCGTTGGGGCGTATGTCAAAGTCGGTCGCACGCAGGGTGCCGGCTTACGGATGCGTGCTGAGCCCGGCACTGATGCCGCTGTTGACTTTGTCGCTATGGATGACGAAGTCTTCCTCGTAGTTGGCGGACCGGTGGAGGCAGATGGTTACACATGGTGGCAGCTGCGCGCACCTTATGATCAAACGCGTACGGGCTGGTCTGCCCAAGACTTTTTGGATCTCATCGAATTGGCAACCCCCACACCTTAATAGCTATGTTTAGCCGGAGATTATTGCGTGAAACGTCAACGAAGTAACCATAAAAGAGATCATAATCGGGCAAAAACGCGTGAAGAGGATTCATCTTTGAATCCATCCACTCAGCTCCAGTCCCAGGCGGCTTCTTCCACAGGCAAAGTGCGAACGCATAATGAAGATGCCCTCTTTAGCCTGAGCACACAAGTGTGCTTACAAGCCCAGCACCGCGCTTTAGGACTTTATATAGTTGCTGATGGTATGGGCGGGCATGTGGATGGCGAGCGCGCAAGCAGTTTAGCCATTCAGGCTGCCTCCCGAGTCTTGCTGCAAAAATTCTTTGATCCTCTTACTTTAGAGCCGCCATTTCCTTCAGGCAAAAGTGTTGAAGCTTTGCTCAACCAAGCGATGCAAGCTGCTCAGATGGCTGTGCTCGAAGGTGTCCCTGGCGGCGGTAGTACATTAACCCTGGCGCTTGTTCTCGAGCGGCAAGTTTATTACGCTCACGTGGGTGATACACGGCTTTACCTTTACACCCACAGCGGTGGCTTACAAGCTTTGACCAGAGATCACTCTGTTGCGCGGCGGCTCGTAGACCTTGGTCAGCTCAACGCTGCAGAGGCACAAGTGAACCCACTACGCAACAGCCTTTTCCGTGCTCTGGGCCAAGGGGAAGGCTTTAGCGCGGATTTTGGCGAGG
The DNA here is from genome assembly GCA_040766895.1 of Anaerolineaceae bacterium. Lineage (GTDB taxonomy): Bacteria > Chloroflexota > Anaerolineae > Anaerolineales > Anaerolineaceae > Mesolinea. The sequence continues at coordinate 107,743 of JAXGPR010000004.1, read as the reverse complement.
TTACGATTGAAGCTCCAGCTAAGTTGCTGCTCTGCTCGGATGGGTTGTGGGGGACTCTCCCCGAAGACACGCTCGTCAAAAGTTTGCAAGCAGAGCCCCTACCCGTAGACGCGGCTTGGAAGTTAGTGCAGACAGCTAATGCAGCTGGTGGAGCGGATAATATCAGCGTCATAATTGTCGACATTCATTAATTGAAAGGGAAAAAAGTATGGATCCTTCAACAAAGAAAAATCGCATTTTGGTTGTGGATGATGAAAAAGGGCTGGTCAAGTTAATCCGCTTGAACTTAGAGCAAGATGGCTTTGAGGTTGTGGAAGCCAATAACGGTGCGGAGGCGATGGAGAAGCTACGCGTGACACTGCCGGACCTTGTGCTCTTGGATGTGATGATGCCGGATATGGATGGTTTTCAGGTGCTCAAGATGATCCGAGAAATCGGCAACACCCCTGTGATTATGCTCACAGCCAAAGGGGAAGAAAGTGACATCGTGCGCGGGTTAGAGCTCGGGGCGGATGATTACATTACTAAGCCTTTCAGCCCGAAAATCCTCACCAGCCGCATCCGGGCAGTTTTGCGCCGTGGCAGCTATGCCGATGAGACCGATACGGGCAAGATCGATGTGGATGGACGCCTGCAGATCGACTTCGACCGGCACGAGGTCTGGGTGGATGGCAAGCTGGTGCAGCTGCGCCCGACGGAATACCGCTTGCTTTATCACCTGGTTAAGAACGCTGGTTGGGTGCTGACGCATGACCAGATTTTGAACAAGGTCTGGGGCTACGAATATGAAAACGAACCGCATTATGTGCGCTTGTATATCAATTATCTGCGCAAGAAAATTGAAAAAGACCCTGCACACCCTAAGTACATTCTGACCGAACGCGGTGTGGGTTACCGCTTTGTTGATTATAAACGTGAGAAATTAGCTGAGAAGGGAGAGCAATCTTCTCAGGACGCCACTCAAGAAGAAGCCGATTAACGGCTGCCCTGTGCTTTTCTGCTTGATAGCGACTTGCGCTTTGCGCATAGTTAAACAATTGAGTAGCATATTCTAAATAATTTATCTATGTGGCTATTCTCAGAAGCTAACGGCAATGGTGTGTAGCGAAAATTGTTCTAGTTTGTAGCAAGCAGTGAGGGCAATATGGCTAAAGATGAAAGCAAATCGAAGGCAAAAAACAAAGCTGGTAAAAATGAGGCAGTCGGTGCAGAACAGGCAAAGAAGCCGAAATCAACCCTAACCAATAAGCAATATGAAGCTGAGCTGCAAAAACTGCAGGTCGAGTTGATCAAATTGCAAGCTTGGATTAAGGAGAAGGGCTTAAAAGTGGTGGTTCTCTTCGAAGGCAGGGATGCGGCTGGCAAAGGGGGCACGATCAAGCGCATAACCGAAAAGCTGAACCCTCGCATCGTGCGGGTCGTCGCCTTACCCGTTCCGACCGAACGTGAAAAGACACAATGGTACTTCCAACGCTACGTGCAGCATCTGCCGGCTGCGGGGGAAATGGTGCTTTTTGACCGCAGCTGGTACAACCGCGCCGGTGTAGAGCGGGTGATGGGTTTTTGCACGGAGGATGAAGTGCGCGAGTTTTTCCGCTCAGTGCCAGAATTCGAAGCCATGCTCATCCGTTCGGGGATTATCCTGATTAAGTACTGGTTCTCCGTCAGCGATGAAGAGCAGGAACGCCGCTTCCGAGCGCGCATCGATGATATCACCCGCCGTTGGAAGCTCAGCCCAATGGATATGGCTTCCCGGACTAAGTGGGTGGAATATTCCAAAGCCAAGGATGAGATGTTCCGCTATACGGATACCAAGCAGTCGCCGTGGTATGTGGTCAACTCCGACGATAAAAAGATTGCCCGTCTAAGCTGCATCAGCCACCTGCTTTCGATGATTCCTTACGAAGACCTGACCCCGGAGCCGATTGAGCTGCCGCCAAGGCAGCGGGATGACAACTACATCCGCCCGCCAATGGAAACGCAAACCTTCGTACCGATGTATAAGATAAAGCAGTAAATCGTGGACAGTAGCGGAGGCTAAAGTTCAGAAGGTATATCCACGTTTAAATCGAAGAGTCGGATGGCATTTTGGGTGGTAATAACGCCAACATCTTCGGGGGTGCGTTCGTGCAGGCGGGCGATTTCAGCCGCAATCAGGGGGATGTAAGCAGGTTCATTGCGCTTCCCGCGGTGCGGGTGAGGCGTGAGGAAGGGAGCGTCGGTTTCCAGTAAGATTACTTCCAAAGGCAAGCCAGCTGCCACTGCACGCCGCTCTGCGCCGTTATGATAGGTCACCGGTCCACCAAGACCGAAAGCGAAATTCAATTCAGCCAGCTCCAAGGCTTCATCCAGGCTGCCGCTATAGGCATGCAGCACACCCGGGAACTCCTTGAGGCGGCTGCTAACAGGCAAGCCACGTTGCCAATCACGCAGGATTGGGACAAGGTCTCGGGACGCCTCACGGTTATGAATGATCACCGGCAGCTCGCATTGGGCAGCTAAGTCTAACTGGGCTAAGAAGGCTTCGCGTTGCTGCGCAGGTTCTGAATACTCCCGATAGTAATCCAGCCCGATTTCGCCGATGGCAACCAAAGCTTGTGTGTGTGCCAAATCTGAAAGGCGCTCTAAATCTCCTTTTGCCATGCTGTTGACGTAATTCGGATGAATGCCAACGGCGGCGAAAATGAAACCAAGGTACTCTTGGGAGAGACTCAATGCTGCTTTAGAAGATGCCAAGTCAATTCCCGGGTTAATCAGGAAGCGCAGGTTAGCTTGTTTGGCACGCTCGAGCACTGCTGAACGGTCTGCGTCGTAGTCTTCAAAATCGATATGACAGTGAGTATCGCAAAACATTGTCGCTCCTCTTGTGGCAGAATTATACCCACTGTGGGTAGAAAGGTAAGCGCGAGGTCTTTGATCTAATTAATGTGAAGTAACACGCCGTGACTGTTTCAAACGTCCGCGCAGGCTGTGCATAGGAAAAAAGATGTTATGATTGTGTCCGTTGTGAAAATTCTTCTGTAGATATTATATGCATAGCACCCTCAGGGCAGATTGAATACTGTGCTTGAGGCGGATGCGAGAATGCATTACCAATAAAGGGAACGTATGAACATTGTAACGATACTCTTTGGCTGGCTTATGGCAACGCTCTTGGGGGCTCTCTTTCATTTATGGCGGGATGGCGGGTTTTGGAAGCTTTTGCTGTATCTTGGCTTGAGCTGGGCTGGTTTTTGGTTAGGGAATTGGGCAGCCGGCGCCTGGGGCGTCAAATTCTTATTAGTCGGGGGGCTGAACCTTGGTTTGGCATTGATTGGCAGCTTGATTTTCCTTTTCGTGGGTCATTGGGTTAGCCAGATCGGGGAGGCGGCATGAGTGTTACTGCCCAAGCAGGGGACTTGGTGCAGCTGCAAGGCAGTGGTTTCCGCAGCCACTTGGTGCGGCTGGAAGCTGGGGCGGTGCTGCAAACGCATCGTGGAGTCATTCAGCATGATGACATCATTGGTCAGCCCTGGGGTAGCATGTTGAAATCCCATACCGGGCAGCCTTTTTACTTATTTCAGCCGGGCTTGGCGGATCTCGTCCGCGAGACCAAGCGTACCACGCAAATCCTTTACCCAAAGGACATTGGATATATCCTGATGGTCATGGGCATTGGACCAGACAGCCACGTGTTGGAAATTGGTACCGGCTCTGGCGGTTTGACTACCGCCTTTGCTTATATGGTCGGGGAGAATGGCAAGGTCATTACATACGAACGCAATCCAGCAGCACAAAACTTGGCAATAAAAAACCTGACGAAAGTTGGTTTAGCTGAGCGGGTGGAATTTAAACTCAGTGACGCAGCTGAAGGTTTCTCTGAACGCGATATGGATGCCGCTTTTATGGATTTACCCAACGCTTTTGACTATATCGCTTTAGCGAAGCAAAGCCTAAAAGGTGGCGGTTATTTGGGTATGCTCGTGCCAACGGTCAATCAGGTTTCGCGCTGCTTGCAAGCGCTTAAGCAGGCGCACTTTGCCTGCGTGGAAGTGTGCGAAATCTTTATGCGTTACTACAAGACAGATTGGGAACGCTTGCGCCCCACGGATCGGATGGTAGCCCATACCGGGTATCTCATCTTTGGGCGTTCCGTTGCGCAGGTCATTGAGGATCTCTTTGCTGGAACAGAGGAAGAAACTGTATGACTAATACTCTAAGCCTGCCCGATAACCTTGCCCAACGTTTGGCTGACTTACAAAGCATTCCCAAAGGGGAGTTTGAGCTCGAAAAGGGCGTGTCTTTTGAAGAATATAAACCAGCAGCGGTACTTCTACCGCTTTTATTCCGTGAAAACGAATGGCATTTACTCTATACGCGCCGCGTCGATGGGCTGATGAACCATGGCGGGCAAGTGTCCTTTCCGGGTGGAGGCTGGGAGCCAGGTGACGCGGACCTGACAGCTACAGCCTTGCGGGAGGCTTGGGAAGAGGTGGGCATACACCCCCAAGATGTGCAAGTGCTGGGAGCGATGCAGCCCATCGGTTTGATTACGGGCTTTGTGGTTACCCCCGTTGTGGGCAAGATTCCATGGCCCTACCCCATACAGATATTTGACGGTGAGGTGGCACGGGTTTTTACGGTGCCTTTAAGCTGGTTGGCGGATCCGAGTAATTATTACTACTCCACGATTACTTTCGAAGGTAAGCCTTATGAAGTTAGCTACTATAAACTTTATGATGGAGAAAAGATCTGGGGCGCAACCGCGAAAATTACCCAAGACTTCATCGGTTTGCTCATATAAAAAAGCTGCCCACAAGGCAGCTTTTTCTCTGTAATCTAAAAGTGGAGTAAGTTTAGGCTTCTTCGCCTTCAGCTTCCTCTCCCGCGGCTTCTTTCTTGCCTCGTTCAACCACTTTGGGTTCAGCCAGCTCCTCGGCTTCCTCTTCCTCAGCAACCTCTTCCTGAGCTACATAGCCCACCGAGACAATAGTTTCATTTGGATCGGTTAGAATCGCGATGTCTTCGCCCAGGTCCAGGTCTGCGACGGTGATTTCATCGTCAACGGTTTCTAGTGTGGAAATGTCCACTTCGATGACTTCAGGGAGATCCTGTGGTAGAGCCTCGATCTCGATCGCGTTTAGCACCTGGGTAACCACCACTTCTGGGTTATCCGCCACTGGTGCTTCGCCAACCAGTTTCAATTCGACCGTTGCGCGCAGCTTCTCGGTGAGCGAGACGACCAAGAAATCTACATGAAGCAAATCCCCAAAAATAACATCGCGTTGGCGGTCGCGCATCAGGACGTTGAACTTTTCACCGTCTACGTCGATGGTGATTAGGCTGGAGGCAGTGAGCTTATCCAAGATGAGCGATGCATCGTGTGCATCCATTTGGATGGGGAAAGCTTCGATGTGCCGTCCATAAATGACGCCAGGGAGTAAGCCTTGGCGGCGCAAAGCCTTGACTTGCTTTCCAGTCACATTGCGCTTTTCAGCATTGATTAAAACTTCTTCTTTTGCCATTTTCATTCCTTTTGGGCGCCTCTCACCTCATCTGAGGTTACCCTCGCCCTATATATTTACCAGATGGTCTTCTGGCGAGGGATATTGTATCAGGTTAGAGGGTGGCGTCAAGCGAAATATGCTGCTTCCTTTACAATCCTATGGGATAATTTCGTTAGGTCAAAAGAAAATGTTACTCAGTACTGAGGCAGCAGTATCTAGTTTTCTGGCGCGGGTTTATACTCTTTCTTGAGGTTAAAATGTGCAGGCTTTCTGCTGAATTGCGGCGCTCGTTATCCACAGCCGGCAAGACCTTTCTGATTGCCCTCCTCGTTGGGCTCCTGGCAGGCTGCCAAGTTGAGCCGATAAATGTTTCCACGTGGAGCCCGACTAATACATCTGGTCAGTTGCCTTCGTCCACGCCGCTAACTTTGGATGCGCCGTTAGGTTCCTCCGTTTTCACCCCGATGGCTCCGCTTTTTACAGCCACGTCGTTTCCGCCCTTGGCAGACTTGCCCCTGAGTGAAATTTCTTATGTGATACCCCTAACACTCCAAGCGGTTAACGAGGATAGTACTGTGTTCCTTTTTGAGCTTGACCGCCCGGCGGCAGGCAGCCTTCTTCTACGCAGCACTGATCAAGCGGAGGAGTTTGTTCAAGCCTTCCCTATTTCCTCGAGCACACCATATCAGTTTTTCACTGTCGCGCCGCTTGAAGCGGATAGGGAATACGAAGCTATCCTTGCACTGCAGGCTGACGATGGGGCTTTTAAGCAGCCGGCGTTCATGGGAGAAGCTTGGGGCGGCCTGCACTTCCGGACCCAGCCGACCGCTGAACCGCTGCGCGTAGGCGTGATTGGCGACTCCGGCTTTGGCGAATCCGTAACAGCTAAGCTAGTTAAGCAGATGGCTGGGGAGGGGCTCGATTTTGTGATCCACACAGGTGATGTGGTTTACAACGCTGGCGAAAATACCAGCCCGGCAGAAGCCTTTGCACTCAAGTACTTCCAGCCGTTTGCCCCGCTGCTGCACCAATTACCCATCTATGCGGTGCCCGGCAACCATGAATATGCCCAAGACGCACGGATTGATGGCGTCCCATACTATTACCATGTTTTTCCGTCGTTGTTAGATTCTGGCCAGGTTGATCCATCCCCTTCTAAGCGACGGCAGTATTATGCGATTGTCTATCAAAACATCCAGTTTATTTTCCTGGATTCACAGGTCTTCTTCGGAGAGAAAGGCAAGACTGAGCAAGAAGAGTGGTTGGATCAGCGCCTGCAGGATGATCAAACCAAGTACAGCGTCGTGATCATGCACGTCCCGCTATTTACGAGCAGCGTTATCCATCCGAAGGATAGCCAGCCAGTGCGCCAAGCTTGGCATGACAAGTTTACCGGGGCAGGCGTGCCCTTGGTCCTTTCCGGGCATAGCCATAATTACGAGAGGCTTGTGGTCGATGGCGTGACCTACGTAGTCACGGGTGGCGGATCCAGCCAACTTTATCCTGCCTTAACCATCGATCCGGATAGCCAAGCGTTTTCCTGGAGCAGCCATTTTGTTTTGCTGGAACTTTTTGAGGATCAGATTAAGATTTTAGCAATCGATAAAAACGGAAAAATTCTGGATCAAGCCCAAGTGCTGCTGCCATAAAACCATGCTAAGGCTGGGGGCATCAACTGGCAGGGCTTATAATCTACATTACTATCATTAAGCATTACGAAAGTGAGAGGGCTGTATGTGTGGGCGTTTTACCATGGCAATTGATGCTGATGACTTACAGACAGAGCTTGCTTTAGGGCAGGTACCAGCTGACTGGAAACCACGTTATAACGTGGCGCCGGGGCAAAATATAGGCGTGGTCACAAACCCACACAGCCGAGATGTGACTTGGATGCAATGGGGATTAGTGCCATTCTGGGCAAAAGACCCGACTATCGGGAACCGCCTGATTAACGCCCGCGCGGAATCCTTGGACGAAAAGCCTTCCTTTAAGTATGCTTTTGCGAAGCGCCGATGCCTCATCGTTGCGGATGGCTTTTACGAGTGGCAGAAACCTCAGGCGGGGGCAAAATCGTCTCGTCCTTTTTATTACAGCTTGCGAAAGGGTAAAGCGTTCGTTTTTGCAGGCTTATGGGAAAGCTGGCAGCCCAAGGATGACCCTGAAAGCAAGCTTATCACCTGCACCATCATCACCACGGTGGCAAATGCGCTTGTTGCCCAGGTACACGACCGAATGCCGGTCATCCTAAACGACGAGGACAAGTGGGCTTGGCTGCAAGAGGACAACCCTGCAACCTTGAAAGCCCTTTTAAAGCCTGCCCCGGATGACTTATTGCAGGCTTGGGAGGTCAGACGGGCAGTCAACGACCCCAAGAACGACTCACCCGTGTGTATCGCCCCGCTACAAGAAGGCTTTGGTGGAGCGTAAGCCCGCTGAATAAAAGGCTTAAACTTGGTCAGGGTTCAATTGAGCACGACACAAGCTCTCTAAACTTCGGGTAAAATAAAGAGCTCACGCAGCTTAAGATAAACAGACCAAGAAAGCGGGAAGACATGCATAATCATCACAGACTCTTTGGGGCAATGGCATTGGTGCTGTTAGTATTGGCAGCTTGTCAGCCGGCTGTCACGCCTACCATTTCCACAGAAAGCTCACCGATACCCTCTGAAACAGCAGAAGTAACCTCTACGCCCACCGCGGCAGGCATCAACTGGTGGGATGAAGCGGTTTTTTATGAAATCTTCGTGCGCTCCTTTAAGGATTCCGATGGCGATGGCATTGGAGATTTTCAAGGCATCATCCAGCAATTAGATTACCTCAATGACGGTGACCCCAACACGACGGATGACTTAGGCATCAATGCGATCTGGTTAATGCCAATTTACCCCTCCCCTTCCTATCACGGTTATGACGTCACCGATTATCAGGACGTCAACCCTGATTACGGCACGCTCGAAGATTTCCAACAGCTGCTGGAAGAATGCCATGCGCGTGGAATTCGCGTTATTATCGATTTTGTCATCAACCACACTTCTGATAAACACCCTTGGTTCCAAGCAGCACTCGACCCAACTTCGCCTTATCATGAGTATTACGTCTGGTCGGAGACTAAGCCGGCTGGCATGGGACCACTCGGGCAGGAATCCTGGTTCAAAGCTCCGAATGGGAAGTACTATTATGCGGTTTTCTGGTCAGGTATGCCGGATCTCAATTACAACAATCCGAAAGTAACAGAAGAGATTTATGCTGCCACCCAATTTTGGTTAGATAAGGGCGTGGATGGCTTCCGCGTGGATGCTGCCCGCTACCTCTTTGAAGATGGTGAAGTGCTGCAGGATGCTAACAGCACGCTCAAGTGGTTTCAGGATTGGCGCGCTTTCTATAAACAGATTAACCCTCAAGCTTTCACTGTCGGTGAGGTATGGACGGATACCCAAAATATCGCTCGTTATGGCACACCCGACGGCTTGGATAGCTTGTTTATCTTCGACTTAGCTGATGCGTTTCTAAACGGCTTGCTGACGGGTAACGCCGCGATACCGCTCAAATCTTATAAGGATGCAATTGCTTACTTCCCAGATTATTCCTTCAGCACCTTCCTTTCGAACCACGACCAGACGCGGGTGATGACAGCGTTGAATGAACAAGAGATCAAAGCTAAAGCCGGTGCCTTTATGTACCTCACGGGACCAGGGATTCCCTTCATCTATTATGGTGAGGAAATTGGCATGACTGGCAATAAACCGGATGAGATGCTGCGAACCCCAATGCAATGGTCTGCCGAGGCGAATGCCGGCTTTAGCAGCGGAACACCGTGGGAAGCGATTAATCAAGGCTGGGAGCAGACTAATGTAGCTGTTCAAGCTGCGAAGCCCGACTCGCTGCTCAACTGGTATAAAGAGCTTATTCATTTGCGCGAGGCGAACCCGACCTTGCGGATGGGCAGCTTTGTTCCGCTCAATTCCAATTGCAAAGAAGTTTATGCCGTCCTGCGCGAGTATGAGGGCGAAACGCTCCTCTCGGTGGCGAACCTTTCCTTACGGCCAGTCCAAAATTGTAGCCTTAACCTGCGCGCGAGCGACCTTTCCGGCAGCTATCAAGCTGAAGCACTCTGGGGAGAGCTGCTCTTTGAGCAGATTAGCTTTGCTGCGGATGGTTCTTTAGACAATTTTATTGTGGCACCAGAGCTTGCTGGCGGAGAAACTGCCATCTTGCGCTTGGTTCGCCCTTAAGTTTAGCCCGCATCAGACTTGCGAGCTATATGAAGTGAGTATGAAATGAAATCTAACGCGTTTTATTTAACTGAAACCCCACGCCCAACGATCGAAGCTGTCCTGCCAGATGGCCGCATTATCACCGGTCTGCGCGGCGCACCTCTCAAGGACTTCATAGAAGTCATCCAGGATCAGGCAGATTCGCTAATTGTGGGTGCTATTGTGGATGGCAACCTGCGCGAGCTGACCTTCCCGCTCAAAAAAGATGCTGAAGTGACCCCACTGACGCTCTCAGATGCGGATGGTGCGCGCATCTACCGACGCTCGCTAACCTTTTTGCTGGAGGTTGCTTTCCGGCGCTGCTTCCCGGGTGCTGTCCTCACCATTGACCATTCCGTTTCTTCTGGCGGTTATTACTGCCAGGTGGAAGGCGTACCTGATTTCTCCCAAGCAGCTCTCGATCGGCTGGATGCCACCATGCGCGACCTGGTGCAGCAGGATATTCCCTTCGTCCGTGAGGTAGTTCCGCTGGAGGACGCAATTGCTTACTTTAAATCTGTGGGCGAGGATGACAAGGTGCGCTTGCTCAAGTACCGCCCACGCAAGGATTTGGTCCTCTATAGCGCTGCCGGCACACGCAACTATCATCACGGCTATATGGTGCCCTCATCAGGCTACCTCAAGTGGTTCGCACTGGAGATGCTCAACGATGCTTTCATCCTGCGGTTCCCGCGCCGGCATGCACCTACGCAACTTTCGCCCATGATGCATTACCCTACGCTGCTGAAGACCTTTCGCGATTATGGCGAGTGGCTGAAAAAACTGGGCATCCCTTCAGTGGGTGCGCTCAATGACGCCATCGAAGATGGGCATATCGATGAAGTCATCCTCGTCTCGGAAGCGCTGCACGAAATGCAAATCTCCGAGATCGCGGAGTCTATTGATAAGCGCAAAGACCAAGTGAGCGTGATCCTGATTGCGGGTCCGTCTTCCTCGGGCAAGACCACCTTCTCCAAGCGCCTCAGCATTCAACTGCTGGCGCGCGGCATCACCCCCTTTGCCTTGGAGATGGATAACTTCTTTGTTGACCGCGATAAGACTCCGCTGGATGAAGAAGGCAAACCGGATTTCGAATCTATCCGTGCACTGAATTTGGAGCGGCTGTATGCTGACGTGCGGGACTTGATTGCAGGTAAGGAAGTGCTCCTGCCGCGCTTCGACTTCAAGACGGGCCGCAGTGTGGAAGGCCAGGTGGCTAAGCTTAACCCTGGTGATATGATTATCCTGGAAGGCATCCACGGGTTGAACCCGGAGCTGATGCCCGAACTCAAACGCGAAAATAGCTTCCGCATCTACGTCTCTTGCCTCACCCAGCTGAACCTGGACCGCCACAACCGCATCTCTACCACCGATACGCGCATGCTTCGCCGCATCCTGCGCGACGCACGCGACCGCGGCTACACCGCCACTGACACCATCCGCCGCTGGGAATCCGTACGGCAGGGCGAAAAGAAGCACATCTTCCCCTACCAGGAAAACGCCGACGTGATGTTCAACTCAGCGTTAGCATATGAGCTTACCACGCTCAAGCCGCTGGTCGAGCCGTTGCTGCGCCAGGTACCCTTTGGCACGCGTGAGTTCATTGAAGCCAAGCGCCTGCTCAAATTCTTGGAATGGTTTCTGCCTACCGGCACCGAGTACGTCCCGGATAACTCCATCTTGCGCGAGTTTATCGGTGGCTCGATCCTGACGGACTTCTCACTGTGGAACCAACAGGAACAGTTTTAGACTTTCTATAGAGGCTATGGATATTGAAAATGGCAAGCTGATGCGGGGAAATAGGCTGCGCAGAGGCTTTCTTTGACAAACACGAGCGCGAGCGGCGTGCGGTAAACCAAATCGTAGCCGGCGATATCGCCGGCGTCGGCATCGCGGTAGAACTGCTGGCTGAGCGCAAACGCTTCGGGTCGATGCCAACGGCATTCGGGTTGGTGTAATCCCAAATGCGTTGCTGCAAGAGCAGCAGCACATCAAAATCGTGCTCTTGGATGTAAGCATAGCTGAGCAGGTCAAACGAAGTCTCAATCTGCCAGTTAGGCATATCCGTTGGGACGTAAAGGCGGTAGTCGTAATAGACCTTGAGCTTCTGCCCAGCGAGTGGCTGTAGCACAGACTGGGTTTCTTCAAAAAAGCTCAAGCGCTCGTCATCCTCCACACGGGACACTTGTGCCTGAAACATTGCCACATCCTGCTGGATAAATAAGCCCAGCTGCATGATGACCAAAATAGCCAGTATGTCCCGCAGGAGCTGCTGCGGGAGCGGTTTGAGGCGCTCGCGAGGCTCTGGGAAGAGCAGAACGAGGTTGGAAAGCAGCGGCAGCGCTGCTGGCAGCCAATACTGGAACTTGAAGTGTGCGCCCACCACGACGGTGAGCGTGAGCGGCACAAACCAGCACAAGATCACCAATGCCAAGTGCTTATCTTTGCCCTTCAGGAGCGCCCAAATGGAGGCGCCTAAGGCGGTTAACAAGAAGAGCGCGCTGCCAAAGTACGTGCGCATCTCCGGCCAGGCTGAAGCCAACCCGCTGGCGTAGACGACACCATAACCCTTAGAGACGACCGTCAGCTGGTTATAGACGGTATAAAGATACTTTACCAGCGCCGGCGGGTAAAAGACGAACGGGTTGGCGAGCACAAATGCTCCGGCGGTGATGCCGACGAAAGCGAGCCATTTGTGGAATGCAGCTTTGGAAGTGAGTTTGCCCTCGCGCACGCTGAGGATGAGCAAGGGGATTATGGAAATGAAGAAATACACGCCGATGAGTTTGGTGGCGGTGAGCACGCCAGCCATCACCGCTGCCCAGCGGTAAAACTTGCCATACCGGCGCTCGTCTTTCCACAGGAAAAAGAGCGCGAGGACGGCAAAAAGCAGCACCAGCCCATCCGGGTGCCACCACAGGCTGTTCTTGAGCACGGCTGGGACGAGCAGCAGCAGGAGGTAAAGCAGCACCGAGCGGTAGGTGCGGAACTGGTCCTGCATGTAGACGAGCAAAAGCAGCGCGATGAGCGTGGGCAGCAAGCTGATGAACTGGCGCTCCACCAGCATGAGCAGCGGGAGATTGCCAAACTGCCCCGTCCAGCGCAAGGGATACGCCACGAGAGCCGAGAGCCCAAAGAAGGGCAAGCCGTAATGGTAATAATCGTAGGTGACGAAGTATTGTAGGAAAACCTGCAGACTAGGTTTGGGGGAGGTCATGCGCTCGATGACGTAATAGTTGGCAAGCTCATCCGGCTCGAACATATTGACCATGGCGAAGTTTTCCGAGCCGACGGAATTGGGCAAGCAGGCGGCAGCAAAATAGAGCACGGAAATCAGCGCCAAGAGGATGTGCACAGCCTTGGGGTGCAGCTTCATGGATTAGATTATAACGCAGGGGAATACCATTACTAGAAAGAAAACAATTCTCTTAAAAGTGATCAAAATTAAGTATAATTTAATCATTGTTTGGAGGCTTGAAGATGAAAATCGACACAATTCATATTCATAATTTTCGCGGGATTATTGATCAAACCTTTCAGTTAGGCGATTATTCCTTACTCGTAGGAGCTAATAATACAGGCAAGACTACGGTAATGGATTGTATTAGAGCTTTTTACGAAAAAGATGGTTACAGTTATAAAAGCGATAGGGATTCTCCTAAGAAAGGAAAGGAAGATGGCGAGTCTTTTATTGAGATTGAATATTGCTTATCTGATGAAGAATATGACTCGTTAGCTGAAAACTATCAAATTGCACCCAATAGATTAAAGGTGAAAAAGTCTTTTGAAACCTCAGAAAAATTATCGGAAGGAAAACCGGCAAAAGGTGTTATTCGTGGGTTTACACGCGAAGGTGTTTATTCAGGGGAATCATTTTATGGAGCAAAAAACGTTCAAAATGGAAAACTAGGGGAAATAATATACATTCCCGCATCCAATGATGTCACTGAATTTACAAAATTTTCTGGCCCCTCGGCATTACGGGATTTAGTTACAAATATATTGACCAATGTATTAAACGAAAGTCAAAATTATACTGAATTAAGGTCAGGTATAGAAAAATTTTCATCTCAAATTAAGGCTATTGAATCTAAAAATAATCAGTCCGTGAATGTTTTCGAGGAAGAGCTAAACCAAATGCTCACACCATGGGGAACTAGCTTTCAAATTAATATTGAAGCTCCAGGATTGCCAGAAATTATCAAATCGATGACCAAATATTATTTAATAGATAACAATCTGGCGTGTGAACAAGATATAAATAACTATGGTTCTGGATTTCAACGTCATTTTATTTATTCACTCATTAGAATCGGAAACAAGTATTTATCTAACCCAAAAATTTCAACTAAAAAAGAATTTTCGCCACAATTATCATTATTACTATTTGAGGAGCCGGAAGCATTTCTTCATCCACCTCAGCAAATTAAATTAGCCCATGATTTAAAAAGATTAGGAGAGGAATCTAATTGGCAAATTTTGTGCTCAACCCATTCACCAAGTTTTGTAAGTAGGGCAGTAGAGGATGTTATATCCATTATTCATTTCGAAAATAATGGTGGAATTGTTAGTACTCATCAAATTAATAAAGAACAATTGGATAGCTTGTTTGTTTCTAATTTAAAAATAATGCAAATCCTCGAGAAATTCCATAAACTTGATGAGGATCTTGTCGAAGAAGATTCTAGTCCAGAAATCAATCTTATAAAATACTTTATGAGTCTGAATCCAGATAGAGCCAGCGCATTTTTCTCGGAAATTGTTTTATTGGTTGAAGGACCAAGTGAAGTATATTTAATTAATAAATTGTTGGAAGAAGAAATAATAATTTCGAATAATAATGTTTATGTTTTTGATTGTTTAGGAAAACACAATATTCATCGATTTATGAATTTATTTGGCGCTTTAGGAATTAACCATTCAGTTTTATATGATGGTGATAATGAAAAAAATGAACATAAGGAGATTAATGATTTAATAGAAAATAACAAAAATAAATATACATTAAAAATTAATAAATTTCCTGTTGACATCGAAGAGAGTTTGGGAGTTAAAAAAATAAAAGATAATTATAAAAAACCACAGCACCTTTTGTATCTTTACATAAATCAAGAAATTGATCAAGAAAAGCTTAATAATTTTATAAATATTATACAAGACCTAATCGCAAATTAAATATAACTAAAATACCAACCAGCAGATTTCTGGGGGAAAGGAATCTGCTGGTTGGCTTTTAATTTGAGTTCAGCGGGGTTTACTTCATGCAGCGCTTGACCATGCGGGAGAGGCGCTCGACGCCGACCCGAATAGTCTCAGGGTTGCAGGCGGAGAAATTCAACCGCATGGTGTTGCTCGGCCCGCCCTTGGGGTAGAACGACGCGCCGGGCACATAAGCCACCTTCTCCTCGATAGCGATGGGGAACAGCTCCAGCGTGTTGCAGCCTTCCGGCAGGGTCAGCCAGAGGAACAAGCCGCCTTGCGGTCGCGTCCAGGTGGTGCCTTCGGGCATAAAGTCCTCGAAGGCTTGCAGCATGGCATCGCGGCGCTCGCGGTAAACCTTGCGAATGTTGGCGATGTGATCCTTGAGCCAATCGCTGCTCGCCAGCTCATAGGCCAAAAATTGGTCAAAGGTAGAGGACTGTAAGTCCGCGCCTTGTTTTGCCATTACCATTTTCCGGATGACTTCCTCAGGTGCGATCACCCAGCCAATGCGCAGCCCAGGTGCCAGAATCTTGGAATAAGTGCTGGTGTAAATGACGTTGCCGCGGTACGAAACATGGTCTGGGTCGCGCAGTTCGTCATCCAAATCCACCAATGTCGGCAGATGCTCGCCTTCAAAGCGCAGCTGACCGTAAGGGTCATCCTCTACGATAGGCACGCCATAATGGTCAGCCAGCTCGACCAAACGGCGCCGGCGCTCAAGGGAGAGGGTGACGCCTGCGGGGTTGTGGAAATTGGGCAGCACATACATAAATTTAATGTTGGTGTTGATGACTTTTTCCAACATGTCGATTTTCATGCCATCTTCATCCAAATCTACGGTTTCGTATTCGGCGCCGTAGACGTTCCAGGCTTGTAATGCGCCTAAGTAAGTTGGGCACTCCGTCAAGATGCGGTCGCCGCGGTTGACGAAGATGCGGCCGAGAAAATCGAGGGTTTGCTGGGAGCCAGTAGTGATGAGGACGTTATCGGGGGTTACTTTGATGCCGTATTTGCACACATTTTGGGCGATCAGCTCCCGCAAGGGTGCATAGCCCTCAGTTTGGCTGTATTGCAGCGCCTTAGCGCCATTTTCGGTGAGGATTTTATCGCATGCCGCCTTAATCTGCTCGATTGGAAAGAGTTCCGCTGCCGGAAACCCCCCGCCAAAAGAAATGATATCCGGCTGGGCGGTTACCTTGAGCAGCTCCCGGATTGCCGAGCTGGTCATTCCGGTCGTGCGGTGCGCGTAGCGATGGTCCCATGAAGTTTGCATTATTGTTTCTCTCCTTTTTTAGATTGGTTGTTTTATTTCATAAACCTTGGCAAAATAGTCGCCGCAGTCGGCAGGATCACCCGATCGCCGATGGTGAGCTCTGCGAGCGGTTTTTGCGGTTTATCCGAAGTACTTTGGTAGATATATATGGTGTTGCCCTCCTTGGCAGCTTTGAGATCTATGAAAGCTTGCCCAGTAAGCCAGCCATCCTGGTCAATGGCACAGCTGGTAACCTTGCCAATGACTTTGCCTTTGTCATCGACCACTAAATCACCCAGATGAGCCATGCGCACATTCTTCTCATTGAAGCGGAAGCGCACAACTACACCGGTGCGGTTGCGTTCGCGCTCGCGGAAAGCCGAGCGCCCGATAAACCAAGTGGTGTTCATCTTGACGAAGATTAAGAAGCCAGCTTCGCCGACGCCCAGGTTGAGCTCTCCGCCCATTTCGTGACCGTAGAGCGGCAGCCCCGCCTCAGTGCGCAGCGAGTCGCGCGCGCCCAAGCCGCAGGGTTTGAGTCCTAGTGGTTCGCCAGCTTGCAAAAGGGCGTTCCATAGTGCCACAGCCTGATCAGGATGGACGAAGAGCTCGAACGCCATTTTTTCACCGGTATAACCCGTGCGGGAGACGATCACGTTGATCCCGGCAACTTTTACCTCGCAGAGTTGATTGCGGTTCAAGCGCAAAATCTGGCGTGCATCGGCGGGTTCAACCAGCTTGAGTAAAATCTCACGGCTCTTTGGACCTTGGAGGGCAATATCCGCACGCATATCCGCGCCTTCTTTAGGATCCTTCAGGTTGCGCAAGATAACCTTGCGCCCTGGTGCGCGCACCCATGGACGGTCTGGGTCAACCAGAACCTTACCTTCGCGCACAGCATTGAGCCAAGCCCAATCTTTAGCTTCGTTGGCAGCATTCACCACCACGAGGTAAGTCTCCGGTGCGCGGCGATAGATCAGCAGGTCGTCAATCACATTGGCTTGCGGGTCGAGGAAGTGGGTGTAGAGAGATTCGCCTAATTCTAATGTGAGGATGTCATTAGCGCAGACGGCATCGAGGAAAACCGAGGCGCTGGGTCCTTCAGCTTGAAAAACACCCATGTGCGTGACGTCGAACAAGCCAGCGGCAGTGCGTACAGCTTTATGTTCTTCGAGGATGGAAGAGTACCACACGGGCATTTCCCATCCAGCGAAAGGCACGATTTTAGCGCCAAGGGCTTGATGCACTTCGTAGAGCGGGGTACGCTTAAGTGGCTGATCTTCCGGCTCCTGCCAAGTAAACTCAGGCAAGGCGGGTTTTTGCACTTCTTCTGGTTTGGGCATACCCACAAAGTAAGGCTTATCGATGCAGATTGGGTCACCAGTCAGTTGGGAAGGCGTAATTGGCTTTGCCGGCAAGATGCGCACTGGTCCGGGAATTTGATGGCAAATGTCTGGGTCATAACAAATGTAGCCATCAGAAATGCTGTTCATCCAAGAAGCTGCCAGTCCAGCTTTTTCTGCGGGTACGGTGAGGACAAAGGTGTTCGGGTCCAGGCAAGTCAGGACGCCGGAAACATCGCCGATGCTCGTATGCATAAGGGTAGGCTGGGACTCTCCTCGTTCAAGGGCTTCGACGTCACTGGTGAGCAGATCAATAAGATAGGAGCGGACTTTCTCACCGGAAAGCTCAAATGCTGCCTGCTCTCCTTCATACGCATCATCCAGGTAACCATAGTGCGGCAAGCCGTGGCGGACGGTAGTCGGATCCATTGCAGGCTTGGAATCAGCAAGTTCGCGCACGCGCATGCTGACGTTCATAAGGGTTTCAAAATCCACTTTGGCATGTGTTTTCTTTCCGACTTGCGCGCATAGGAGATAAGGTGTGGTGGCACGTAAGAGTTCGGTAATCAGGTTCGCAATTGTGACCATTTCAGTTTCGACAAAGCCGCGCTGTGTGAGCCAGGTGGTACCAAAGCGCACACCGCTGGCAGAAAAAGCTGAAGCATCGCCTGGAATGGTATTGCGGTTAGCCACGATCCCTGCCAATTCGAGGATGCGGGCAGCCATATCGCCCTTGAGCGGAATTCCATCCAAGCCGCGGAAGGACTTGGCGTCGATGAGCATTAGGTGGGTGTTAGAACCGTTATAAGGTACTCTCACCCCATTTTTCTGGAAAGCTTCTACGAGCGCGGCTGTGTTTTTTAGCGTTTGGGCTTGCAACGCCTTGAACTGATCCGATCTCGCTAATTCAAAAGTAAGCGCCATAGCAGCGATGGTATTGATATGCGGGCCGCCCTGTTCGCCAGGAAAAACGGCTTTGTCGATTTTCTCGCCGATATCCTTGTTATGGGTGATGATCACAGCACCGCGTGGACCGCATAAGGTTTTATGTGTCGTGAAGCTAATCACATCCGCTATACCCACCGGGGAGGGGCATAACCCAGCGGCAATAAAACCGGCAATGTGGGAAACATCCGCAAAAAGATATGCGCCAACACTTTCGGCAATTTGCTTAAATTTGTTCCAATCCGGGATCCAGGGGTAGGAAGAGTAGCCGGTGATAATCACCTTCGGATGGTTTTCCTCGGCAAGTTTTGCGATCTGATCGTAATCTAAACACTCTGTTTCGGGGTCAACGGTGTAATGCAAGGCGTTATACCACATACCCGAGCGGTTAACTGGTGAGCCGTGCGTGAGATGCCCCCCGTGCAGTAAGTTCATGCCCAGGATAGTATCGCCAGGTTTAATCAGTGCTGTATAGACGGCATTATTGGCGGCGGCACCAGATAGGGGCTGCACATTGACCCATAGGTCTTCGGGGGCAAGCGTATTGGCAGCAAAAAGTTCGGCAGCCCGCCGGCGGGCAAGGGCTTCCACAACATTTACGTAATCCACACCCTTGTAATAGCGCAGGTCACCATAACGGCGGTAATAGCCCAGCTGGGTGGGGAGGTCTAGGATTTCAGCCTGAGTTTGCGTGCGCGTTTCCGCTCGTGGGTAGCCCTCTGCATAAAGGTTAACAAATGGCGACCCCAGCAGTTGACGCACTGCTTTTGGAGCAATGCTTTCGCTGGGGATCATTATGAGACGGCGTGCTTGACGTTCGGCTTCTAATTGTGAAAGTTCATTCAGGTCGAGATCTATGTCTGATAGCTTGTCGGTAAATAAAAATCCATTCATGTCATCTAATCCTTAAATAAAATAGACCCATAGGCAGGCTGTAGTTTCTTCTGCCTTGGGTTGCTTTAGTGTGAAAATTTACAGGAGAACATTCCTTTACCTGAAGAGAGAAGGTTTGCTGGAATCTGCCAAAAGCTGGCCCAGTAAATTTAGTGACCATCCTTCTGTTGTTTCCCATTTTATATAAGTATACCTTATCTGTACCCTCTTGGAAAAATAAGCCCCATCACTTCCGAAAAGCAAACGTCTTAAAGGTCGAATTGAAGGCAAATTGCCTCTAACGGTATAATCCAAGCAAACATGAAAACATTTGGGTATTGCCATGAACTCTGCTGAAGAGGAACGCGAGCTGATTAAGCGCGCAAAAACAGATCCGGAAGCATTTGGAGAGCTCTACGAGTACTATGTAGAGCGCATCTATAACTACATTTACTTCCGCACGGGGAACGTACATGATGCTGAGGATCTGACAGGCAGGGTATTCTTCAAGGCTTTGGAAGCCATCGGCAGCTACCGTGATATGGGTTTTCCTTTTTCTGCTTGGCTCTTCCGGATTGCCCATAATCAAGTTGCCAATTATCACCGAGACCGCTCCCGCAAGCGTGAATTTTCCATTGATGATCTCGCAGTAGCCGACCTCTCAGAGCACCGTAAATCTCCGGAAGCAGCAGCCATCCTGCAGCAGCAGCGCGAAGATCTGCTTAAGATCCTAAAAGACTTGACGCCAATCAAACAGGAAGTCATTGTGCTTAAGTTTGTGGAGAAGTTATCTAACGCCGAGATAGGCGCGGTGTTAAATAAGAGTGAAGGTGCCATAAAAAGTATTTATCATCGCACATTGGTGGAATTGCGCGAAAGGCTGGATTCCGATGATTTCTTGTGAAATCCATGTGCTCAAGGAGAAGAGCAAATGAAAAATGTTGAAGAGGAGAATGGGTCCACAGTGGTAAAAGATTTAGAAGAGCGTTTGGGGCAACAGGTTTATCGCGTCTCACCCAACCCTGATTTTCGGTCGGCGCTCAAGGATCACCTAAAAGCCTCTAATATTTACCAGCGGCGGCGGGAAATTGGCGCGATTTGGGTAGCGTCTCTAGGGTTGACTTTGTTCCTTGTGCTGCTGGGAACCGTCATTTATGCCTTGGTGAAACTTCGCGATCTGCCTAACGATTAAGATCATTTGGGTTGGAAATTGCGCAGCTTAGCACGCAGGCTCTCACTATCTGGTTCAACCAAGATGGAGCCATCTGGGAAGATAATCGTTGGCACCCGGCGCAAACCGCGGTTGACCTGCTGGACGAACACGGCGGCTTGCGGGTTTTGGTCAATGTCAATCCACATATAGGAAACCTGCAGCTCAGCAAAGACAGCTTTAGCACGCCGGCAGTCGCCGCACCAGCTGGTCCCGTAAAACTTAATCGGTTGCGTTTCCATTAATTATTTTTCACTGAATTTTAGCAATATCCTGACCGAGAAATATCAGGATATTGCTTCTAATTAGAGAAATGATGATTTAAGCCCAGCCCTGCTTTTTACAAAGGTCAGTAATTACTGGGATAGTGGCATATTCTCCACGGTTGGCGGCTAAGCCCCAGATGACCTCGAACACAAAGCCGGCAATGCGAATAATGGTGCCTAAAATAATACCGCCAAAAAGGGCTGAAATGAGGTAAACCGCCACCCCAAAGACTAAGGATTGGGCTACATGTGCTTTGAGGAAAGGGCGTTCGCGTTTTTCGGGGATGAGCAGCAAGATGATCGGTACAATGGGGGAGAGGATGTAGCTGAGCATTGCCCAGAGGCGGTCATCGTCGCTAATTTCAGGCGAGGGATTAAATTGTTCTGACATATAAGCTCCTTATTGTAAATGCAAGATATTACTAAAAATGGTCAATCTTTATTATAGGCGCAACTTTGGTCTCAGGGTAATAAGAAAATAAAGCTTTGTCCTGGGTAATTATGATTTACCACCGGAGGTTAGCTTCCCTTGCCTGTAAATCCTACCTCTCGCAAAAAAGCCGGGTCGTTTTTCCAGTTTTTACGCGTCTTGACGTAAAGCTCGAGAAAAACTTTTTTGCCATTCATTGCTTCGATCTCCGTGCGTGCCAATGTGCCAATGCGTTTGATCATCTCGCCGTTGCGACCGATGACGATGGCTTTTTGCGCATCCCGCTCGACAAAAATCGTTGCTTTAATGTAGACCGCGCCATTTTCGCGCTCCGAATATTCATCAGTGCGCACTGCAATGCTATAAGGTAATTCGTCTTCGAGTAAATCCATGCAAGCTGCACGGATCAACTCCGCAGCGATGTCCCGTTCGTATGTTTGGGTGATTTGCTCCTCGGGGAAGTACATTGGACCTTCGGGTAAACGTTCGATTAAACTATCAATCAGTTCACCAATGCCTTTGCCAGTCTGTGCGGAGATCTGCACTACTGGGGCTTCCGGGAACAAGGCTTGATAGAGCTTGCGATGTGCGCTAAGGGTTTTGCCGTCACCTATGTCGATTTTATTGATCACCAAGAGCACTGAATCTTCCTTTTGAGCTTCATGCACTAAATCTGCCAGTTTACGGTCTTCTTCATCTGGTTTTTGGCTGCCATCCACTAAAAAAAGAATCAAATCCGCGTCGCTCAATGCAGAAACGGCTTCGGAATTGATGAATTGGGAGAGTTTATCCTTAGGTGCGTGCAAGCCGGGGGTATCCACAAAAATCATCTGGTATTCATCTGTGGTGCGGATGGCAAGCTGGCGTTTGCGTGTGGTTTGCGGCTTTGCGGAAACGCCGGCAATGGGCTGGCCTAAAAGCACATTTGTGAGTGTGCTCTTGCCCACGTTGGGCTTGCCGGCAATAGCAATGAAGCCGGATTTAAAGGGAAGATGCTGTTGGTCCATTATATTTCCTTACTGGAAGGTTCGTATAGGTTATTGTCGCTAAGTTTTATACCTTCATGGTCAAGCAGCCATGCTTTAAGCGCCACGCCTTGAGGCGCGGAAAAACCATGCAGCTTGCCATCGCTGCCGATGACGCGGTGGCAGGGGACGAAAAGCATCAGCGGATTGTGCGCCAAGGCGTTACCGACTGCACGAATGGCTTTTGGTTTGCCGATCTGGGCTGCAACTTCGCTATAGGTGCGCGTCTGACCCCAAGGGATCAGAGCGACCGCTGCTAAAACTTCCTGTTGGAATGGCGTTAGCTCAGAAAGATCCAAAGGCACTGAAAAGACCTTTAAGCGGCCTCTCAAGTAAGCCTGCAGTTCTTCAGCCGATTGGTGCAAGATCTTATCGGTGTTGTTTGGCGAAGGTTGCACTGTAGGTGGTAGGGCACCTCCCAGCGTTGCACAGCGGGTTAAACCTTGAGGGCTGCTTTCCAGGAGGAATACTCCGATTGTGGTCTTGATGTAAAAGTTTGCTTTGGGTTTATTTTGCATCGTGGTTTTATTTTATCCAATAATCCGAGAATTGAAAAAGAATAATTTCCTTAAATTCTACTGGGAGAGTGTTAGGTCGTGATTTTCAGATAAAAATATTGCTGAAAGAAGCCTATTTCTTCACAATGAACGTGAAATGGGGTAAATCGTAGGGTAATCGTAGGTTAAGCGTCAAGCATGGTTAGGAGGGATGGGATATTATATTATCGAAAGGGCGACTTCTCTTCTTCTTCTCCTCCTTAAAACCTAGTGCCGGGGTCGGCGTCCTCGGCACTAGCTGATTCTTAGCGAAAGTTTATTTTTCAAGGCTGTGAATTTCTTCTTAGGGATTCACAGCTTTTTGGATTACAATCCTGATGAATTTTAAGAGGTTAAGGAGAAATTATGGAAGCCAAACGAGAAACATTTCCCATTGACATTGCTGGCATACATCGTGAACTACCCCTTTTTGAGGTCAAACCTGGGCTGCGCATCGCGATTCTGAACATATTGGGGGATGTCGAATTGGTCGATGCCTGTGCGGCGGCGCTGGCGGAGAAACTTAGCGGGATGATTTATGACGTCATCCTGACGGCTGAGTCCAAAAGCATCCCGATGGCGCACATGCTCGCTAAGGTGACACAAAAGCCTTATGTGGTCTTGCGCAAGGAATGGAAGCCCTACATGGGCGATGCGCTTGTTGCTGAGACGCTATCGATCACCACCGGCAAACCCCAAAAGCTTTACTTGGATGAGAAAGACCGCTCCCTAATCGCTGGGAAGCATGTGTTAATTTTAGATGATGTGATTAGCACCGGCTCAACCTTGCAAGGGATGCGTTTGGTGATAGAGAAAGCCGGCGGAAAAGTTGCAGGCGAATCGGCAATATTAACCGAAGGCGACCGCGCTGAATGGATGCGCATCATCTCGCTCGGTCATTTGCCAGTATTCTACGATTAGTTTTTTTGAATTTCACGAGGCCGATAAAGTGCTTATTCGGGTTGCGCTCGAGTATGGCGTTGGAGGAGGAATCTTGGCTTGGGCGTTGGACTTCCCTGGCTGCTTTGCCTACGGTCAGGCTGATGCTGAGGTGATGCTGAACTTCGCACGCAATCTGCTTGCCTATGAAGCTTGGATTAATTTGCATGCTGATCAAGCTTGGTTCAACCTCATTAACCTCGATTTTCGTATCGTTGAAGTATTTAAGCCTGAGAATTCGAGCCGTTTAGAGGGAAGCTCTAAACCGGCGGCGTTCTTTGAAGATGACTTCCGTGCCCTGACGCAAGATGAGGTGCAACATGCACTCGCGGTTTATAGCTGGCAGCGAGAGGAGTTGCTTGCGGGTTTGGAGTTTATGCCAGAAGCAGCTTATGCTTGTGCAGAGCAAAGAACAGGTAAGACAATCCCAGCAATGGTGAGCCAAATGGCGCAGGATTGCTACGATATCCTTGCGGCATTAAAGTCGCCGCTGCCGCCGTTCCCCACCAAAAATGAGGCGTTTGCCCAGCTTGATTTCACCACCGAACTTATTCGGGGTACTTTGCCAGCCTGGGCAGGGGTTGAGGCGATATGCGAAGTTAGTGGAGAGTTGTGGTCCCCCAGAAAAGCTATTCGCCATTTGCTTTGGCGCCAGCGTGAGGGAATCGAGCAAATTAAAGCGTTGGTAGGTTAAAGTAAACCAGGCGCCTCACCTGCGCCTGGTTTACTGTCGATCAAGATATTGTATTGTCACAACATGATCCTGATTTGAACAAATTTGAAAGGAGAGAAACAATAGATGTTCAAATCAGTCAGTATATTAACATGCGTTGATTAATACAAGGCTAAAAGATTGTTAGGGTTTTGTTAAATTTATTTCTTCCTTACCGTAGTTTGGGCTTATTTGATCAACTTTGGCAAGCTCCTTAAGTTTAATATCCTTTGCCTATCAGAAAGCAGCTGTAGAAAAGTTGCTGAAGGTTTTATCCGAAAAAAATGGGTTTATGCTATGATTATTGCAGCCGAAAGCCTATGAAAAAGCACTCATCACTTCTGCCTTATATTCTCCTCAATATCCTCGTCTCAGCGTTAACGGTGTCGCTGGTGCTCTTTATTTGGGAGCGCACCCACACAAGCACCTTGCCAACTGCCCAGCCCACGGCATTGCACACCTCGCCGGAAGCTAACAGTTCAACGGCAATTACACCTGAACAAACGCCCAGCCTTAGCGCAGAGCTTAAACTCTCGCTCGAAGCAGTCGTTGGCGTGGGGGACTTGAGTTTGGAATACATTCTCATTCGTAATAATGGCGAAGAAGCGGTGAATCTGGCTGGCTGGCAGTTGGTTGGGCAGGAGGGCGAAGTTTATACCTTCCCCAATTTGCGCCTTAATCGGGATGGAGCCGTACGCTTGTATTCTAAGAGCGGCACTGATTCGGTTATCGAGCTTTATTGGGGCGCGGAAAAAGCCCTGTGGAGCTCTGGCGATGAATTATCCCTCAAAGACCCAGCCGGCATAATTTACTCAACTTATCAGGTACCATAAGGAAAAGCGTATGTCTCAAGCTCTCTACCGCATTTGGCGCCCAGCCTCCTGGGAGGAAGTCGTCGGTCAGGATCATATCATCCAGACGCTGAAAAACGCTGTCGCAGCGGATAAGGTCAGCCAGGCATATCTTTTTGCTGGTCCCCGCGGCACAGGAAAGACCACAACAGCACGCCTGCTGGCGAAAGCAGTCAACTGCCTGGATCCGGACCTGAGCAAAAGGCCTTGCAATGCTTGTGAGAATTGCATCGCGGTTAACGAAGGGCGTTTCTTGGATCTGATCGAGATCGATGCAGCTTCCAACACCAGCGTAGATGATATTCGTGAGCTGCGCGACAATATCAACTTTTCGCCCAGCCAAGGGCGCTATAAGGTGTATATCATCGATGAAGTGCACATGCTTTCCACTTCAGCGTTCAATGCGCTGCTCAAGACGCTTGAGGAGCCGCCAAGCCATGTAATCTTTGTGCTGGCGACAACCGAAATTCACAAAATCCCTGCAACGGTGCTTTCACGCTGCCAACGGCATGAATTCCGGCGCATACCGGTCCAAACAATTATCGAAAAACTAAAGCTGCTCTGTGCTCAGGAGCACATCGAGATCGAGGATGAGGCGCTGAGCTTGGTGGCGCGCCAAGCCACCGGCAGCCTGCGGGATGCTATCTCCCTCATCGATCAGCTATCCTCAATAGGAAAGGTGATCACGCTGGAGACGGCACAGAATATCCTGGGTACAGCTACCAGCCAAGCAGTGCTCGACTTGGGTCAGGCGATTCAAGATCACGATAGCGCACGCGGATTAGAAGTTATCCACACTGCGCTGGATGCTGGCACAGATCCGCGCCAGTTTGCCCGCCAAGTGGTGGACTACTTGCGCACGCTGCTGGTGATAAAGCTTAATGGCAGCAAGGATTTGGAACTGCTGCCCGAAGTGCGCAGCTTGATGGAGGCACATGCTCAAAATTTCAGCATTGAACAATTGATAGCCACCATCAATCAGTTCAATGCTGCTGCAACCGACCTGAAAGCCAATTGGCACCCTGGTTTGGGTCTGGAGTTAGCTTTTGCTGCTTCGCTCACGGCTCCAGCTGAGCAGCCAAAGACATTTATCGCTGAGCCGATAAGCCATCCGGTCACTTCTGCCTCCCGTCACCCAGCAAAAACGGGCACTGATGCCACAGAGACGAAGATTGGTACCCCAAAGGTTAGTTCACCCGTCGATTCCAGTGAAAGCGTGAGTGCGCCACAGCCCGCTCAGGTAACTTCTGCGCAAGTGGACTTCAACCTGAATAATTTACAGGAACGTTGGGATCAAATCAAGCGGGAGGTACGCCAAATGGACCCAGTGGCGGGGGCGCTGCTCAACTCTTCCCGGATTGTAAGTGCCAATGACGGCATACTCACCTTGGGCTTTAGCAGCGACCTGCTGCGCGAAAAAATGATGAGTGAAAAAATGCTGCGCTTTGTGCGTAAGGTGCTTTCCAAGTATTTTCTCCAGGTGATTACGATTAACAGTATCGTGTCAGCAAATCTGAAACTGAAAGCGGATGCTGCCGATGTCATCCCCAACGGGCTCGTGGATATGACCCTGCGGGAACTCGGCGGCAGAGTGCGCAAAACGACGACTATAAATTCAAACGAAAAGAAGGATGATGCCAATGGCTAAAGGATTCAATTCACCTCGTTCACCCCGCGGGGGTGGAAACATGATGGCACAACTTGCCAAACTGCAAGAGCAAATGGCGGCTGCCCAAGAAGAAATCGCGCAAGCGCGCGTAACCGAAAGCGCCGGCGGAGGCGCAGTTACGGTCACCATGAGCGGCGACCAGAAATGCTTGGAGATCAAGATTCAAGAAGACGTGCTCCAGGATGCTGACGTCGAGATGTTGCAGGACCTGCTGCTTACCGCGATCAATAAAGCTTTAGATAGTGCCCGGGCTCTTTCGGAAGAAAAAATGGCTCCGTTTACCAGCATGTTAGGCGGGATGGGCTTAGGTTAGTCAGGTTTTCATGCGCACCTTACCCGATTCGGTACAAAACTTGATCGATGCCTTTGCCAAGCTGCCTGGGATCGGGCCAAAAACGGCTTCCCGGCTGGCTTTTTATCTGCTAAAGGCGCCTGATGAGGCTGCTTTAGGCTTGGCAGAAGCCTTGGAACAGCTCAAGCAGCAAACGCAGCAATGCTCGGTGTGTTTCAACATCACCACCGTAGGGCAAGATCCATGTGAAATCTGTGCCTCACCAGACCGCGATGATGGCTTGATTTGCGTGGTGGAAGAGCCGCTGGATGTGCTGGCGATCGAGCGCACGGGAGCCTATAACGGCAAGTATCATGTCTTGCTGGGCGTACTATCACCTATCGAAGGCATTGGACCCGATCAAATTAAAATCTTTCCGCTGCTGGAGCGTGTGAAGACGCACCCCGTGCGCGAAGTGATTATCGCTACTAACCCCAGTATGGAAGGCGATGCAACAGCGCTTTACCTGCAGCAGCGCATTGCGCCATTAGGCATCAAGGTCAGCCGCCTGGCGCGCGGGCTGCCGGTCGGCGGGGATATTGAATATGCCGATCAGAACACGCTGCTGCGCGCCCTTGATGGCAGACAAGCGATGGACTGAGCTGGTGCGATAGGATATTGGTTAATCGATTACATCCAAATTTTTCAAAGTTAAGAATTTCAATCTGCCCTCACCCTGACAGCAGAACGTTTTTTACGTCAATCTGCTGCGAGAGGGTGCTTTTACGAAGCAATCTTTCCCCTCACCAGATCAGGCGGAAAGTTTTACAAGCGAGATGGAGGGGAACTGGGGCTTTATGAACATATTGGATCTTCTTGAATATAAAGTTATTCATTTTTCAATGTTCTGGATATTTTCAACACCCTCTTCAAGTATAATTTCATCGTTACGCTAAACTTCTCATCGAGGGAGCTCGTTTATGGTTTTAACCGGAGCAGAAATCCGTCAATCGTTCATTAACTTTTTTGTGGCGCGCGGCCACACATACGTCCCCAGTGCATCGCTGGTGCCGGGCGGGGATTCCACCTTGCTCTTTACCAACGCGGGCATGGTGCAGTTCAAAGACGTCTTCCTCGGGACGGATACCCGCCCATATACGCGTGCGGTCAACGCCCAAAAGTGCATGCGCGTCTCCGGCAAACATAACGACCTGGACCAAGTGGGGCGCGATAATACCCACCACACTTTTTTCGAAATGCTGGGCAACTGGTCCTTTGGTGACTACTATAAAAAAGAAGCCATTACTTGGTCTTGGGAGCTGCTCACCCAAGTGTGGGGCTTAGACAAAAACCGCATTTGGGCGACCACCTTCAAGGACGAGCTGGACCAAATCCCGCAGGATAGCGAAGCTGCGCAAGTTTGGCTTAGCCAACCGGGCTTTGACCCTACTCACCTGGTGACCTCGGGGCGCAAGGATAACTTTGGGAAATGGCAGAGACCGGCCCCTGCGGACCTTGCACCGAAATCCATTGGGACCTAGGCCCAGAGGCTTGTGAGAAACAAGGCGAACCCGGGCATATTTGCCGGGTTAATGGGGATTGCGGCCGCTTCACGGAAATCTGGAATAACGTTTTTATCCAATATAACCGTCTTTCACCTACGGAGCTTGTTCCGTTACCCAAGCGGCACGTGGATACGGGCATGGGCTTTGAACGCATCGTTGCAATTCTTCAGGGCGTGCGCGGCAATTATGATACCGACTTGCTCGCGCCTTTGTTGGACGTGGTGCAAACGCTTGCCGGTCAGACTCGTGAGCAGCGCGAACAGAACCTGACGCCTTACCGCGTCATCGCTGACCATGTGCGGGCGGCTACCTTCCTTATCGCTGATGGCGTGGTGCCGGGGAACCTTGGACGTAACTATGTCTGCCGCATGATCATCCGCCGAGCGGCGCGTTTTGCGCGTAAGTTAGGCTTAACCGAGCCTTTTATGGCACACGTTGCTGCGAAGGTCATCGAGATTTACGCAGAAGCTTATCCCGAGGTCAAGCAAAGTGAAAACCTGATCTTTGATACGCTCACCCGTGAAGAGCAGCGCTTTGCTGAGACGTTGGACATTGGCTTTGCAGAGCTCAACCGCCTGATGGCTGCGATGCGCGCTGAAGGGCAGACCGTGCTGGATGGAAAGACTGCTTTTAACCTTTACGCAACTTTGGGCTTTCCTTTGGAGATAACGCGTGATATCCTGACGGAGGAAGGTTTTAGCGTGGATGAAGCCGGCTTTTACCAAAGCATGGAAGAACACCGCATTGCCTCCGGTGCTGGGAAAGCTTTTGGCACTATGGGCACAAAAAACGTGGAAAATTACCAGTTAGTGCTGCAAGAACTGGTCAATGCGGGTAAGCTTGGTCCCCAAGGCGTAGCCTATAACCCTTATGACCGCTACGAGGTGGTATCTCCTTTGCTTGCAATTCTTGAAGATTCACAGCCCGTGCAACAAGCCCAATCGGGGGATAATGTTGAACTGCTGCTGGCGGATACTTGCTTTTACTTGGAATCCGGCGGGCAGGTAGCCGATAGCGGCGTAATCACCTCGGACCCGCCTGGCAGGTGGGAAGTGGCAGTGGATGAAGTGCGCCGGCCGGCAGCTGGTGTGATCGTGCATGCCGGGCATGTGGTTTTTGGCACGCCCAAGGTGGGGGATGACGCCATCGCGCGTGTGGATCGGGACCGCCGCAGGGCAATAATGCGCAACCATACGGCTACGCACTTACTGCATGCCGAGCTGCGCAAGTTGCTGGGTGAGCAGGTGCGGCAAGCGGGTTCGCTGGTGGCACCGGATCGGCTGCGCTTTGATTTCACTTACCCAATGGCTGTGAAGCAAGATCAGCTCGAGGAAATTGAAGCAAGGGTCAACCGAGAAATCTTTGCCGAAAATGACCTGACTATTCAAGTGAAACCCTTGGAACAAGCTGTCAATGAGGGCGCGATGGCGCTTTTTGGCGAGAAATACGGCGCCGAGGTGCGCACCATTCGCATTGGTGAAGCTGATGACATCGTCTCTTATGAACTGTGCGGCGGCACGCACGTGCACAACACCGCTGAGATCGGGCTCTTTTTGATTACAAGTGAAAGCAGTGTTGCTGCTGGCATCCGCCGTATCGAGGCAGTTACGGGCTGGCAAGCTTATCTATTTGCCCGCGATCGCCTGAACACGCTGCAAACTGCTGCACAAATGCTCATGGCTGCCCCGCAAGAAGTTCCAGCTAAGCTGCAAGCTTTACAAACGCAGTTGGAACACCTAGAAAAAGAAAATACCCAACTGCATTCCCGGTTGGCACAAGAAGCCTTCAACACAGCCCTCAGCAAGGTGCAGCACGTTGAAGGTGTGCCTGTACTGGCTGCGATTATCCCCAGTGCTAATGCCGAGACTTTGCGTAGTTTAGCAGATCAATTCCGCCAGCGTTATAGCTCTGGCGTGGTGGTGCTGGCATCAGCTTTAGAAGGTAAGCCGTTGATTATTGCGGCGGTTACCCCAGACTTGATTAACCGCGGGCTGAAGGCGGGAGAGTTAGTCAAACGCGTGGCAGCCGTGGTAGGCGGAGGCGGCGGGGGCAAGCCGGATTTAGCTCAAGCTGGTGGAAAAGATGCTTCCAAGTTGGCACAGGCACTGGATCAGGTGCCAGCCTACATTCGCGAAAATTTAGCCGCGTGACCTGAGCTTATGGCTAAAGACCTCACCCCGATACGGCAGCAATATTTGGAAATCAAAAAACAGTATCCAAATGCGATTGTCTTTTTCCGGTTGGGCGATTTTTATGAAACCTTTGATGAGGATGCCACTATTACCTCACAGGTGCTGGACATTGTGCTTACTTCGCGGCCAGTGGCTAAGGGCGTGCGCGTGCCGATGGCAGGCATCCCTTATCATGCCGCAGAAAACTATTTGGGCAGGCTAATCGAGCATGGATATCACGTAGCCATCGCTGAGCAGGTTGGTGATCAGCCGGATAAGGGGCTTTTTTCACGGGAGGTTGTCCGCGTTGTTACACCCGGCACAGTGGTTGAGCCTGGGCTGCTTCCCTCCGCTAAGAATAACTATTTAGCGAGCGTCTATATTCAGGAGAATAAGGCTGGCATTGCCTACTTGGATATCACTACAGGTGAGTTTGCTGGCACGCAGATTGAGGGTGAGGACGTTCAAGCACAAATGCGCTCAGAGCTGATGCGCATCAACCCTTCGGAGACCTTGCACTCTGAAGCCCAAGTGATGGGCAATAGCTTACCGGGCACGCAGACCCCTGTTCCCAATTGGTATTACGAGCCCGGCAGAGCTGAGGAACTGATGAAGTCAGCTTTTGGGGTAAGCAGCTTGGATGGCTTTGGCTTGCACAATCATACGCTCACGGTGCAAGCTGCTGGCGCGCTGCTCAAATACCTGCAAGAAACCCACAGGGATGCGCTCAAAGCGCTCTCAGGCTTTACGACTTACAGTCTTGCAGACTTTATGGTGCTGGATGCGGAGACTCGGCGCAATTTGGAGCTTACCGAAACCTTGCGCGAAAATAAGGTGGAAGGTTCCCTGCTGAGTGTGCTGGACAACACCCGTACGCCGATGGGCAAACGCCTGCTGCGCCAGTGGGTCAATAAACCTTTGCTCAATCTGCAAGCCATTAACAGCCGGCTGGATATGGTGGAATTTTTCTTCCAAGATGGTGTACTGCGCAAGCAGGTGAGCGAGCTGCTGGCGCAATTTCACGACCTCGAGCGCTTGATTAATCGCATTAGCAGCCAGGCTGCACGTCCGCCGGATTTAGCTGCGTTGCGCGAAGATTTTGCGCTCCTGCCGCAGCTTTTAGAATTGCTGCCGAGCGAAACGCCTGCGCTGCAGCCTATCTTGGCGCATTTGCATGCCTTTGCTCAGGAAAAAGCTTTGCTCGATGCGGCGATTGCGGATGACCCTCCGGCGACCTTAGCCAATACCGGCATCATTAAGCCGGGGTTTTCGAGCGAGCTGGATGGCATCCTTTCTTCTTCGCAGCATGCACGCGAGTGGATCAATAATTTAGAGCAGGAAGAACGCAAGCGTACCGGCATCAAAACGCTCAAAGTGGGCTTTAATAAGGTCTTTGGGTACTACATCGAGATTAGCCGGGGCAGTGCGGATCAAGCTCCGGAAGAGTACATTCGCAAGCAAACTTTGGTCAATGCCGAACGCTTCATCACGCCGGAGTTGAAGGAGTACGAATCGCTTGTACTGAACGCTGAGGCGCAAATCCACGAAGTGGAGCTGAAAGTTTTCCGGGCGGTATGTGAGCAGCTTGGCGCATCTGCCAGCGAAGTTTTAGCAGCAGCACGAGCAATAGCAGAGCTCGATTGTGCCGTTTCGTTAGCCAATGTGGCTGCCCTGAATAATTACGTGCGCCCAGTTGTGAAAGCGGAGAAGGGCATCAAAATTCTCGCCGGCAGGCACCCCGTGGTAGAAAAGCTCAACACTGGCGAGCGTTTCATCGCGAACGACTTGGTTTTTGAAGAGGGTGAGGTCATCCGCGTGATTACTGGACCCAACATGAGCGGCAAATCCACCTTTTTGCGCCAAGTGGTGCTGATTGTGCTGATGGCTCAGATTGGCAGCTTTGTGCCGGCGGATGCAGCCGAAATTGGGCTGGTGGACCGCATCTTCACGCGCATCGGCGCCCAGGATGCCATCCATGCGGGGCAGTCCACCTTTATGGTGGAGATGATTGAGACGGCGAATATCCTTAATAACGCCACGCCGCGCAGTTTGCTCATCTTAGATGAGATCGGGCGCGGGACGAGCACCTATGATGGGCTCTCAATTGCCTGGGCAATCGTTGAATACCTGCACAGCCATCCGCGCCTCAAGCCGTATACGCTGTTTGCCACGCATTACCACGAACTCACCGAGCTGGCTGAGATTTTGCCTGGTGTGCGCAATTACAACGTTGCTGTGAGTGAGTCTGAAGGCAAGGTGGTTTTTTTGCATAAGATCGTGCCAGGGGGTGCCGACCGCTCGTATGGCATTCACGTGGCTCAATTAGCTGGCTTGCCAGGACCGGTCATTGAACGCGCTAACCAAATCCTTAAGCAGTTAGAGGCGACCTCTGGGAAGACCATTCCTGAAAAGGTTAGCAGCCAAGATCAACTGCGGCTCTTCCCGGAAAATAACCCCTTAATGGAAGCCTTTAAAAAGGTTGACTTGAATGCGCTTTCTCCCATCCAAGCGCTTAATTTGCTGTACGAATGGCGGCGGAACTTTTTCCCTGAGGACAAAGAATAAGCACAAAGTCTTGTGATCTTGCACGGTCTCCAGGTTTCGAATCCTGCCTATATAGTACTTTGCAAAGCAGGTGACCTTCAAGCCTCGAGGAAGGAGACCTACGGTCAAATTCCTCGCTCGGTACCCTACGGGTAGGCTCCGCACTCAGGAGACCGGCGGGAACAAGAGATTTCTTCCCGGATGATGAATAAATCGGGCAAATTAATCTCTCAAAGCCAATTGGGTTGACCGCGGAGGAAGTCAGCGCCGCTCATGGGTTTTTTGCCTTCTGGTTGAACACGGTCGAGCACCAGCAAGCCTTGGGCTGTGCCTACCGCTGGGCTTTCATTAACGATATAATGCGCGCCTATGGAGCTATCAAAGGTATCGTGCGGGTGCGCCGCCAGCACTTTGAGCTGCCGGCTGTTGAAGTTGAAATAGGTACCTGGCCAAGGCTGATAGGCATTCACTTTTCGGGTTAGCTCCAGCGCGGTCCGATTGAAGTCCAGTAAGCCGTCGGATTTTTTTAGCATGGGGGCGTACGTGGCTTCATTTTCATTCTGGGGCAATGGAGCGACCATGCCATCCAAGTAAGAGGGGAGGATCTCAATCAGCGTGCGTGCACCCAGTTCCGCTAATTGCTTTGAAAGCTGGCTGCCTGTGATCCCGAAAGGGAGGGGCACAGAGCGCTGAGAAAGAATTGGTCCGGTATCCAGGCCCTCATCCATGAGCATAATCGTTACACCGCTATGGTCATCTCCGGCGGCGATAGCAGCTTGAATGGGAGAAGCGCCCCGCCAGCGCGGCAACAGCGAGGCATGCACATTCAGACAGCCCTTGGGAGGTAAGTCCAGCACAGCTTTGGGCAGAATTTGACCAAAAGCTGCTACGACAATCAGATCTGGAGCCCAAGCTGAGAGCTGTGCCAGCACCTCCGGTTTGCGCAAGGAAACGGGCTGGTAAACCTCCAAGCCCAGTGCTTGGGCTGCCTGCTTGACCGGTGAGGCTTGTGGTTGGCGTCCGCGCCCGGCGGGACGGTCGGGTTGGGTAACCACGCCCACGACCTGGTAGTGCTCATACAAGGCTTGGAGCGTGGGGAGTGCAAAATCAGGAGAGCCCATGAAGACGATGCGCGTATTCATGGTGAAATTCTATCATGAGAGCTAAGGTAAGTTACTCATTCTGAAAATTAGTTATCATAAATGCAATGGTGGAGAATTGCGGTTAAGTTAATCAATCGGTACCTCACAGGTGGGCTGCTCACTCAAGAAATTGATGAGAGCAAGGAACTCTCATTTTTTTGCATCCTTCTAATCTATGAACTTTTGAAACAGTAACCGCACAACGCTTGTTTGACAAACCGGTGGGTCGTGGAGTATACTGGCAAATCGTGAAATTATTCTCCTGGGAGAACTGGAATGGATAACCCTATCGAAACGCCCTCTACAAACGAACCAAAGCTGAAACCTAAGCAAAAATATGAAGGTAAGGTCATGAAAACCTCTTTGCAAGGTGCCATTGTTGATATTGGCGAAAACTTGCCAGGTTTTCTCCACATCTCCCAAGTTGTCGATAGCGGTAATCCTAATGCAGCGGTCATCAACCTCGAAGATGTGCTGAAGGTTGGCGATACTCTTACCGTATGGGTCAAACGCATCCTCAAAGATCGGGTGGAATTGACCATGAGAGAACCCTTAGGGCTGGAATGGCGAGAAATCAAACCTGATATGGCACTTCACGGAAAAGTTGTGCGCGTGGAAAACTTTGGCGCCTTTGTCGAGATTGGCGCAGAGCGTCCCGGCTTGGTGCATGTCAGTGAGCTTTCACACAACTATGTGCGTGTACCCTCAGAAGTCGTCAAAGTTGGCGACGAGGTCGATGTAAAAGTGCTCGAAGTGGATAAACGTAAGAAGCAAATCAAGCTGAGCATGAAAGCGCTGCAAGATGAGCCTGAAGTCGAAGCACCTCCTAAGAAAACCGCTCGGAAAGGTAAAGCGAAGAAGGAGGTTGTTGAAGAAGAAGAAACTGAACTTCCAGATCCAACCTACATGGAAATCGCCATGCGCAAAGCAATGGACCGGGCGGAGAAACGTAAGCCCGAAATCACCAATCGGATCAAGCGCGCTAAGATGATTACGGAAACTGAAGCCGATGAAATCTATGAACGCACTTTGAAAGCAAAAGGTGAGCAAGAATAATATGCATACCAAACAGGATTTGCATACAGCTAACTAAAATCATCCGGGGAGGGTCTGATAAAAACCCTCCCCGAAGCTTTTAATTACCGGACGAGTAAACATGGAGGAACCAATGACAACTAAAGTGGTCTTTTTTACAGGTGGTGTGCTTTCGTCTGTTGGTAAAGGTGTTACTGCAGCTGCGATTGGCCGCCTGCTCAAAGCCCGGGGCTTCACGATTACCATCCAAAAGCTGGATCCTTACCTCAATGTTGACCCAGGCACGCTGAGCCCTTACCAACACGGCGAAGTTTTTGTGCTGGATGATGGCTCAGAAACCGACCTGGACTTAGGTCACTATGAGCGCATGTGCGACTTACGCCTGAACAAGAACAGCACCGTTACGACTGGGCAGGTCTATCAAGAGGTGCTTGACCGTGAAAGACGCGGGGATTATTTAGGCGGTACGATTCAGGTTATCCCGCATATTACCAACGAGATCAAGCGGCGCATCGCTCTGGTGGGTAAGTCTACTAACGCAGAAATTGCACTTGTGGAGGTGGGCGGAACCGTTGGTGACATTGAAGGTCAACCGTTTCTGGAGGCAATTCGCGAAATGCGCAACGAGCTTGGGCGCAACAATACCGCTTTTGTGCATCTCACCTGGCTTCCCTATCTGAAGGCAACCGGTGAACTTAAAACTAAACCAACGCAGCACTCTGTGCGCGAATTGCGCTCCATAGGCATCTTTCCCGATATGATTATCGCCCGCAGTGATTACCCGGTGGAAATGGAATTGTGCACTAAAATCGCCCAATTTTGTGATGTTCCGAGAGAAGCCGTCATCCCCTTAGTGACTTCGAACTTGCTGTATCAAATTCCACTGATTTTAGAAGATATGCATGTAGCCGAAATTTTACTCAGCCGCTTGGATTTGGCTCCGAAACAAGCGCCCGATTTAGAGGCATGGCGTTGGATGGTGAACGAACTCGAGCGGGAAAAACCTAAAGTGCGTATTGGTCTGGTGGGGAAGTATGTGGAGCTGCACGATGCGTATATCAGTGTACGTGAAGCCTTACGGCATGCTGCCCTGTATGCCGGTGTGGATGTAGAAATCGAATGGATTTCGGCAACTGACTTAGAAAAAGGCATTGGGTTGGAGCGCTTGGAGCAAGTTGATGGCATTGTTGTTCCAGGTGGATTTGGATCCCGTGGGGTGGAAGGCAAGATTATCGCAGCCAAATATGCCCGTGAGCATCAGATGCCCTACTTGGGATTGTGCTTGGGCATGCAAGTGATGGTGATTGAATATGCACGCAATGTGCTGGGAATAGAAGATGCCAACTCACCCGAATTTGACCAACGCACACGCCATCCGGTTATTGACCTAATGGCAGAACAGCGAGGATTGGAAGATAAAGGCGGAACGATGCGTTTGGGGCTTTACCCGTGTGTGATCCAATTGGGAACTTTGGCAGCGCGTTTGTACCAAACAGAGAGAGTTGAGGAGCGCCACCGTCATCGCTATGAAGTCAACAACGCCTACCGGCAAGCTTTAGAAGAGCATGGGTTAATTATGTCCGGGCTTTCTCCCGATGGCATCCTGGTTGAGATGGCGGAGATACGAGATCATCCATTCATGATTGGCTGCCAATTTCATCCAGAGTTTCTCTCCCGGCCAACCTCACCGCATCCACTCTTTAGCGGCTTCATTGAAGCTGTCTGCCAGCGCCGGAAATTATCCGTTGCAGTGCGACTGCCCGAAAATCTTTCAGGCAAGGAAGATTAGATTATACTTAAGCTTGATTTTACAAAGAGATAAAGAAAGGAATAAAACCATGTTTTCTACAATTGAATTTATCACTGCCATGGAAGTATTGGATTCACGTGGCAACCCCACCGTTGAAGTGGATGTCGTTTTAGCTGATGGTAGCCATGGAAGAGCAATTGTCCCTTCGGGTGCTTCCACCGGTGTGCATGAGGCTTTAGAGCTGCGCGATGGCGACAAGAAGCGCTATGGCGGGAAAGGCGTTTTGGATGCGGTCGAGCATGTCAACGATGAGATCGCTGATGAACTCATCGGATGGGATGCCACGGAACAAAAAGCTATCGATATGTTGCTGCTTGATCTTGATGGTACCCCCAATAAATCTGCACTTGGCGCCAATGCCATCTTAGGCACAAGCTTGGCAGTTGCCAAGGCTGCAGCTGCTTCGCTTGACCTGCCGCTTTACCGTTATTTGGGCGGGGTATACGCGCATGTTTTACCCGTCCCAATGATGAACATTCTCAACGGTGGCACACATACCAACTGGCAATCAACTGATTTTCAGGAATTTATGGCGATGCCTTTAGGCGCACCCACTTTCGCCGAAGCCCTCCGCTGGGGCTCTGAGATTTATCAAGCCCTCAAGGGCGTGCTCAAATCAAAGGGCTATACCACGCTGGTTGGAGATGAGGGCGGTTTTGCGCCAGCACTCAAGGCAAATGAGGAAGCGATAGAGTTGATCCTTGAAGCCATCACCAAAGCTGGTCTGAAACCCGGCGAAGAAGTTTGCATCGCGTTAGACCCTGCAGCCTCAGAGCTATTCGATGAAGAAACTCGGCTCTATAACCTGCGCAAGGAAGGCAAGATGCTTACCAGTGACCAAATGGTTGACTTCTGGTTGGATTGGGTAAACAAGTACCCGATTGTCTCGCTCGAAGATGGCTTTGCTCAGGATGATTGGGATGGTTGGAAGAACTTCACAGCGAAGGTGGGGAATCGTCTCCAGATTGTGGGCGATGACTTACTCGTGACCAACCCGAAACGTGTGGCACGTGCCATCGAAGAAAAGGCTTGCAATGCCCTGCTGGTCAAGCTTAACCAGATTGGCACACTCACCGAGACCATGCAGGCAGTAACGATGGTGCAAACCCATGGCTGGCGGGCGGTCTGCTCGCATCGTTCTGGCGAAACTGAAGATGCCACAATTGCGGACTTGGCTGTGGCAATGAATATGGGCCAAATCAAAACCGGTGCCCCCGCGCGCTCTGACCGCGTGGCAAAGTATAACCAGCTGTTGCGCATCGAAGCTGAACTGGATGAAACGGCAGAATTTGCAGGCTGGTCTGCTTTAGCTGCGCATTAATTTTTTCGTAAAAACCTCAAGGCGGCTGCTCATTTTCGGGCAGCCGCTTTATTTTCCTCAACAACCCTAATTCATTGGCTATAATTGCTGCTGTGGAATCAACTCAATCCCTAAGCAATTACCCTGCGTTGCAAGATTTAGAATCCCAATTAATACTTTGCCGCAAATGCCCGCGCCTGGTGGCGTGGCGTGAGCAAGTGGCGGCGGTCAAGCGCAAAGCTTACCAAGATAGGGAGTATTGGGGCAAACCAGTGCCTGGGTTTGGCGACCCTACAGCGCGCTTGCTTGTGGTCGGGCTTGCCCCTGGGGCGCATGGCTCCAACCGTACCGGGCAAATGTTTACCGGCGATGCTTCTGGGGACTTCCTCTACCCAGCGCTTTACCGAGCTGGCTTTGCCAATGCACCTGATGCCCGCGAAGAAAGTTTTCGATTGCGGGATGTATTTATCAGCGCAGTTTGCCGGTGCGTTCCCCCCAAAAATAAGCCCACACCCGAGGAGATGCGCAATTGCCTGCCTTGGTTAGCGGAAGAGATGGCGTGCCTGCCTCACTTACGTGGTATCGTGGTGCTTGGCCGGGTAGCGTTTGATGGGGTTTTAAAATTGCCAGCTTTTTCGGGCGTCAATAAAAAAGAACTAACCTTTGGGCATGGCGCTTTTTATAAGCCTTGGGGATGGGATGCCATGGCTGTTATGTTCTTATCATCCCAGCCGTCAGAACACGCAAACTGGCCGGCTGAGCGCTGCTATGTTCGACTCAATCTGGCAGCAGGCACGCGAGCAGCTGGAGCAGGGTACCTAAGCCGGCTTCTGGACGATCACCCACATACGCCCGGAGTTTTCCATCAGGGGCGTCTCTTGGATTGGATGCCCGAAGAGATGTTTCAGTTCAAAGCCAGCCCGGCTCAAAAGCAATAGCACGTCTTCGATGTGGTAGCCGCGCTCCTGATGCAATTCCTCGTGCTTCACCCAAGTGCGCTTTTCGCCCCGCTCGAACATAATCACGCGCATGTTGGCAATTTCCAACTCGTAATCATATGAAACCTCGGTGAATTCCATATAATTTGGCTGATCTTGAGCGAGGTTAAAGGGAAGCGCTGCCATACGACTGCCAGCCCATAGATGGTATTCATATCGAAGATGAAATAGCCCCCGGGGTTGAGGTGCGCATAAGCGGCTTGAAAAGTGTGGGAAAGGTCTTCCACTTTCAGCAGATAATTGAGGCTGTCAAAAAAGCAGGTGATGCAATCAAAATGCGCTGGCAAAGAAAAGCTGCTCATATCAGCTTGCACCCAGGAAACCTGCACGTTGGCTTCGCGCGCTAACGCTTGGCTAATGGCAAGCATGTCTGCAGAAACATCCAAGCCGGTGACGGCGAGCCCTTGCTGGGCAGCAGAAACGGCGAAGACTCCACTCCCGCAGGCTAAGTCCAATAGCGAATGGGGTGAAAAGTTCAGCATCGTGAGCAGGTGTGGGAAGACCTCCTGGCTGATCCAGTGGCTGAATTGGATGTAGTTGCCGGCATGATAATGCTTGGCGAAATGACGGTAAGGCTGCAAGCGTGATTTTCTCATTGGGGAGAATTTTAACACCGAATGACGCCAGCCAAGAGCTGCCACAAGTGCCTGTAAGGGCAAAGTGATAATGTCCTAATCAGGATTAGGAGCTATGAAATGGATAAACAAAGTGTACTGCGTAATCAAAAAAACAAGTAAGGAGTAAGCCCAAAAAAGAGCGTTAAGAATGCCCTGATTATCAGTCTTTGAATCGCTTAGTTTAGAACGATCTCAAGACATGTTTGCTATCCCCACCCCTTTAATTCCCCTCCCCAGCGGTAGGTTTCAGATTAAACCTGACAGCCCGACGCTGGTGAGGGGAAAAATGCTTGCAGGTGGGGGCGGTCGGCCGCCCCCACCTGCAAAAGAACCTCCCTCTCCCAGCAGATTGATGCCGAAACAGGCGTGACTCGGAGCTGGGAGAGGGCAGGGTGAGGGTATCCTGAGATTATGAACATTGAGAGGCAGGAGGTAATCCATAGACGAGCGTTTTTCAGCCTCCTCATGCAACATGATTGACAAGAAGAGGATGAAGGTTAAATTTCCAAAAAAACCATACTGGCGAATTTATTCATTGAACAGGACATCTCTAAATTGCCAGCATTAGGACAATTCTAATTAGCCATGACAAACTGCCACAAGTGCCAATCAACGCATTAGAAAATGGTATATTTAGCCAAACTCACTCTGGAGATTTACCATGCCATATCCAATTGCTGACCCTAAAGTTATCGAGCGCGCCCGCCAGGTACTGGCGCTGGACCCGCTGTTTTTGGATACGGAAACGACAGGAACCGGTCAGAATGATGTCATTATCGAAGTGGGGATTGTTGACCGGGAGGGTAACACACTCTACGATAAGCTGGTTAACCCTGGCAGACCTATCCCGCCCGACTCCAGTGCAGTGAATGAGATTACGGACGAAATGGTCGCCACAGCAGACCCCTGGCCGGTAGTTTGGCAGGAGATCGAACCCATCCTGCGCCAACGCGCCATTGGCATCTATAACGCCGAGTTCGATATGCGCCTGCTCAAGCAGTCCAATCAGGTGCATAACATTCCCTGGACGTTGGAAGACGAGCAAGCCTTTTGTATGATGAAATTGTTCGCGGCGTATTATGGGGAGTGGAACCCGCGCTATAACGGCTTTAAGTCCCATAAGTTAGAGTATGCCGGGTACGTGTGCCAGCTGGAGCTGGGCAACTCACACCATGCCATTGATGATGCCCGCCTGACGGCGGCTTTGCTACGTTATATTGCCTCCCGATAAGAAATCCACACTCAAATTGGGCTTCTTCATCCAAAAGTAAATTCAATTTGATATTTTCTCTTGACTTTTCTTTTCCGGAGATTATAATATGAACTATTGCTCATATATTCAAATAAAGGTATTGAGATGATGATGGTCAAAGATGAATTAGAGATAGAGCTCTCGGTAAAAGATGCTCAACGCATGGCAACCACATTTAAAGGCTTGGCTGACCCAACCCGCTTGAAGATTTTAGCTGTGCTCCTGCAAGGAGAAGCGTGTGTCTCTGAATTGGCAGAGCGTGTGCAGATTAGTCAGAGCGCCGTTTCGCATCAGCTGCAGCTATTGCGGCATCTCCGTTTTGTTTCCGCGCGGCGTGAAGGTCAGCAGATTTTCTACCGCATTGATGATGAGCATATCGAGGATCTCTTCATGCAAGCTTATGCTCATGGCAAGCACTTGGAATCAGTGGTGGAGGAACGCTAATGCAGACGCAGATTTACCATGTTAAAGGTTTGGACTGTGCCGATTGCGCCAGTGTGATCAAAGTTGACCTGGAAAAATTACCAGAAGTCAAAGAAGTTAAGCTGGATTTTACTCGGGGAACTTTGCACGTCTCTGGGGAGGTGACCCCAGATGTGATCTCTGCGCATCTCTACCGTTTGGGCTTTGAGCTCGCGGAACCTTCGCAGGAGGCGCCTGAAACAAGCTTGAGTTTTACAGGCTTTTTGGAGACCTTATGGAACAGCCAGGAGCTGCGCATGACTCTGCCGGGGTTGATCTTGCTGGCACTCTCTTTGCTGCTGGAAGAGCGAGGAATAGCAAATAGTATCCGCATTGGCATTCAACTCGTTTTGTTGGTTGCTGCTGGCTTCCCAATGATGCGCCGCGGCGTACAGAGCTTATTGCTTGAGCGCAAAATTACAATCAACCTTCTCATGGCGCTGGCTGTTATCGGTGCGGTGTTGATTAACGAAACCCAAGAAGCCTTAATTATGCTCGTGCTCTTTAATATTTCTGAGGCAATGGAAGAATACACGAATGACCATGCTCGCGCCGTTCTTTCCGCCTTTGCCGATCTGGCACCACACCAAGCACTAAAACTCACCGAACAAAGCGAAGAGATGGTGCCCATCGAAACACTGCAAATTGGCGATACGATATTGGTTAAAGCGGGGGAGCGCTTCCCCATGGATGGCGTGATCTTGGAAGGCAGCAGTGAAGTTAATCAAGCACCAGTGACTGGTGAGAGCCGCCTCATCTCTAAAAAGGAAGGCGATACGGTGCTCTCCGGCACGATCAACGGACAAGGAGTTCTCAAAGTGCGCGTAACGGCACGGGCTGAGGATACGACCATCCAGCGCATCATCAACTTGGTGACCGAAGCGCAATCCGTAAAAGCCAAACAGGAGAAATTTATTGACCGTTTCGCCAGCGTGTATACACCAATTGTTGTGCTGGTCGCTTTGCTCGTGGCGGTTGTACCTCCGCTGTTTTTCGCCCAGCCCCTGATGAATACGGCAGCCTCTTATGGCTGGCTACATCGGGCGCTTTCCCTCTTGATGATTGGCTGCCCGTGCGCTTTGGTGATCAGCACGCCGATTACCATGATTAGTGGGCTCACGCGCGCTGCCCGTGAAGGCGTGATCTTTAAAGGTGGGGTTTACTTGGAGAACCTCAGCCAGGCGAAGTTGATTGCATTTGATAAGACCGGAACACTCACCGTTGGTAAGCCAGTCATTACCACAGTCAAGGCGGTGGATTGCCTTGGCACACCTGAATGCGAACCTTGCAACGACTTGGTCGCTCTCGCTAGCTCTGTGGAGCGCTATAGCAATCATCCATTGGGACAAGCAGTGATGGAAGAAGCCCAGAAGCGCCATGTTCTTGATCGCTATGCACCGGCGGAAGCCATAATGGCACGCGGTGGGGAAGGGCAATTGGGTTATGTGAATGGCAAGCTGGCTACCGTTGGCAGCCGCAAGCTTTTCGAAGCCGAGCACAAAATCCCTTCGCAGCTCCTCAAGGAGACTATCGCAGCAGAGAACAATGGACAGTCTACTATGTTGGTGTGTGATGGGGAGCGTGTGCGCGGCTTTATGGGTGCGCAGGATACACTCCGCCCGGAAGCACCGCAAGTTATTCGGGCACTCAAAGACCGTGGCTTCTATACGGTGATGCTTACCGGAGATAACCCTGAGGTAGCCGAGCGCATATCCGAGGAAATCGATTTGGATGAAGTCCATGCCGGCTTGCTGCCCGATGAAAAGTGGCAGCTGCTGGCTGAGCTGCGCGAGAAAATTGGCCCAGCCTGTATGATTGGCGACGGCAGCAATGACAGCCCGGCTTTAGCCAGCGCTGATGTGGGCATTGGCATGGGTGGAGCTGGCAATGCGCATGTGCTGGAGACAGCTGATGTGGTGCTGATGAACGACGACTTGCGCAAGCTGCCCTTTGCGGTAGATCTCTCCCGCTACACCAATAAGCTCATCCGCCAAAATGTGATCATCAGCTTAGGCGTGAAGTTCAGCGTGGCTGTGTTTGCCCTGCTCGGGCTGACGCCGCTTTGGATGGCAGTACTTGCGGATATTGGCATTACCCTGCTGGTGACGCTAAACGGTTTGCGCGCAATGCGCTTTGCTGCGCCGCAATTGCCAGAGACAGCTTAAAACAGACTAATTTAGTGAAAAGGTGATCTCCCAGATACCGGGTTCCACTTCGCTTGTGGAGCTTTTGG
This sequence comes from Anaerolineaceae bacterium, assembly GCA_040766895.1. GTDB lineage: Bacteria > Chloroflexota > Anaerolineae > Anaerolineales > Anaerolineaceae > Mesolinea. The sequence goes on along the minus strand of JAXGPR010000004.1, from coordinate 63,351 downwards.
TGCCGGCAAAGACTATCCAGCTGCTGCCAGGCTTGAGCGCCAGTGGCTGCCCGGAAGCGTCCGTGAGTTGGATGGGAGTAAAGGGATCAGGAGTCATCCAGGTGCCATAAAGCAACTTTCCATCCCGTAAAACTAGCGCCGGCTGGTGCGGGTCGCCCTCGCGGAAGTCGATATCGTACAGCGACGTGCCATATTCGATGTAGCTGGCAAATAGAACGATAATATTATCGAAGGCAATGGGTGTGCCATCCACCCGGTCGTATGAAGGCGCGATGCTAATGCTGCCATCGGGAGCGGCATAATCCTGCGAGAGCTGATATTGACCGCTTTGGGGGTCATAATCCCACTGCATCACCGAAAAATCCGCATACAGGTAACTGAGCTGCTGTGCCTCGGCATCCCATTGGGATAAACGGCTTGCAAAATTTAACCCTGAGAGATTGACAATGTCACTTTCGGGATTTTCTGCTCGATAAAGCTCCCGCACAGCACTGGTGTTGACGTAAGTGTTTTCGCCGCCAGCATCCGTGAGGTTGCACATGGCTGGGCAAGGGGTAAATCCGCGCAGGAAGGCTCGCCCGGGCAGCACTTCGCTCAGCACCTTCTCAACCGTGTTATCAGCGCTGGCGTAAGCTAAAATGCCTTGGTAATGCGCGCTCAGGCGCGCATCCACCATGCGCGCTGGCGCAAGCGGACCGACCTGCTCGCTATCTTGTCCGTAGTAGACAGCTAGGAAGTGGTTCGCCTGAGCGCCGATGTAGTACTCAAACACGAGGTCAGCTTGGTTCAAGCCGGCGGCGGGGCGCAAGCCTTGCGGCCAGTTGGCAATCTTCACCAGCACAGGGCGCTGTTGTAACAGGGTTTGGTCATCCACTGGCAGCCCAGTAAGCGGATTGAGACCCTCTGCAGCTAAGTCCTTGATAAGAATGGATGATGGTGTTGCAGTTGCGACCGGCCAAGGGGTTGATGAGGGAACAGGTGTGGGGGTAGCGTTGGCTGCTGCCATAGTCTGCCGTTGGATAGGGTTGGGTGAGGCGGTAAATTCTGGCAGTGCGGCAGGAGTGATTAGAGGAAGATGCTTAGGACCTGCACAGGCGCTAATCAGTAGGATTAACACTAGGGACAACCCAGCCAACCGAAGAAAACGCCCACGAATTTTCGCTTGCATGATGCCTGATTCTAACATGAGAGGCAAACTCACACTGGTTTATAAAGTCGAGGATAAAACCATATCGTAGGTTCTTGTAATTCCATAAACAAATAACCATTAAAATTTGAAATTAAACAAGCCTATCACCAGGATTTAACATTGTTATAAAGGCCTTTTAAGCATCGCTTGTTAACATTTATGAGCATATAAAAATAAAACTATGAGAAGGAGAAAGATGAATATGCGTCGTTTCGTTTTAGGTTTAGCTTTGATTGCAAGTCTTTTGCTCGCGGCATGCGCGAGTCCAACAGCTTCCCCAGCCCCAACTGATGGAGAGGACGTGGCAGCTGGTCTTTCTGGCAGCATCAGCATTACAGGGTCAACAACGGTTCAGCCTTTGGCAGAAAAATTGGCCGAAGATTTCATGGCAAAGAACCCCGATGTCGAAATTGAAGTAACCGGTGGAGGCTCCAGTGTAGGTGTGAAAGCTGCTGCTCAAGGCACTGCTGATATCGGTAACGCTTCTCGCGAAATTAAACCAGAAGAACTCGCCGAATTTCCAAATCTTAAGGTGCATGTGATTGCCCGAGATGGTATTGCCATCGTGGTGCATCCCGATACAGCGGTAAGTGGTTTGACCGTTGAACAGGTACGCGATATTTTTTCAGGTAAGATCACCAACTGGAATGAAGTTGGCGGGGCGGATGCAGCGATCATTGTTGCTTCCCGTGAGGAAGGCTCTGGAACGCGAGATGCTTTCCAAGAAATGGTGATGGGAGAAGCGCTGATTACTGAAAACGCGATTTTACAACAATCTAACGGTGCTTTACGCACAACGGTTGCCAACACACCCAATTCAATTGCTTATCTCTCGTTTGGCTATTTGGACGAGAGTGTCAAAGTCCTGCCTTTGGATGGCGTTGAAGCTACAGAAGAAAATGCATCCAACGGCACATACCCAGTAGTTCGTCCGCTCAATATGCTGACGAACGGTGAGCCACAGGGCGTAGTGAAAGCCTTCTTAGATTTCGTTCTCGGACCAGAAGGTCAGGCTATTGTCCGCGCAGAAGGCTACATTCCTGTAAAGTAAGCTTTGAAAGTTTAGCCGCTCATCTGAGTGTTTGATTTGGCGTCCTCTTCCCAAAGGGGACGCCAAAATTCTGATAAAATAGTGTCCGAAAGCCGGGAGCCGGAATGCAGAGAAGGTATCGTGTTGATAAAGGGATAAAGTATTTACTTTTTTTCTCTGCAATCGTTTCTATTATTATTGTTTTTCTCATCTTTTTCTTTATCTTTCAATCTAGCCTGCCTGCTTTTCAACAAATTGGCTTGAAGAATATTTTGCTGGAAACAACTTGGCGGCCTACGAATGGGCAATATGGCATTCTCGCCATGATTGTCGGTTCTGTCATGGTAACTTTCATGGCGATTGTCATGGGTGTACCATTAGCTCTGGGTGCTGCAATTTTCTTAGCAGAAGTTGCCCCACGAGCAGTGCAAAATGTTTTTCGCTCCGCTATCCAACTCTTAGCCGGGATCCCTTCTGTAGTTTATGGTTTGTTCGGGATGGTTGTGCTTGTGCCGATCGTCCGTCGTATCCCCGTGCCAGGAAACTCTGGCTATGGGTTGCTCTCAGCTGCCATTGTGCTGGCGGTTATGATTCTGCCGACGATAACCAGCGTGACGGAGGATGCTTTACGGGCGGTACCGCGCTCTTATAAGGAAGCCTCATTGGCATTAGGCGCAACGCATTGGCAAACCATCATCCACGTGATGATCCCCGCGGCGAAGTCAGGCATCATAGCTGCCCTCATCTTGGGTGTTGGACGTGCGATCGGCGAAACGATGGCAATGATTATGGTGATTGGGAACTCAGTCATTATGCCCACACCTCTTACCGATAATCCCCTTACGATTTTCTTACGGCAAGCGCGAACGCTCACCGGGAATATTGCCGTTGAAATCAATTATGCCACCGGTCTGCATGAAAGTATGCTCTTTGCTACGGGCGTGGTGCTTTTTATCCTCATCATGATCATTAATGCGAGTGCGCATCTAATTTTGCGCAACGGTGAAGAGAAGTTGAGCTGCTCATGAATCATGCAGAGTTGAAAGCTTCATCCGCAGTGCAATCTGCCGCCCAAAAGCAGCCAAACCGCTCTAACTTAAAGCAGCGGCACTTGAGCCAAAAATTCGCTTTTGGAGCGCTGTGGGTAGGGGGCGCACTGGTGATGTTGATTCTGCTTGTGGTTGTGGGTTACGTAATCACCAACGGAATCCGCGAAGTTACTTGGGAATTCCTTACTACGGCACCTCGCGGGGGCTTTCTGGCGAGGGTGGTATTTCAACCACGATTGTGAGCACCGTCTATCTGATTGGACTAACCATCGTGATTGCAACGCCTTTAGGAATTGGGGCAGCGATTTTCCTCACGGAATACGCTGGAGAAACAAGCGTTGGCTCAAAATTCTTGCGAAGCTTGATAGGTCTGGTGCATTTTGGGGTGGAAACCTTAGCCGGCATCCCCTCGATTATTTTTGGTCTCTTTGGGTTTGCCTTGTTTGTTTCCGTCTTGCATTTTGGGTTTTCTTTGCTTTCTGCTGGCTTAGCGGGGGCTTGCTTAGTGTTGCCAACCATTATCCGCACCACCGAAGAATCTTTGCTCACTGTTCCGATGAGTTATCGAGAGGCAAGTTTAGCCTTAGGCGCCACGAAGTGGCAGACGATTTACCAAGTGGTTTTACCAGCAGCTATCCCCGGTATTATCACGGGCATTATCTTGAGTGTCGCTCGGGTTATTAGCGAGACAGCCGTATTTTATGTAACTTTAGGCGGTAGTGCGCGCATGCCCACAAGCATCTTTTCTAGCGGGCGCACCTTGGCTCTGCACCTGTACTACTTAGCCATGGACACCAACGCTTTCGATAAGGCAATGGCAACTGGTGCTGTCCTCATTATTACCATCATCCTCATCAACTTGATTATTGACTTTGTTTCCAGTAAATTAACTGCTGGATTGCGTGAGAATCAATGAACTCAATTAAAATTGAAACTATACATTACAGCCTGAATTATGGGAATTTCCGTGCCATTGAAGATATCAGCATAAAAATCCCAGAAAAGCAGGTGACCGCCCTCATTGGTCCTTCTGGATGCGGGAAAAGCACCTTTTTACGCTCATTCAATCGGATGAACGACCTGATCCCTGGCGTCACCACCGAAGGGGAAATCTTGCTCGATGGTGAAGATATTTTTAAGATGGACCCAGTCAGCCTGCGCCAACGCGTTGGCATGGTATTTCAGAAGCCTAACCCCTTCCCCAAGTCGATTTACGATAACGTGGCTTATGGACCGCGCGTCAATGGCTTGAAAGACCATAAGAAACTCGATGAAATCGTAGAACGCAGCCTGCGAGGTGCTGCGCTATGGGATGAAGTCAAGGACAACCTCAACAAATCAGGATTGGCACTCTCCGGCGGGCAGCAACAACGTCTGTGCATTGCGCGGGCATTAGCCGTCGAGCCGAGCGTGATCCTTATGGATGAACCAGCAGCTTCCCTGGATCCGATTGCCACCTTGCGGATTGAGGACCTGATACGCATGCTCGTGGAGAACTATACAATTGTGATTGTGACCCATAACATGCAGCAAGCTGGCCGTGTCTCGGACTATACGGCTTTTTTCTACACCGATGAAACGCGCACTGGCAGATTAGTCGAGTATGACCGTACGCAGGTTATTTTCACCAACCCCAAAGACAAGCGCACAGAGGATTACATTACCGGCCGCTTTGGGTAGGGCTTTGCCCTCATTCTTATTAATTAATCGCAAAATTGACTGACTGCCAAGTTACCATCCGCTTGGCGGTTATCTTATACGCGCAATCTTGAGAATGCGTTTGCGCTAGGGTTATAATCTGCTCATATTTGCGCTTGATACTCTCTTCTGTGGAGGAAAACTATGGCCCAAAAAGGTGAAAACGCTCTAAAGGAATTACCGCGCAACTTATGGGTGGTCAGTGCCACCAGCTTTCTTATGGATGTCTCCAGCGAGATGGTGATCAACATCTTGCCTCTGTTTCTTTCTTCTGTTTTAGGGGTAAAAACCAATATTATTGGTCTAATCGAAGGTATTGCCGAAGCAACCTCCAGTGTGCTTAAAGTATTCTCTGGCTGGCTTTCCGACAAACTCAAAAGTCGCAAAGCACTTACCGTTGCAGGGTATGCCCTTTCAGCGATTGCCAAACCCTTCTTTTACCTGGCGAGTACCTGGGAAGCTGTGGCTGCTATTCGCTGGGCAGATCGCGTGGGTAAAGGCATCCGCACAGCGCCTCGGGATGCCCTTTTAGCCGATGATGTCAAAGAAGAGCATCGCGGGTTAGCTTTTGGCTTGCATCGTGCGGCTGATACTGCTGGAGCAATGCTTGGGCTGCTAATCGCTGCTTTTGTAGTTTGGCGAATGCAAGCCGGCAGCGCTGCGCTCAAGGAACAAACCTTCCGAACAATTGTGCTGATTAGCATGATCCCGGCATTTTTAGCTGTGCTGGTTTTGGCATTCGGCGCAAAAGAAGTCAAACCAAGTGGAGAAGCACAAAAAACCCGGATTACATTCAAGGGGCTGGGTAAAAACTTCATCACGTTTATGATTATTGTGGGTATTTTCGATTTGGGTAACTCCTCGGATGCCTTCTTAGTCCTACGTGCGGAAGACCGTGGTATGACGATTTTGCAGATTTTGCTCATGTTAGCAGTGTTCAATTTCATTTATTCTGCTGTTTCCGCGCCGGCTGGCAACCTTTCGGATCGGCTTGGCAGACGTAAAGTCATCATTGGCGGCTGGATCGTCTATGCGCTGATTTATCTTGGCTTTGGTTTGGCACAGACTGCTGTGCATGTGGGTGTCCTTTATGTGCTCTATGGCTTTTATTATGGTCTGACTTATGGCACCGCTAAAGCTATGGTTGCAGACCTGGTTCCGGTGGAGTTGCGGGGCACAGCCTATGGAACCTATAACGCCATCTTAGGTATTTTGGACTTTCCAGCTTCGCTGATTGCGGGCTTGCTATGGAGCGGTGTGGGTGGATGGCAAGGGTTTGGTCCCTCAGCGCCATTTTTCTTCGGCAGTGCGCTGGCATTGATTGCAGCCGTTATGTTTATTTTCTGGAAACCTCAGCCTGCTGCTGAGTTAGCATAATTCTGAGGAAACAATGACATCAATAAGTGATGAGCAGAGACAAGCCAGACCAATGAAGATCGGTGTTCTGGCTTACCGCATGGACTTTTACACGAACAAAAGGCTGATTGTAGGCAAGCTTCCAGAGGCTGAGTACGTTCCAGTTCGCGATTGGTATAGTTTTCAGCGTTGGCTGGCGTTAAAAGTTAATCGGGTGGTGGGCAAGCCCCTCATCAACACGTTTAACCTCAATAATCAATTCGAAGATTTTGATTTGAACCGTGTAGACGTGCTGCATTTTTCTAATGGGATTAGCTACGGACGCACGCCTTGGGTTTCATCGTTCGAGACGATCCTGCCGCGCTTCAGCCATCTTGTGACCCGCCACCAGGGCAAGGAGAAACCCGAACTGCGCCTGGACGACCACACCCGGCGTGGGCTAGAGGCTTTAGCTGGCAAGGCTTGCTTGCGTATTTTGGCTTGGTCTCAGGCTTCGGCACGCATGGAACGGGATTTATTGGCGGATTTCCCCACAGAATATACGCAAGCGATTTTGGATAAAATGCAAGTACTGCATCCTCCCCAGGAGCCGCTTGTAGAAGCGGTCGAACCCCGAGATTATCACAATGAGCCTTTGCGCTTTATGCTCGTAGGTGCGGCTTTCTTCCGCAAAGGCGGTCGGGAGATTTTACAAACCTTCGAAAAATTAGTCCGTCAGGAAGGTTTACCGCTAAGGCTTATCATCGTGAGTGCGCTGCGCTTGGAGCCTTACGCTGCGCATGAAACTGAAGCAGATGCGGCTTGGGCAAAGCAGAAGCTTTCGGAAAATGCGGATTGGATTGAATGGTACCCGCAGCTGCCTAACGCTGAAGTGCTGGAGTTGTTGAAGCAAGCTGACGTTGGGCTCCTGCCCAGCTATGCAGATACGTATGGCCTCTCCGTGCTGGAAGCCCAAGCTTGCGGTAAACCGGTCATCACCACCGATATCCGCGCTTTGCCGGAGATTAACCCCGAAACAGCCGGCTGGTTGATTAAAGTTCCTAAAAACGAATTAGGCGAGGCGCTCTATACCACGCCGGAGGAACGGGCAGAGCTGAGTAACGCGATTCAAACTGGCTTGGAAGCAATCGTGCGCAGCATTATCGATGATCCAAGTCAAATTGCGATTAAAGGTGCCGCGGCGCTCGCGCGCATCCGCCAACAGCACGACCCGCAAATGTATGCTGAAGCTCTCCGGCAAATCTATCGATTAGCTTTGAAGTGAACTAGTAAAAACAAAACCCAATTTGTGTCAAACCTAGGTAGCGGTAGAGTATAATTGATTAAAATTTCAAACATATCCCGTTTGAGAATAGGAGCAGAAATGATCGTTACCACAAAAAAACTCTTCGAACATGCCTACGGCAAGTATGCCCTTGGCGCGTATAACATCAACAATTTGGAACAAATTGAAGGTCTCTTCAGAGGCAATTTACAATCTCAAGCCCCCTTTATCATTCAGATCAGCAAAGGTGCCCGTTCGTATACTAATAAGCTTTACCTCGAGGCGCTTATCCGCACAGCAGACCAAATCTACCCGGAAGCCATTTTTGCGGTGCATTTGGATCATGGCGATGAAGCTACCTGCTATGACTGTATCGAATCTGGCTTTTACAGCTCAGTGATGATCGATGGCAGCATGCTGCCCTATGAGGAAAACATTGCTGTGACCAAGCGCGTGGTCGAAGCTGCCCATGCCAAAGGTTTGGTAGTCGAAGCTGAACTGGGTCAACTGGGTGGCGTCGAGGAACACATCCAGGTGGATGAGTCAAATGCCAAGTTGACCGACCCCAAGCAAGCCCGCGATTTTGTGGAGCGCACAGGTTGTGATTCGCTTGCCGTAGCGATTGGCACCAGCCATGGGGCTTTCAAGTTCTCTGGCACGCAATCACTGCACTTTGATGTTTTGGAACAGATTCAGAAAGAACTGCCTGGCTTCCCGCTGGTGATGCACGGCTCCAGCTCGGTGCCGCAGGAAGAAGTTGAACGCATTAATGCTGCTGGCGGCAAGCTGTCTGGCGCAAAGGGTGTTGATGCGACCCAGTTCCGTAAAGCAGCTACCTTAGGCGTCACCAAGATTAACATCGATACCGATGGTAGGTTGGTTTGGACGCGTGTGCATCGCGAGTTTTTCCGCGATCATCCCGAAAAATTTGACTTGCGCGACCCCGGCAAGATCTTCATGGTGGAATACGCCAACTTTATTGCTAAGAAGAACGAATACTTGGGCAGCGCTGGTCAATTACCAGAGGTTCGTAAGTTTATTGGAGCCTAAGCCTTATGCAGCCCATTGAAATTCGCCCCAATATCTACTGGGTGGGAGTTAACGACAGGTCAACAGATTTATTCGAGGGTCTATGGCCAATCTCTTATCAAGGTGTGACCTATAACGCCTATCTGATCAAGGATGAGAAAAACGCGCTCATCGATCTTTCCAAAGAGACTTTTACCGATGATTTCATCAACCAATTGGAGAGTCTGATTGGCTTAGAAAACTTGGATTATGTGATTACCAACCACATGGAGCCGGATCATTCTGGTGCACTTTTACGTTTGAGAGAGCTTGCTCCCCAGGCGAAATTCTTGGGCATGAATAAAGCCGTTGCGATGATGAAGGATTTTTATGGCATTGACCAGAATGTAGAAGTCCTCAAGCACGAGCAGACGCTTAGCCTGGGCAGGAATACCTTGAAGTTTATCTATACACCCTTCGTGCATTGGCCCGAAACCATGATGACCTACATGGTAGAGGAGAAGATTTTGTTCTCCTGTGATGGTTTCGGTTCTTTTGGCTGCTTAGATGGCGTGCTTTTTGATGATGAGACCAATGACCAAGGTTTTTACGAGCGCGAAGCTCTGCGCTACTATACCAACATCATTGCAGCTTTCAGCAAGCATGTTTTGCAAGCCCTGGAAAAGCTGAGCGCCTACGAAATCAACATCGTTGCCCCATCCCACGGCCTGGTCTGGCGCAAAGACCCCGGGCGTATCATTTCCCTCTACAAATATTGGGCAAGCTTAGCTACTGAACGTGCCGAATCGGGTGTAACCGTCCTCTATGGCACTATGTACCGCAATACTGAGCGGGCATTGGAGCATGCCTTGCAGGCGCTTGCCAGCGAGAATGTACCCGTGGAAGTCTTTAATGTGGGTTTGACGGATCCGAGCTATATTCTTCCTGAGCTGTGGACGAAACAAGGTGTGCTGATCGCCGCGCCGACTTATGAACGCGCGATGTTCCCAGCCATGGTACATGCACTTAATATGGCAGAAATCAAGGGAGTGCGTAATAAAACCGCAGCGTATATTGGCAGTTATTCTTGGTCTGGCGGCGCGAAAAGTGTTTTCGAGGGCTATGCTGAGCGGCTCAACTGGGATATCGTAGGCACGCATGAGTTTATTGGCAGTGCCAAGGCAGATGATTTAGAGCAAATCCGCGCGCTGAGCCGGCAGTTAGCGCTCAAGAGTAAATAAGGCTGAATAGCCAAGTTGCCTCCTAAAACCCTGTGTTGTTAAATGCACAGGGTTTTAAATTAATTTTTGTAGCGTGAAACAAAAGTTGGATTACATGATTGAAAAAAATCTAAATAGTAGACGGTGGTTAAGCGGGCGTTGATGCCCATCGCCACGAGTAAGGCGCCCGGTTGATGCTGTTTACCTGACAGCCCTGGTCTGGTTCGTCTCCACGCTCATCTACCAGGTTGGGCGGCTGCTTGGGTTCTGAGGGGGTCGGAAAACGCTTTTCGGGTGGGGTCACAGGTTGATCCTGCCCGGATGCTGTTCCTATTTATTTGGCCAGGAGGTCACCTAACGGACTGGGAAAGCCGCGACCTCAAGGAATCGGCTTCATCTGGTTGTTATGAGTTCCCCGTCGGGAGACTGTCGAACTACACCAGTTCCCATTCTTGGATTTCGGAATTCCATTTGTATTCTGGGCCTTTTCTTTCTTCGAGCTTACTGTTAAAGGTGAAAGTGTAGCTCAGTGACAGTATGACTTGGTTCCCTGACGTTATTTCTTTATTGATGTCTGCTCCATGACTGGCAAGGAAGGAAAGCGTTTCAAATCGTCTATGCCTTTTATCATGACCAGCCATGAACATATTTGGTTTAAACAAGTCACTCAAGTCGATTTCTCGGGTTCCAATTCTAAGTTTTACCAAAATGGTGAGATCATCAAATTCGTTGGAAGTAGTGTTTGTGTAATGAATGAAGGTAAAGGGAACAGTATTTTCGGACTGTGGCGTTGGATTAAGATGGTCACTCGTCACCTGGATGAGCAATGACGGTCTCTGCCCAAGCAGGAAAATGCGGTTCGTTTGCAAGTAACTGTACACAACAAATGTAGCAGAAATCAGGGCCCCCAGACAGGTAAAAAGGGTTATCACGCTGGAGACCAGTTGAGCGTCGGTTAATGTCAGCTGAGAAGATTTCAGCAGGTAAGCGCAGGCAACAACTACTATAACCAAGAGAACCGAGCTGATAATTATTGGAAGCTTATACATTTCAACACTCCTTCATTTTTGTATATCTATAACTATTAAATATACGGACTTCTGATATACTAATTTACAACTTTATATCCAGCCAAAAAAAGTATGTTGCACTGCAGTTAAGCTTGGATTTATTATACATCCATCCTAATTTTCAGGCGACTTTTGAAGCCGTCGGGGTATAATTTCTGCCAGTCCAAAGAGGAAGAGGCAGACCATGAGTGAACAGACTTCGCCCAAAACTAATTTTATTCGTGAGATCATCGACGAACATAACCGCAGCGGACGCTTTGGCGGGAGAGTGCACACGCGTTTTCCACCGGAGCCGAATGGCTACCTGCATATCGGGCATGCCAAATCGATCTGCCTGAATTTTGGCATTGCACAGGATTATGGCGGGCTGACCAACCTGCGCTTTGATGACACCAACCCAGTAAAAGAAGATACCGAGTACGTCGAATCCATCAAAGATACCATCCGCTGGTTAGGCTTCGATTGGGGAGAACGCGAGTATTATGCTTCGGATTACTTTGAAGTGCTCTATCAAAATGCGGTCCGCCTCATTGAGAAGGGCAAAGCCTACGTCTGTGACTTAACCCCAGACGAGGTGCGTGAATACCGCGGCACGCTCACCGAGCCAGGCCGGGAGAGCCCCTATCGTAACCGCTCGGTGGAGGAAAATTTGGATCTTTTCAGGCGCATGCGTGCTGGTGAATTTCCAGATGGCTCTCGCACACTGCGGGCTAAAATCGACATGGCATCGCCGAACCTCAACCTGCGCGACCCGATTATGTATCGGATTTTGCATGCTGAGCACCATCGCACGGGTAATAAGTGGTGCATCTATCCGATGTATGACTATGCTCACTGTGTTTCGGATTCGGTGGAAGGCATTACCCACTCGATCTGCACACTCGAGTTCGAGGACCACCGTCCGCTGTATGACTGGTTCCTGGATGAGCTGGAACTCTATCATCCGCAGCAGATCGAGTTTGCCCGCCTCAACTTAACCTACACCGTGATGAGCAAGCGGAAATTGCTTCAGCTTGTGCAGCAAAATTACGTTAGTGGTTGGGATGACCCGCGCATGCCCACATTAGCAGGGATGCGGCGCAGAGGGTACACGCCGGAAGCTATTCGGAAATTTGCTGATGTGGTTGGCGTGGCGAAGAACAATAGCGTTGTCGATATGGAGCTGCTGGAGCACGTTTTACGCGATGATCTCAACCTGCGGGCTAAACGCCGCATGGCTGTGCTAAAGCCGCTCAAAGTGGTGCTGGATAATTACCCAGCAGACCAGGTGGAAGAGTTCGAAGTCCCTGACTTTCCGCAGGATCCGGAGTGCACTACCAGCCGTAAAATACCCTTTGGGCGTGAGCTTTACATTGAACAGGAAGACTTTATGGAAGTTCCTCCGCCCAAGTACTTCCGCTTGGCACCGGGCAGCGAAGTGCGCTTGATGAATGCTTATTACATCACTTGTACTGAGGTGGTCAAAGACGCCGACGGTCAGGTGATCGAAGTACATTGCACTTATGACCCCGAAACGCGCGGGGGTATGTCTGCAGACGGACGAAAGGTCAAAGGCACCATCCATTGGGTCTCAGCACAGCACGCCATCGAGGCGGAAGTGCGCCTTTACGAGAATCTATTTACCAAAAAAGACCCGTATGAGGTAGAAGAAGGTCAGGATTTCCTCGATAACCTAAACCCGCGCTCGTTGGAAGTGCTCACGAGCTGCAAATTAGAGCCTGCCTTAGCACAAGCAGTGATTGGTGAATCCTACCAGTTTATGCGCAATGGATACTTTTGCTTAGATAGCGTCGACACCCGCGAAGGGCAGCTGGTGTTCAACCGTACCATTTCGCTGGTTGATTCTTGGGCAAAGATGCAAGGCACAAGCGCGTAGCCCAATCGGTATGATAAAATAAACGTGTGGGGGCCCGTAGCTCAGTGGCAGAGCAGGCGGCTCATAACCGCTTGGTTGAAGGTTCGAATCCTTCCGGGCCCATTGACAAAAACGCGTGAGCCTAAGCGCTCGCGCAGTTTATTTCCCACCTCCAGGTGAATAATTTGATTGCCTCAAATCAACATTCCCATGTGTCTATGTTTCTACGCTTTGAGCTAGGATTATTTGAGCGGTTCTTTTTCCAAATGTTATAATAATCAGACATACTTTTGTGAGGTGCGCATGTCTGATTTCATTACCATAGAGCAAATTGATGCCGCGACGGCATATATTAGGGAGCGCATCAGCGTTCAACCGCAAATTGGCTTGGTGCTTGGCTCCGGGCTGGGCGCTCTGGCTGAGGCAGTCGAGGATCCGGTCATTATTCTAACCCGCGAGATTCCCCACTGGCCAATCTCGACGGTGGCTGGTCACGAAGGGCGCCTGGTCATCGGCAGGTTGGAAGGTAAAATTGTGCTGGTGCTGCAGGGTAGGGCGCACTACTACGAAGGGCACAGCATGTCCCGCATTGGCTTGCCTGTGCGCGTGATGCAGCGCTTGGGCGTACACACGCTCATCCTCACCAACGCGGCTGGCGGGCTCAACCCAGAGTTTTCCCCGGGAGACTGATGCTTATCACAGATCACCTCTCGCTGCTGCCCATGACGGGTCCTAACCCGTTGCGGGGACCTAACTTGGATGAATTTGGGCCGCGCTTCCCAGATATGAGCCAGGTTTATGAGCCTGGCTTGCTTGCGTTAGCGCAGCAGGTCAGCGATGCCAATGCGCTTGCGGTGCGGCAAGGTGTGTACGTATGCCTTTCGGGTCCATCGTTCGAGACTCCCGCGGATTGCCGTTTCTTGCGCCAAGCTGGTGCGGACGCCGTGGGTATGTCCACCGTCCCCGAAGCCATTGTGGCGAGGCATGGAGGCATGCAAGTACTGGGCATTTCGGGTATTTCCAATAAAATTGACCTCAATGGTAAGAACATTGCTTCCCACGAGGAGGTCTTGGAAGCTGGCAAGGTAATTGTCCCTAAGCTGACCACACTGATAAAAGGAGTGCTGGCTGAGCTCTAAGTGTTTGTTGCTCTAGCAACCCCGCTCCAGCCTTTAGACGCCTATGGACGCCATCATTAAGTTCCTCGCCGAGATGGAGATCCCCATCTATCTGATCTTAGGTGTAGTTGGGATTGTCTATCTGCGCCGTTTGGCGATTGCGCTCGAGGAGCGCCGCAGCTCGGTCTTCGGGCTGGAACGGCAAGTGGCACACGAAAAAGTGGTTTCTGCCACAACGGTTTTGGTGCTGTTGGGCTTGCTCGCTGTGGGGGAGTTCATTGTGGCAACTTTTTTGGTAGGCGAGATTGCCCAGCAACCGCTCTATTCCACCCCTACGATTGAAGTCTTGAGCACTCCAACGGAAACGCTTCCAGCGGTTATCCCGACGGATGCCACTCCAACCCCAACGCCGTATCCTCAAGCGCAAATCGAGGGCATCGATAGCAATTGTGTTGCAGGTGTGCTGGAAATTTCCTCGCCCAAGCATGGTGACGAAGTCAGTGGCGTGGTGGAGATAATTGGTTCGGTGAACACACCTAATTACGGCTCTTATCGTTACGAGTATTCCACCATGGGCGAGCCAAACTGGCAAGTGATCGCCGCCGGCAGCGGCGTGCAGGTGGAGAGCAGCTTAGGCTTTTGGTATACAACCGATCTGGTCCCTGGGGAATATATGCTGCGCTTGGTCGCGCTGGATAATCAGGGTAATGAAACCTCAGCATGTGTAATCGTCGTCAAAGTGACGGCGCCACCAGAATAGGATATGATTAAGCTATGGCAGAGTTAGAGATTCGCGCCGCACGGCAGGCAGATTTAGACCGCATGATTGCAATCGATCATGCTTCTAAGAGTGCCTATGCTTACAAAATGGAAGTACTGGATGAGAAGGATAACTTTTCACGTAGTTTCCAGCGCATTCACCTTCCTCGAGCGGTGACGCTCAGTTACCCAAGGGATGAAGAAGCACTCTTAGCCTCTTGGGATGAAGCGGATGCCATCTTTGTTGGCTGTGTTTTGGATGAGGTGATTGCTTATGTGGCTTTGGAGTTGCGGCGCTTTAGAGCTACCGCCCGGGTGAGCGACTTGGTGGTGGCACGAGGGTTGCGGCGAAAGGGCATCGGCAGCCGCATGCTTTTAGCCGGCGAAGCTTGGGCGCATGACCGTGGGGCTTACCGTATTCTGACGGAATTGCAAATCCGTAACGACCCAGCGATTAAGATGATGCTCAAGCTCGGTTATCAACTATGCGGTTACGTTGATCAATATTTCCCCAATCAAGAAATGGCACTATTCTTCGAAAAACGCGTGTGATGGTTTTTTCAATTTCGAACTCACTTTTACAGGTTACAGTAACTTCAGTCCTGGAGATACTCTCGCAGATATTTACTGCCGGCGTAGCGATCACGGCTATTGCTTTATTAATGTACTCCTCGGGGTTTAACCTGAAGGATAAGCTTTCGCGCACGTTTGTGATCGTGATGGCGACGCTGGCGTTGATGTTTACCACAGAAACCATTGCCAATATTTCCAATTCACCAGAATTGATTCAACTGTGGTTGCAAATTCGCTGGGCAGCTATGGCGATGCTGCCAGCAGCTTACTTCCATTTTTCAGATGCATTGCTGACGATAACGGGAAGGCCCAGCCGAGGGCGGCGCACCTGGTTGGTGAGAATTTTTTATGTCATCGCGCTGGTTTGGATTGCACTTATTCCTGCAGGCATTACGGTCGGCAGTTTGGCTCCCCAGGAGAGCCCTATGCCTTACCTGCTGCGCACTGACGGCACGCGGTTTTTTGACCTGTATTACCTATTGGTAAATGGGCTTTCGTTTTATAACTTGGGACGGGCAGTGCGGCGCAGCAACACCACCACCACACGCCGGCGGTTGTTGTACCTCTGTGTGGGCACTATTGCACCGGCTGTTATTTCAATTCTATTCTTGCTGCATGGCAGCCAGCTCTTCTATCGTAACCCAGATTTCTTTTGGATCTTGAACTTAATTGGCAGCATTATTACAGTGGTCTCGTTGATGGCGATGGCTTACGTGGTTTCGTTCTTCGGGTTCAATTGGACCGACCGCGCAATTAAAAGCCGCCTTTTCCGCTGGATGATGCGCGGACCTTTCGTGGCTGTGGTTACCTTGGGGATGACTACTGTGGTCCGCCGCTATGGGGAACTCTATGGGAACCCCTACAGCCCGTATGTGCCCGTGGTGATGATCGCGACGATTATGCTCTTGGAATATGTGATCACTTTAGTGGCACCTGCGCTGGAAAAAGCGCTCTTTTTCGGTGCAGACCGAGAAGATTTGAGCTTGATTCGCAACTTAGAAGAACGCATGCTCACGGAGAAGGATCTTGATCAATTCTTGGAAATCATCACTGCCTCCATCTGCGATCAACTGCAAGTGCCTGGAGCTTTTATTGCCGTTTTGGAAGGCAGCACGGTTTCTTATATCATTCATGCAGGCGACCGCCATATCTTAGACAGTTTGCCCGTTTCTGATACACTCATCCAAAAAATCCATCATTCCCCCGAAGAAGCAAGGGGAATTTACCACTTGGATGGTTTCGGCTTAATCCCTTTGGAATACGAGTTAGACGAGCCAGGGCAATACCGTTTGTTCGGCATCTGTGGATTTCCGCTAGAAGCTGATCAAGAATTCGAGCCTGAGCAGCTAAAGGCGGTGCACTTGTTAGCAGAACGGGCAACTTTGGCGCTCAAAGATCGGGCGTTACAAATGCAAGTGCTGGAATCACTATCAACGCTCCAGCCGGAAGTCGATTACATTCAAGAGCTGATTGCCAGCGCTAGCTATAACCAACGGGGTTTATATCGCAATGGCGCCCAGCACGTCCCGCCGGAATTTGTGGACTGGGTTAAAGATGCCCTTTCTCACTATTGGGGCGGACCTAAACTGACCAATAGTTCGCTTTTAGAGCTCAAAGTTGTCCAGGCGGAAAGCGAATCACACGATGGCAGCCGCACGAACGCTTTACGCGCCTTGCTGAAACAAGCTATCGAGCAGACCAGACCGGAAGGCGAGCGCAAATACACTTCGGATTGGATTTTATATAATATTTTGGATCTCAAGTTTATCCAAGGCGAAAAAGTGCGCGAGGTGGCACGCAAGCTGTCTGTTTCTGAGGCGGATCTTTACCGCAAACAGCGGATTGCCTTAGAAAGCGTGGCACAAAACCTGATGAAGATGGAAGCCGAAGTTACTAACGCTGAAGTTAAGCCAACCCCAGAAACCCAAACAGACCAAGATCAATAAGCCGTTTGCCCTGAAAAGACCTGGCACAGAATTTGCAGTCTATTAAGCAAGGAAAGCTTATTTCACGATGCCTACGCTCAAGACGAAAACCACTCCCAAAAACGAAAAAGCCAAAACGCCGGCTAAGTCAGATGCGCGCATAAAACCTAAACCGATTGAAAACCTCGATGCTACCCCAAGTAGCAGCCCCGGTTTTGCTGAGAAGCTTACTTCTTTCTGGTGGGACTTGGCTGGCGTTTTTCTGCTCGCGCTTGGTTTTGTTTTACTCTTAGGCGGGTTAGGGTTTACACATGGCATCTTGCTGGATGCGATCCTGCATCAATTGGCGATTTGGTTTGGGATTGGTTGTTTGATTATTCCAATTGCTTTACTCTTAGGCGCTTGGCTGCTGCTTTCGCGAGAGCGCCAAACGGAGTTGGACTTCCACCTTTGGCGCGTTATTTTAGTAGAGTTAGGGGTGTTGAGTGTGCTTGGGTCGCTTTCTGCTTTTGCACACGAAAATATCCTTATTGTGGAAGCAGGGGAAAGCTTGGGGGGCAGCATTGGATGGGGGTTAGCGCATCCTTTGGTCTCCCTTATTGGCTGGGTGCCGGCAGGGATTCTATTGGCGGTCCTCAGTTTGATCCTTTTCCTCTATGGATTTAACATTTTTGCATGGGTAGAGTTGTGGGCGCGCAAGAGGGCGAGCGTGCAGCCATTGGTTACGTCTGTACCTGAAGGCGATTTACCAACGGTGATTGAGCCGGTAGCTGCAGAAAGCTCAGCGGAAGTTAAGCCAGCAGTGCGTACAGAGCCCAAACCTAAAACGCAAGCTTCACTCCCGCGTGAATATAAACAACAACGGTTGGAATTGGTGGATACACCCCCAGCAAGCAAGCCTTTGGAACGCTCTAAAGATCTCCCGCCGCTTAGCCTGCTGGAAGATGAAAAACCTGTTGTCGCCAATCAGGCTACCATTAATACAAACGCTGCGATCATCGAGAAAACCTTGCAAGATTTTGGCATTCCAGCTAAGGTGGTTGGCTACCGCGTTGGTCCTTCGGTGACGCAATATGCAGTAGAGCCAGGTTATATCGAAAGGGGGCGAATGAAGAAGAACGCCAGAAGGTGCGCATTGCACAAATCTCGAGCCTCTCCAAAGACTTAGCTTTAGCGCTCAAAGCCGAACGCTTGCGCATCGAAGCGCCGGTGCCGGGTAAATCCTATGTCGGTATCGAAATTCCTAATGCGGTACATACCATTGTCAGATTGCGTCCCATTTTAGAATCAGAAAACTTTACGCGCATCAATTCACCGCTGGCTATACCTTTGGGAAGAGATGTATCAGGTCAGCCGCTGGTTTCGGATTTGACGACCATGCCGCATTTGCTCATCGCAGGGGCAACGAACTCTGGTAAATCCATCTGTATTGCCGCGATTACTACGTGTTTGGTGATGAACAATACCCCTGAAGATTTGCGCTTAGTGATGATCGACCCTAAGATGGTGGAGCTGACGCGCTTTAATGGCTTGCCGCATTTGCTTGGACCGGTCGAAACCGATGTGGAACGCATCAAAAAGGTATTGCAATGGGCAGTGGGAGAGATGGAAGCGCGTTACAAGCAGTTAGAAATGGCGCATGCGCGAAATCTGGACTCTTATAACACAAAGATGCAGCATGCCAGCCAACCAAAGCTGCCCCGCCTCGTCATCTTGGTGGATGAGCTGGCAGATCTTATGCTCAGCTCACCAGAAGAAACGGAGCGTGCGTTGGTGCGCTTAGCCCAAAAGGCAAGGGCTGTCGGCATCCACCTGATCATTGCTACCCAACGCCCCAGCATTGACGTGGTGACCGGGGTGATCAAAGCCAACTTCCCCACGCGCATCGCCTTTACGGTGGCTTCGTCGGTCGATTCGCGTGTGATTTTAGATACAGGTGGGGCTGAGACTTTACTCGGAAAAGGAGACATGCTCTTCTTACATCCGGAAGTGGGTGTACCGCAGCGCTCACAAGGTGTGTTGGTTTCTGATCAAGAGCTGAAGCGGGTGATTAGTTGGTGGCAAGCGCACACTCCTCAGGATGAACCCCAAAAAGTGCAGGCTGCAATGCACAAAATCGATGTAGCGAGAGAAGACTCACCCTGGGAAGAAATAATTCAACAGCAAAGCGAATCAGATGGCGATGAAGTTCTCATTGACCAAGCGATCAAATTACTGCGGCGCACACAGCGCGCAAGTGCGTCCTATTTCCAACGGCAACTCCACATCAGCTACCCGAGAGCTGCCTGGCTGATTGATGCGTTGGAAGAGCGTGGAATCATTGGTCCAGCGCAAGGGGGCGGTAAGAATCGGGAAGTCTTTTTAGACGACCAAGATGTGGACGAGGAATAGAGGTATACTCTTAGCGCACGCCACCCCAAAATGAAGGAGCGCTATGGCTCAAGAGCAAACCCCAGGATTGGAAACTTTTTTACGCCGCACTTTCCAACCGATATTAAATAAAATCGCGGATTTTTGCATCGCCCATGGAATCACAGCCAACATGGTGACGTTAGCGGGGCTGGCTGGGAACATCGTTGCTGCGCTTCTCATTGGAGCAGGGCATTTAACATGGGGCGGTGTGGTTGCCATGCTGATGGGTCCGCTGGACGCTGTGGATGGGTCATTGGCGCGCAGGAAAGGCAGGCAAACTCCTTTTGGTGCCTTCCTGGATTCGGTGACAGACCGCTATGATGAACTGTTTCTTTTGGGCGGGTTGCTTTATTACTTTTCTACAGCGGGTAATCACACTGGGATCATGCTTACTTATATTGCAGCGGCTGGCGCGGTGTTAGTTTCTTACACCCGGGCGCGCGCGGAAGCCTTGGGGTTCGAGGCGAAGGTAGGGATTCTCTCGCGTGTAGAACGTTACCTCATCCTCATCCCTGGTCTGCTCTTTCATATCCCACTCATTTCTGTTAGTATAATTGCTGTTTTAGGGAACCTGACTGCCATCCAGCGTTTGTTTCACGTCCGTAAGCAGGCTGAGCAGCAAGCCCAACAAGATTAAACTGAAAGGAAATTATTATGCCTCAAGGAATTCAAATTGGTCCAGTTATGATCCGCTATTATGCGCTCATTATTTTAGCCGGTGCAATGGTCGCTGCTTGGTTGGCGACGCAAGAAGCCAAACGCCGCGGAAAAGACCCAGAAATGGTCTGGGACATGCTGCCGTGGCTCCTCATTGGGGGGATTATTGGCGCGCGGTTATGGCATGTGCTGACGCCGTCTTCATCCAACGCTGCGATGGGCTTGACCACACAATACTATTTTCAGCACCCCCTGGAAATTCTAAAGATATGGAAAGGCGGGTTGGGTATATTTGGCGGCATTATCGGCGGGGCAATTGCGCTTGCCATCTATTGCCGCGCGCAAAAGCAAAATTTCTTCGAGTGGACAGATATCATTGTTCCTGGCTTGTTGATTGCCCAAGCCATCGGTCGCTGGGGGAATTTTGTCAATCAGGAAGTGTATGGTCCTCCTTCGGATTTGCCCTGGGCAATTTATATTGACCCAGCGCACCGCCTGCCAGGCTTCGAAACGGTGGAACGCTACCATCCCTTATTCCTCTATGAATCGCTGCTAACCCTCTTAGGCGGATTGTTGCTGCTTTACATTGCCAGGAAATACAAGGATAAACTCTTTACTGGGGATCTTTTCCTGATGTACTTGGTCTATTATCCGCTTGTTCGCTTCGGATTGGAGTTTATCCGCCTCGATCCCTCTGCCGTTGGAACCATTAACATCAATCAGACGGTGATGTTGATTGTGGGTATATTAGCGTTGTTAATTCTGGTCTTGCGGCATACGGTTTGGCTGCCTAAAGCTGTCCGCGAAGTCCAGACGGAAGGCATCGATGTCTCCGAAATGAAGCTTGTTGAGCCTGAGATTGAAGCGACAGCAGAATCCGTGACGCAGACTGCATCAACAGAACCTGCAGCCCCAAGCCAACCTGAAGAAGAACCTGCGGATGAAGAT
This sequence comes from Anaerolineaceae bacterium, assembly GCA_040766895.1. Lineage (GTDB taxonomy): Bacteria > Chloroflexota > Anaerolineae > Anaerolineales > Anaerolineaceae > Mesolinea. Next base: position 42,220 of record JAXGPR010000004.1, on the reverse strand, counting down.
CAAGCGGAGGATGAAACCTCGGCATAAGTTTTTCAGATTATGGATAGCCCCTGCATTTTGGCGGGGGCTTTTTATTGCTAAAGCGAAAATAACCGTGAGGAAATGGTAAAATTCAACATTCTATAATCAGGTAGTTTCATTTCAGATAGGATTGACTGAAAACGTGGAGGCGAAGATGAACATTGATGAACAGGTCAAATACTTAATGCAAGGTGTCGATTATGGCGATCCAGCCTTGGCTGAGGCGATGGCAGCAGAACTGCGCGAGCGCCTGATTGAGGCTGAAAAGGAAGGCAGACCGCTCAAGGTTTATTGCGGCTACGATCCAACCTCCACCGACTTGCATTTGGGGCATACTGTCACAATGCGCAAACTGCGCCAGTTCCAGGAGCTAGGTCATGATGTTACTTTTCTCATTGGGACTTTTACCTCTCTGATTGGAGATCCTTCCGATAAAGATAAATTGCGCCCAAAGCTGAGCATGGAAACCGTAATGAAAAATGCAGAAACCTATGCCCAGCAGGCTTTCCGTGTTCTAGACCCCCAAAAAACGCATGTGCGCTATAACTCGGAGTGGCTTTCCAAGCTGATGCTCTCAGACCTCTTCGAGTTAGCTTCCAACTTTACGGTGCAACAATTCTTGGCGCGCGATAATTTCCGCAAGCGTTGGGACGCAAATGAACCCATTTACTTGCACGAGTTCTTCTATTCGTTGATGCAAGGATACGATGCCCACATTCTTGAAGCCGATGTGCAGGTGGGTGGCTCGGACCAGCTCTTTAACATCATGACCGCCGCGCGCAAAGTAATGGCTTTTTATGGTCAGAAGCCCAATATTGGCATCATCCTGGGCATTTTGCCCGGCACCGATGGCGAAGTTCGCATGAGCAAGTCCTTAGGCAATCACATTCCATTGAACACCACTGCCGAAGACATGTACGGTAAGGTGATGAGCCTGCCGGATAAGGTTATGCCAGTTTATGCGCGCTTAGCGACAGACTGGACGCCTGAAAAAGTGAATGCCTTTGTGGAAGGGTTGGAAAATGGCAGCCTGCACCCGCGTGATGCCAAAATGAAATTAGCCCATGCGATTACGGCTGTGTTTTATGGGCAAGAAGCCGCTGATAAGGCTCAAGAAAACTTCATTGTGATGTTCCAGAAAGGCGATATGCCTGAAGATATGCCTGAATATCAGCTCAGCGAACCGGAAAACATTGTGGATATTCTCGTCAAGAATAATTTGGCGAAAAGCCGCAGCCAGGCTCGCCGACTGATCGAGCAGCAGGGCGTGAAAATCAATGGAGAAACGGTTGAGGACAGCGCTTTGGTAATCGATCGACCTTGCATTTTGCAATGCGGCAAGCGCCATTATCTGCGCATCAAGATATAAGGTATTTACGGCGCTGCAGGGTTAAGCAGCGCGCTGCCAATTTGCAAGGCAAGGGCTGGCTGGCTGCCTTCGATGGCGATGGCAATGGCAAGCGGTGTACCAGTCCATTCTGGGGTCGTCCCGCCGATATACCAGGTGAGAGGCTCATCATCCGCTATGTTTGCATGCCCAACTTGGTACCAGATGGCTTGTTTTTCAGCTTTCAAACGTTCTCGGATGCGGAAGGCTACCGCAGAATCAAGGACTTGTTGCTGGGTAGTACTTTGCCCAAAAGCTATCCAATTTCCGTTTTCATCTTGATAGCTGTTGGCTAATTTCGGTGCGGGCTGATTGCCGTTATTCGTGAGTGTGGCAGCGACCAAAGCCATCTGCAGCGGGCTGACCGTTGTCCCCTCAGGGGCTTGGAACCAGGTATCTAAGGTTCCTGCGGCGATAGGGTCTTCTGCAGCGGGAGCAACCTCAAGCGCCAAGCTTGGGGCGCTGAAGAGACCGAAGGCTCGCACAGTTTCGACTAACTGCAAATCCGTAAGGGAGCTCCGTAAGGTTATAGCGGCACTTTCACAGCCATAGCGTAATGTATCAAGGGTACTAGCGCCGGCTTGGATCGCGCGATAGCATTCGCGGTCCAAGTGGAAAGGCAACTCTGGTTCAGTGCTCAGCGGCGTTTGTGCGCTCCATAAGGCACTCAATTCGAACAAGTTCATCAACGTACCTACGGGATAGGCAGCTTGGGTGGTGCGGTTCAACAAAGGTGCATCGGGGCTTGCCATAAGGCTTTCCCACTGCTCTTCGAGCGTATTCGCATCGAAGTTTGGGTGGCTGGCGAGGGCATAAATCTCACCCGTTTGTGCATTCATCAGTACGATTGCACCTTTTTGGTCGCCGAGCAGCTCATCTGCAGCAATCTGTAGGTTGAGATTCAGGTTGACCCGTACGTCCGAACCGGGCGGAGGTTGGTTATAGAGCAGCTCATGCTGCCAATAGGTGGAAAAAGGCTTGCCATAGCCGCGCAGGTAAGGGTAGAGGCTTTGTTCCAAGCCGGTTTGTCCAAACAAGCCATTCGTATACCCAATCACATTGCTCAGCGGCGGGTAGAGCACCAAACGCTCATATTTACCTGGCGTGCCAGTGGTGATTGCTAATTCCGTATCACTCAGCGTAACGATATCTCCACGGGGGGAGTATTGATCATATACAGCCCAGCGTAAATTTTCTGGCTTTGAGATGAGTTCTTCTTGATTGACCACGGAAATAACGAAGTTCTTGGCAAACAGAGGGATGAAAAGCAAAATTAGAACACTTGCTAGATATTGATAAGGTCGGCGAGAATATGCCGGCAAAGGCTGCCTGCTCTTCTCAGCGCTTAATAAGAGCAGCAAAAGGATGCTCGTCATACTGGTCAGCAAACTGGAGCCACCATAAGATAGGAACGGCAGCGTAATGCCAGTGAGGGGCACCAGGCTTAAGTTCCCTCCGACGATAAAAAAGGTTTGGATGGTGAAGTAAATCGAAATGCCAAACGCGAGGTAGCGTCCAAAGGTTGTCTTGGTGGTAAGGGCAATATGAACCCCGCGCATGACCAAAAATAGGTAGAGCAATAACAACGCTGAAGTGCCCAGTAAACCGCTTTCTTCAGCAATGGCGGAAAAGATAAAATCAGAGACTGCCACAGGGATAAATCCGGGATTGCCTAAGCCTGGACCAGTGCCGAAAATTTTTCCGGCAGCTATGGCAATTTGGGCTTGTATAAGCTGGTAAGAAGCTCCAGCAGGTTGCAGCCAGGGGTTTAGCCAGGTATCCACGCGCACACGCACTACGTCAAAAAGGAAATAGCCGGCTACGCCTGCAGCTAAAGCAACCAGAGGGAAAATCCATAAAAAGCGCCGCCGGCGGGTGGTGAGCACGAGCATAAAAATGTAAATACACACAAATAGCGCAGCAGTTCCTAAATCTTGCTGGAAAACAAGCAAGACCGCAATCAGCGCTGTAATAACCACGGTTGGCAGGATGGAAGCCATCAAAGAGATGTTAGGGCGGATCTGATCGGCAAAGAAGGCAGCCAAATACACGATCATCAGCAATTTTAGAGGCTCTGAAGGCTGCAGATAAACGCCAAATAGATTAAGCCAGAGCTTTGGTCCACTGCCGCTGGGATGCACACCAAAGAAAAAGGTGAGCATGACGAGCAGAATGCCAGCGACCAGCCAGACTGTGCTGTAGCGTTTGAGCGCAGCAATCAAATTGCGCATATACAAACCCGAGACGATAACTAAGCAGCCTACTAAGTACCAAACGAGCTGCTTTTGGCCCAAAGCTGGAGAAAGCCTCCATACGGTGAGTAAACCCCAACCAGTGAGTATGCCCATAATTGGCAGAAGCCAAGGGTCCGCTGCTGGCAGGCGCTTTTTGAGAACCAGCCTGAGCAAAAGCATGCCTGCCAGCCAGCCGGCAAAAGGCAGCAGATAGCTTAGCTCCAAGTTGAAGGCATCTGCATGGATGCGCACGGCTGGTGCTAACGCTAAGGCAAAGGCATAAAGAAATACGAAAATGCCAGCGAGGATTAGCACATCAAAACGTGGTGCGGGTTTGGCGGGCGAGATAGTATCGTTCAAGAGGATTTCGTATATTTTCCGATGAGGAGATCCAGCTTTTCCCGCGTCTCCGGTTTTACCTTTGCCATATCGGTTATGAATGCATCTTTGAGGGCTTCATCGCATTCGCATCTCATCGCCTGGAACTCAGGCTCATCCAAGATATCTACCAAGCGAATCAATGCTCTCTGTGCCAGAGCGGTGTTTTGGCTTAGGGTACGCACCACCATTTCCACGCTGACAGGTGCTTCAGTTACATGCCAAACATCATAATCGGTGACATGCGCCATGGTAGCATAGCAAATTTCAGCTTCCCGCGCTAAGAAGACTTCTGGGGAGGCGGTCATGCCTACGATAGACATACCCAAACTGCGGTAGATATTGGATTCGGCTTTTGTGGAAAAGCGCGGACCCTCGATGGTGATGTATGTGCCGCCTGTGTGGACTGTGGCATTTTCCTCTTGGAGAGCTTTGGTCAGGGCTGCGCTGAGCACCGGGCAGAAAGGATCCGCTGAGCTGATGTGGACGACCAAACCTTCGCCAAAAAAGCTGCGTTCGCGTTTATGTGTGAAGTCAAAAATCTGATCGGGCACGACCACATGTCCAGGCGCATAATCCTCACGTAAGGAACCGCAGGCGCTGACGCTAATCAACTTTTGGACGCCCAATTGTTTCATGGCGTAGATATTGGCGCGGTAATTGACTTCCGAAGGGGAGATTGTATGCCCAATTCCATGTCGCGCTAAAAAAGCTAACTGTTTACCATGCACCTCGCCGAGGATCACTGGGGAAGAAGGCAAACCAAAAGGTGTATCAACGATGACCGTTCGGCGATTTTCCAAGCCTTCAAAGGAGTACAGCCCAGAGCCGCCAATAATCCCCAATGCAACTTTATTTTCAGACATAACCACCTCACTCTAGATTTAAGTTAAGACTTTCCTTGAATATTGATACTGACATCCACCTCACTGCAAAAAAGGACATCACCATCTTTGACAACAATAGGTTCTTCAATGCGTAGATCCTCTAAGTAAGAGCCGTTGGTCGATTTGAGGTCCTCATACCACCACTGATTCTGATGAAAGCTAAAGCGACCGTGGCGGGCGGAAACTAACTCATGTGGCAGGATAAAATCACAGCTCAGGTCTCGCCCAATAATAACTTCAGGCAGGGTAAAGGTTTTTGCGCCCTGATCACCTAAAAGCGTGGAAGAAAGCCTGAGCGGGGGAACGACCTCGCTGCTTCTTGCTTCCTGCTGGCTGCCGATGCTTTTCCAAAGGAGCCATATAGCCCTGCCCAAGAAAACATAAAGAACCACAACTATCAAGATTCTTAGGGCAAACAGGATAACAGCGTTCATTCTTTGGGCTCCGATGGGATCACGGCGGCTTTGGTTGCGTCCGATACGCCGCTAATCTCCTGATTATAGACCAGAATGGTTTTACCCATGCGGATCACATCACCTGGCTTGAGGGTGGCGGTATGGATGCGATGATTATTAATTGTGGTACCGCCAGTGGAGCTGAGATCAAAAAGGAGGTAATAGCCTTGTTGTGCGCGGAGCTGGGCGTGATCTCGCGAGACCATAGGGTCTTGGAGGATAATATCGCTTGTAGAGCGCCTGCCAATATTGATAACTGCTTTTTGCAAGGGGACTTGCTCCTTGCCGTTGATAATCAGGTAGGCGTTTATGGGAACAGACTCTTCCGAGGGCTGCCATGGCACCGGTTGAAGGGCAGTCTTTTCGAGTGGAGAAGCGTCTTGGGTGTAGCCGATTTTTACTTCTATCGCATCAACGTCAAGCTTTGGATTCAATAATACGTTAATTTGCGGTTGATGCTTGAAGCGGAAGCCTTCCGCAGAAAGGCTATTTTCCAACTCCAGAGCAGCTTTGGTGAGAGTATCATGTGCTGATTGCCAGGCATCCCATTTCTCTGGGGAGACGAAAATTTGAATTTGGTCTGGGGCTTTCTTTTTGCCTTCTGGCTGGGCTTCGATCTGTTCCATGATGAGTGCCACAAGTTGGCTGCTGAGAGTGCGCGAAACCCCAGGATAAAGCAACCGATCTAAGGTATCTTCAAAGATGGAGCGGAGTTTGTTCTCAATTGTTTCCAACCACATAAGCGGATAGCTCCTTCCAAGAATTATACCAAGTAACGGTTGGGCGTCCCTCACAGGATTTACCAAGCAGCAATGGTATAAAGCTGTTTAGAGCGCGTAAATCGGATTACTGAAGATCCAGCCGCGATGCCTGCCGAGGTAATCTATATACACTTCTGCGCGATAAATCCCCGGCTCTTTGGTGATGTGGGTGAGCACTTCGCGGTCCCAATGTTCCTTGATGACTTTGCCATCTTTAATTAACCGGACATGCGTGCGCATGGGCAGGCGCACCTGAAAAGTTAGTCCGGAATCTGCTGGTACACGGTCGCCCATAAGGAAGGTACCTTCGTTACAGTTGACCCTAAAACGGAACCCGCGCGTGGAATGCGGCAGGTCATAGGCAACGAAGGAATGTCCTTGGCGCAAAGCAGTGTAGATCATGCGCTTGTCCTCCATCCAATCGCCAGTGAGCGCCTTCGGGATGAAAAGGTGGTTGGTGACTGCGCGAAAGTGCTGCTCGTAGGGGTAAAGCACCAGGCGGATAGGCCCTTGCTTGATTTTTAGTGCATGGGCATCTGCACCGCCGATGGCTACGACCGGTTGCTTACCTTTCAGCATTAATTCGTCCCATAATTTTAGCGTTTGCTCCAAGGGACCTAAGGGCATCAGGCGGGGAATAAAGGCGTGCAAGGCTGCTTTGGGCAGGGATTGCGAGCGGGTTTTGAATTCGCTCAAGTGATTCCAAAGTTCGATGCCTGTATAACCGGTAACCCGCCAATCCTCCCAGTTGTAGGCGGCTTCCCCAAAAGCCGGCAGTGCGTCTTCAATTGGGTGCGCGATGAATGCGAGAGCGTCTGCTGATGTGGCTTGGTCAATTAGCTTTTGTGGGTCAGCAGCGTAGCGCGCGAGCTCACGGTTATTGCCCAGGATGAGCAAGTGATTCTTCCCAACCTCTAAGGTTTGGTCGTGCACTTCTTCGCCAACAAGCACAAGCACGCGATGTTTACCTTTTTGAACATATCCTTCCACATCTTGGACCCAAATGTTGTGATCAGTGACCAGGATAGCATCCAAGCCGGCTTTAAGCGCAGCTTCGGCTAATTGAGCATGCGTACCGTTTCCATCGGAGTAAACAGTGTGCATGTGCATGGCAACGACGATTTCTTCCATTAGGTTACTTCCATTTACAACACGTTTTTGTTTAAATTAAACCACTTTGCTTGTCCACCAATACGTAGTTAAGCCTTAGTCCGCATAAAGCGTTCCGGGAATGAAGAACGAAGGAGAGGTACCACCTCATTAGCATGAAATTAATCCGACTCGTAAGGTAATATTGCTCTAATCCTCCAAAACAAACACGCTGGTCGTCAGTGGGGGGATCGAAAATGTGCCCGCTGATTGGTTAAAGGCAGCCCTGCTTGCGATTGGGTCGGCTGAGTTGACCAGCACTGGGTGCAAGGTAAAACCGGCGCTGATCCAAGTGCTATCGCTAAAGGATACGGGATCCTGGCTGGCATTGAAGAACACTAAGATTTCACTGTAATTCGGGTCGATCTCATCGACATCTACCAGCCGCATGACGATCAAACCAGGGATTTGGTCGGGGCTAGTGTTGAGGAACGAAACTGTATCCATAACTTGTTCTTCAGTAGTCAGCCGGAAGAGCGGAGAGCTCTTGCGGATTTGCAGGAATTCCTTGAAGACACTGGCGGCGTTGGTGATCTGTTGGGGAGATGGTTTGAGGGCAGGGTTGGCTAACAAGGGGGCGTAAATATCCCACCTATCTGTACCTTCAACGGGCAGCCCCACGCCCCAATTATTCGTCTGATAGGTCCAATCTAGGCGGTTGAACCAGTCTCCCGAGTCGTAAGAGTTTCGGTCTAACGATTTGGATCGCAAAATATCATCTCCGGCATGGAAGAAGGGCACACCCTGGCTGAACATCGGGAGGCTGAGCGCTAAGTTGTTCATGCGGATGCGGTCTGCAAGGGTTGCTTCTGCCGGTGCTTTGAGTTGGACGGCATCGAAGATGGTCTCATTATCATGGGCGGAGACATAGATGATATTTTCCTGCGGGTCAAGAGTATAGCCGGCAGGGGTATTGTTGTAGGTGATATGTGCGCCATCCACCGTCTTCCCGTCCTTTTGGGTGAGCGTATAGTTCTTCAGGTTTCCCGCTAAGCCAATCCTGATCCAATCGGCATAGTCCAGCAATTTTGCCAGCTGGTCTTCTGGTGTTCGGGATTCGACGGCGTTAGGGAAGAGGTACAAGCCAGTGCTAAAGCCTTGTAAGCGTGGGTCATCAAACGGGTTGCCACCGCGGACGCCATCTCTCAGCCGGTCGTTGAACACGCCGATGCCCGTACCGCCAATATTTAGCTGGGTGGCATTGACCCCTCGTGCATTCTTAGCAACCTCGCCAAAATCCCAGCCTTCGCCATAGACGTAGATAGACTTTCCATCCACACCGTCTTTTTCCAGTGTCAATGCATCTAATGCATCACGCACCGCCTGCATGTTGCTGAGCATGTGATGCCCCATCAGGTCGAAGCGGAACCCGTCTACTTTGTATTGGGTCGCCCAAGTAACTACCGAATCGACCATCAGCTTTTCCATCATGCGATGCTCGGTGGCAGTGTTTTGGCAGCAGGTGCTGGTTTCCACATTTCCTTCCAGGTCCAGGCGGTAGTAATAGCCTGGAACGATTTTATCGAGCACCGACTTTTCATTCTGGCCGCTTTGCGAGGTGTGATTGTAAACGACGTCCATCACCACCCGCAGCCCGCTTTGATTTAATGACTGCACCATTTCCCTGAATTCCCGAATGCGGACGTAACCGAAGGGATTGGTGGCATAACTGCCTTCCGGGGTGGTGTAGTGGTACGGATCGTAGCCCCAGTTGAAGCCATCCTGCCCCTTTATGAGCGCCACGGCTTGGGACTGAAGCTCCGAGGCTGGACCGTAGGTTTTGAGCAAGTCTTCATCCACACTCTTCCAGGTAGCGTAGTTTTCGTCCACGCTGGCAATATCAAACGCCGGCAGCAAGTGAATATGAGTCAAGCCTGCCTCAGCCAGCGCTTTCAAGTGCTGCATTCCGTTGGAATCATCCACGGTGAAAGCCATAAACTTACCACGGTATTTTTCTGGTACGCTTTCATCGGAAATGCTGAAATCGCGCACGTGCAGTTCGTAAATCACGCTGTCTTCAGGATTTACCAGTTCAGGTTTTTCTAACGCATCCCAACCGGTGGGTTTTAACGCCGGATCTGAGAGGTCCACAATCTGACTGCGGGTGCTGTTCATTGATAGGCTGAACGAATAGGGGTCAGTCACCAAATTCGTCTCGATTTTGCCGGTTTTAGGCACAAAAACTTTGACTTCGTAGAGGTAAAATTTGTTTTTCCAGGCTGGTTCGCCGGTAATGCTAAACACACCTGTGGCATCGTCGCGCTCCATGGGGTAAAATTGCCCGGTTGTGAGCATGGCATTATCGTATAGCCAGACTCCAACTGAAATGGCAGTTGGTGCCCACACTCTCAGGGTTGGCCTTCCTTCTACGAATTCCACGCCTAATTTTCCGGAATAAGTGTAAAGATCATCCAAGACGCCGGCAATTTGAACGCCGGTGGCATCCACCATCTTCCCTGAAGTATAACGAGCGACTACAGCAAGCTGACCGCGCAGCATCTCGGGAACATCAGCAAGGTCTGCTTCCGCAAGCTTGAAAGCGGAATAACCTTTGAGGTGAGGATTTTGGGTTAGGACCTCATCACCAGGACCAGACTCAGCATACGTGAGCGGGACTTCGATGCCGCCCGAAATGCCGTCAGCCGTGAGCTCCAAGGCTGCTTCAGGAGAGTAGACCAGCGCATACTGGTAGCGGGATGAACCAATGACATCCCAGAGGATTGTATCCTGGTTGACCCAGATAGCTTTCTGTGCATTCAGGTTACCCTTGGGTGCACCTGTTGTGCTTATATACAACTCTTCATTTGCCAGGTCGTAACTGAAGTAAACCTCATCATTATCATTGTCAACGGTAAAACTGGTCGGGTCCAGGGTAGTGGTGATAGTTTTCTGGCTGATTGCTAAGGCGATTGAATAAGTGCCTGCCTTAAGTGCGCTAGTAGCAAAGGTAAAGCTGCCATCACCCTCTGGGTCTTGCAGCCAGGCTCGCAAGCAGTTTGGATCATCATTTTGTGAACAACCTAATTGGGTTTGGAAATCCCCTACTGCGACAATAATGGGGGTATTGTAATCATCGGTGATCACATGCGTCTTGTGATCATAATAAAAGGTTACGTTGATAGGTTGATCTACGACCAGGGGAATATCTGCGCCGTCCCGCTTGGCGTTCATTCCATAGTTTTCACTCCAGGAGCCATCCAGCGCAACTTTATACCGCGGGCCTTTTTTATCCTGATCGTTTCCCGGGGTGACCTCGAAGGTCCCTTTCCAAATATCTGAGTTGGCGTCGAAGGTCAGGTTGGTAATCTCGCAACTGGGCATCCAGTCCCCATCGCAGCCTAGCTCCGATTGCATCGTGCCTGCGATTGTAACAGTTTCAGGCTGCGGGGTATTCTGGGCAAATACGCTTGGTGTTGCACTGGGAAAAACCAGTGCAAGTATCGTAAAAAGTACAATTAGGACGTGAAGATTACACTTTGTGTTTCTCATATTAATTATCTCCTATGCATACTTGCCCGCTAACTGTTGAGATAGTAAAGCACCCTTATTTTATGCAATTCAAGCTAATCTAATCGTTTTCTCATTATCCTACAGAATGATGAAAAAAACAATTTAGCTGAAATGAGCAGCTTATGTGCTCAGCTCTGAAATTACTGTCATTTTGTTCGGTAGTAAAACTAAGTACAAGATTTTTCAGCGCGCGTTATTAGTCCTATTTGACTATGATATAATGCATGCAATTTAATTTGGAATTAATTCCAAATACTGGAGTAAGAATTGGCATTCAACCCTTTGAGTTGGCTGTTGGGGCTGTTTTCCCTGGATATTGGGATTGACTTAGGAACAGCCAATACACTTGTGAATGTAAAAGGTAAAGGCATTGTGATCAACGAACCCTCTTGGGTGGCAATCGAAAAGCGCACCCGAGAGCCTTTACGCATTGGTGCGGCTGCCAAAGCCATGGTTGGGCGGGCGCCGGCTAATGTGGTCACATTGCGTCCTTTACGGGATGGGGTGATTTCGGAATATGATATTACCCAAGCGATGTTGGAGTATTTTATCGGCAAGGCGCACCAACATAGCATTGTGCCTTACCCCCGCCCGCGGGTGGTCATTGGTATCCCCAGCGGCGCAACCGAAGTGGAAAAACGTGCGGTTTATGACGCTGCTATGGCAGCTGGAGCACGTGAAACGTACATGATCAACGAGCCTGCCAGTGCTGCCATCGGCGCTGGGCTGCCTGTCAATGAGGGCAATGGTAATATGATTGTCGATATCGGCGGCGGAACCACCGAGGTAGCCGTGATTTCAATGGGGGGTATTGTTGTCTCCCGCTCTTTACGCGTGGCTGGGGATGAGATGGACCAGGATGTGATTGAGTATATCCGCAGCAAATACAACTTGTTCATCGGTGAGCAAATGGCAGAGAAGGTTAAGGTGGCTATTGGCTCAGCTTACCCTCTGCAAGAAGAAAAAATTGCCTCTGTCCGTGGCAGGAACCTGATTACAGGTCTGCCGGAAGAAATTGAAGTTTCTTCCATCGAAATTCGCGAGGCGCTTTCTGGCTCGGTACAGGTGATCGTTGATACGATCAAGGATGCCTTAGACGAGGCACCTCCGGAAATTCTTTCCGATTTGATGGATAACGGCATCTGCTTAGCCGGCGGCGTTTCGCAATTGCACGGCTTGGCGGATAGGCTGACCAATGAATTGCGTGTACGCGTCTGGGTAGCTGAAGACCCAATGACATGTGTTGCCAGGGGGGCTGGACTTGTTTTGGATGACTTGGAGGAGTACGAAAACTTCTTCGTCGATATTGAACGTGAGACTTATACGAACTTGGCGAGATAGTCCTTCGTATTTCGCTTTCTGGTTTTCCTGTTAGTAAAAAATGCGCAACCTATTTTCTTTAACAAATTTAAGAAACCTTATTATTCTTTTGGTTGTGGCTGGAATTCTCATTTTGGCGATTTCAGGTTATCTGACGCCGATTTTTAACCTAAGCTTCAGTCCGCTGATATCAGCTCAAAGCTGGCTTTCGCAACGCTACTTAGCCATTCGGGATTTTTTCACCTACCCGCGCGATATGGCTACCTTACGGGCGCAAAACCTTCAGTTAGAAAATGAGGTTTCTATGCTGCAAAGCAAAATTGTGGAATTGCAAGAGAGCCTCAGCCAGGCGCAGATCCTCTATGCTCTGCTCGATTTTGCGCGGGCTAACCCGGAACACGATTACTTAGCTGCTACGGTCATTGGGCGGGAGATCAGCCCTTATTATCAGTACATTATTATTGATAAAGGCTCGAATGATGGCGTTTTGCATGGGATGCCTGTGGTAACTCAACAAGGCTTGGTCGGGCGAATAGATGCGGTCATTGCCAACGCTGCCCGCGTGCAACTCATCAGCGATGCCAATTCAGTGGTTAATGTTCACTTGCAAAATGCCAAAGTGGAAGCGCAAATCAGAGGCTCTATTACGGGTGAGATTACTCTGGAAATGGTCCCGCAAGATGCCGAAGTTCAAATCGGGGATGTGCTGCTCACTTCTGGGTTGGGTGGCAACTACCCGCCAAATATCTTTGTTGGCCAGGTGCTTAGCATGCAGAGCCAAAAAAACAGCCTGTTTCAAACTGGTTCAGTACAGTCGATTGTGGATTTTTCGAGCCTCAGCGCTGTGCTGGTTATCACCAACTTTGAGGCGATCGATATTTCTCCTTTGATTCCCTAGGGTGGTGGAAAGTTATGCCCTTTTTTCTGCTCACGATTATTAGCTTTATTGTTACCCTGATGCTTCAAATTGGCATCGTTAGCCGCGCCACACTCTTAGCAGGATCAGCCGATCTGGTGCTCTTATTTATCGCTGCCTGGAGCTTGCACCAAGATCATAAAAATGCTTGGATATACGTGTTGGCTTTTGGCTTAATCGTCGGTTCGATCTCCGCAGGACCATCGCTTATTCCATTGATTACTTATTTGCTCATATTCTTGGCTGCTAAGTTTATGCATCATCAAATCTGGCGGACGCCGCTGCTTTCTATGTTCTTATTGACTTTTTTTGGGACGCTCTTTCAGAATGGGTTACATCTCGTGGGTTTATGGATGCAAGGTGTTGGGTTTACTGTAAATCAAGCATTCACCAATATTTTACTGCCTACTGTTTTACTCAACATGCTTTTAGCCATTCCAGTCCATGCCCTCGTTCAGGAATTGTTCCGGAGTGAGCTTCCCGCAGGAGCACCACTATGAACAACAAAATTTACGAAAAGCCAACCATACAGCTCTCCCGTTTCAAATGGGTTTACATCCTGATTGGATTGGTTCTTCTCTATTACATATTTCAACTCTTCAACTATCAGATTTTGAATGGAGAAGTTTACCGTGTTCAGGCAGAGGATAACCGCACGATGGAAATTAGCGACCAAACCCAACGGGGCAAAATCTATGACCGCAACGGTGTGGTTTTGGCGCAAAATATCCCCGCTTATAATATCACGGTGACACCAGCCGAATTGCCGGATTCGGAAGGACTGACGCGGCTTATTTTTGCCGAACTTTCCGAGCTCATTGGCATTCCGGTGAGCAATGGCGTCGTTGACGAAACTGTAGCTTCAACTTTTACACCCTGTTCCACCGATTTGGGGATAGAACAAATTGTTTACATTGCAGATACCAACTGGCCCTTCCAAGCCACGCGCTTGAGCTGCGGCGTTTCCAAAGAAATTGCTATGGCAGTACAAGAGAAGGCTATGGATTGGCCTGGTATCGGCGTTGAAATTGAATCAATACGGGTTTATCCGACCGGAAACCTGACTGCGGAGATCGTCGGCTTTTTAGGTCCGGTTCCGGAATCGATGTTGGATTATTATACCGAGCTGGGCTTTGTGGCTAACCGCGACAAGGTAGGTTATGCCGGCGTCGAAAGTACGATGCAAGACGTCCTTGGCGGGACAAATGGGAAACGCGTTGTGGAAGTTACCGTAGGCGGGGAAATTGTGCGTAACTTAGAGGAACCAATTGAACCAATCCCGGGACAAGATGTTTACTTAACCATCGATACGCGGCTGCAATCGGCTGCGCGCGATGCGCTTATTATGAATTTGGATTACTGGAACTGGTATTTAGGTTATACACTCAGCACGAGCGGATCAGTGATTGCGATGAACGTCAAAACGGGTGAAATCTTAGCCATGGTGTCTTATCCGAACTATGAGAACAACCGCATGACTCCTTACATCCCGCAGTATTACTACACTCAGTTGACTATGGATCAGGCTAAACCTTTGGTCAACCAAGCTATTTCAGCTGAGCTGCCACCAGGCTCGGTGTTCAAGCTTTCGTCGGCGCTGGGCGTTCTGAATGAGGGCGTGGTGACGCCAGAGCAAACTGTGAATGACCCAGGCACAATTTCACTGGTGCAAAGCTATTTGCTCAATGACCCAAATCCGAAAACATTGCAAACCTATTATTGCTGGAATCGAGACGGGCACGGCGACGTAGATTTTTTGCATGGGATTGCCTGGTCTTGCAACGTTTACTGGTATAAGGTCACAGGCGGATATGAAGGCGAAGTACCTGATGGAGGCTTAGGCATCTATCGGTTGGGTGAATACGCCAAAGCCTTGGGGTATGGTCAACTGACTGGCATTGAATTGCCTGGCGAAGCCGATGGGTTGATTCCAGATCCAACCTGGAAGCGCTTGAATCAAGGTGAAAACTGGGCAACAGGAGACACTTACTTAGCCGCAGTAGGGCAAGGTTATGTGTTGGCAACCCCACTGCAAGTGTTGAATTCCATTTCTACCATTGCTAACGATGGCAGGCATATGCAAGTTTCCTTGATTGAAAAAGTGGAAGATGCCGATGGAAATGTTACTCAAAGCTTCGAGCCAGTGGTACTGTGGGATATTACCAAAGATGCAAAGATTCAAGAATATGACGGCAATATTCCAACGGGTGTGATGAAAACTGTGCAGCCATGGGTCATCGAATTAGCTAAACGCGGCATGGAAATGGTTACTGTGGAAGGTGGGACGGCTGCGATTGAATTTGAGGGCGACGCCAATAAGGTTGCTGGCAAAACTGGAACTGCTGAGTATTGCGATGACTTTGCGCTTGCTAACCGTTTGTGCGGTATTGGCGTGGGGGGCTGGCCTGCGCATGCTTGGTTTGTGGGTTACGCACCTTACGATGACCCAGAGATTGCCGTTGTTGCATTCGCTTATAACGGTAAAGAGGGATCAACTTTAGCTGCCCCGATAGTCCGAAAGGTTATAGATTCCTACTTTGCGCTCAAAGCTGCCGATGCAGATAATTTACCGTAATCTCATCCATTACGGGGTAGAGACAAGCAATGTTAAACACAAAAGATATTTGGAAAAGATTTGACTTCCCGCTCTTCGCGGCGGTCTTGTTCCTATCCATTTTTGGGGTAGCCCTGATAAGCTCGGCGATTGCCGGCAATCCGACCTTAGCGAACCATCCGCAACGCCAAACTGTCTTTCTGCTTATCGGATTGGTGATTCTTTTTATCATTGCGGCAATTGACTACCATGTTTGGCTCTCATTAACACGCCCATTTTATATTGTGGTGGCTTTCTTGCTCATCATAGTATTTGCGATGGGCGAAGCAAGGTTTGGGGCTGCCCGCTGGCTCCAAATTGGCACAGAAACCATCCAGCCGGCTGAGCTCGCGAAGATTGTGGCGATCATGGCTTTTGCGCAGTATTTCTCCGCGCATATTAGCCAGATCAATAACTGGAAGACTGTTTGGCAAAGCTTGCTCGTCGCAGGCGGGATTGCTTTATGGATTTTCTTGCAGCCGGACCTGAAAACAACCATTGTAATCGCCGTGCTTTGGTTTGCGATGTTATGGATTAGCGGGTGGAAGACCAAAAATGTGCTCATTTTTGCTGGCATTGTGATCCTCCTGTTTGCTGTTTTTGCGGCCCTCGACTTTCCCTTGTTGGCTGATTACCAACGGGCGCGTATCACGAACTTTTTCAACCCAGACCCAGAAGCTCGCTATGGGGATACTTACAACGTTGACCAAGCGCTTATCAGTATTGGTTCAGGCGGCTGGTTCGGTCAGGGTTACGGGCAAGGGAGTCAGGTACAGTTGCGCTTCCTTAAAATCAGGCATAATGACTTTATCTTCTCGGTGTTGGCACACGAATTTGGTTTTGTAGGTACAGTTATCGTTTTACTCTTATTGGTTTTTGTGATTTACCGCTGTTTTGCAATTGCAGCCAAAGCGCCGGATGCATATGGTGCCTTGCTGGCTTATGGTTTCGGCATTTTGATGGCGTTTCAGACACTGGTAAATGTGGGCGTAAACATGCGTCTGCTTCCGGTTACTGGACTGACACTGCCATTTATCAGTTATGGTGGCAGCTCATTGGTAACCTTGCTACTCGGGATGGGGCTGGTCGAAAACATCCACATGCGCACGGATAAGAAGCTGCCGGCGGCTTAAAATTGCTCTTGTAAGAGGGAAAAACATCTGGTAGAATATCAACAACCCTTTGGGGGTTCGTCTAATGGCAGGACAGCAGACTCTGAATCTGTATGTGGAGGTTCGACTCCTTCACCCCCAGCCTCAAAAATGCCCGCGAGGGTATTTTTATTTAAGGCAGGATAGGAACTAGGATTAATTATTTTTGCGGAGCAGGCTTTGCGGATACACTTCACAAAACATTAAAGCCCTAAAATCTCACCGGAGTATAATTTGGAACATGCAACAGGCTGCCGAAGTAAGTGTAGAACCAAATCGTATCCCTACTTGGTATTTGAACCTGACCGTTTTTATCGGTGGGGCAGCTACGATGATGGTCGAATTTGGCGCCTCACGTTTGCTCGGGAATGTTTTTGGCACGAGTAATATCGTTTGGGCGGTGATTATTGGCTTGGTACTGGTTTACCTGACGTTAGGTAATTGGTTAGGCGGGAAGTTGGCTGATAAGAACCCCTCGCCTTCTAAATATCTCTCCTTGCTCTGTTGGGCAGGCGTAGCGGTGGGCATTGTACCGCTCATTTCCAGCCCAATTTTACGTTTTGCAGCCGACGCTTTTGATGCATTGCAAATTAACCTCATGGCTGGCTCATTTCTGGCAGTTTTGGTGCTGCTCATTTTGCCGGTGACTCTGCTCGGGATGATTACACCTTTTGCCCTCAAGCTGTTGATCCCTGACACTGCGCGTACAGGAAGGGTCGCTGGTAGAGCCTCAGCTATCGCCACACTTGGTTCGTTTTTAGGTACTTTCCTGACCGTCCTGGTTTTGATCCCTCTTGTGGGGACTTACCGTACCTTTCTCATTACCAGCTTTGTCCTCATCCTCACGGCTTTGCCAGGCTTGGTACGGTTAGGAGATGTGAAAAGAGCAACGCTTTTTATCTGCCTAAGCATCATTCTGCTTATGCTGGCTGTTTTTGGCTTGCAAAGCTCGGTAAAGGCATCCCCTGGGATGATTTATGAAGCCGAATCGGCATATAACTACATCCAAGTGTTGCAAATTGATGCATATCGCTATCTGCGCCTCAACGAAGGTCAGGGTGTTCATTCTATTTACCACCCTACACAGCTTTTCTATGGAGGGCCGTGGTCACAGGTGTTGGTCGCACCGTATTTCAACCCTCCACCGGCTGAAAAGATCACGGTTAATCGGATTGCGATCCTTGGGCTGGCGGCTGGAACCACCGCTCGTCAAGCTAACGTGGTCTATCCGCAAGCGAAAATCGATGGCTTTGAGATTGACCCTAAGATTATTGAAGTCGGGAAGCAATATTTTGGTATGGAGGACCTGCCGAATTTGACGGTTTACGCCCAAGATGCACGTTGGGGGATTGCGCATAGCAATAATACTTACGATATCATAAGTGTGGACGCTTACCGCTCACCCTACATACCTCCCCATTTGGTCACCCAGGAATTTTTCCGACTGCTCTATGACAAATTAACTCCGGATGGGTTTGTGGTCATTAATGTCGGCCGGAGCAGTGCGGACCGCACCTTGGTTGAAGCAATGTGTGCAACCATGGCAGCAACGTTTCCCCAGATTTTTGTGATGGATATTCCCGACTCGTTGAATACGATCGTCTTTGCGGCAAAAAACCCTATGGCGAGCTGGGAAAACTTCAACCAAAACCTGAGTAGTCTTCAAACCACCCAGCCTGATTCGCTCTTGGTGCGGGCGATGAATTTAACTTTGCGGGGAAAAGCGGAAACTAAGTTGGGTGATATCGTTTTTACCGATGATAAGTCCTCAATCGAATTCTTTACCAACCGCTTGGTATTCGATTTACTATTGGAATCAACTTGGGAGTGAAATAATGAAATTCAGTATTGATAAGATCCTTTCTGTTATTCTAACCATTAGCCTGCCTTTTATTCTTTTGATGGGCGCCATTCGGTTGTTGATTACGCCAGCTTTTATATCCTTGGAATACAACCGCCCAGGTTTTCCGCCAGATATTTACGGCTTTTCGCAGGAAGAACGCAAACAATGGGCAGATTACGCTGTGAACTACCTCATCAATGATGCTGGTATCGAATATTTAGGCGATCTCAAATTTGAAAATGGCGACCCTCTTTACCGCCAGGAGGAACTGGAGCACATGCAAGACGTTAAGAACGTCGTCCAGACTGCCTTGACAGTCTGGTATGTGCTGATTGGTGTGTTTGTGGCGATATTTGTATGGTTTGCATCGATGGGCAATTGGCGCCAATTAGGTAAATCGCTGCGCACTGGAAGCTGGTTGACGTTTGGCTTGATTGCATTCATCATAATCATGGTCGTAATCAATTTTAATTTACTTTTTGAACAATTCCATAAACTTTTCTTCGCTGAAGGCAGCTGGCAGTTCTATATGAATGATACGCTCATCAGGCTATTTCCCCTTCCTTTTTGGCGGGATGCTTTTATTCTCGTGGGGCTGCTCTCTCTTATTGGGGCAGGTCTAATATTATGGTTAACCCGCAATGTAAGCAGCAAGGCAGCATAGACATAATTGCGATAACAGAATAAAAAAGGCTGCTCGAAAAGAGCAGCCTTTTTTGTGAGACTCTAATTTTAGACGACTGGCGGATTTTCAGGATCGAGGCTGGGGTCGAAGATGTGGAAGTTATCCATGTTGAAGACGACTTCCATAGTATCACCATATTTAGCCTTCGAGCGTGGGTCAACACGGGCGATAAAGTTGTGTTCGCCGTTGATCAGATACAAGAAGATTTCGTTACCCATCAATTCGGTGACGTCCACTTTGACCGGGACAGGTTGTGCAGAAATCCCAGGAGGAGCATACATAGGATCATGGATATCCTCTGGGCGAATGCCGAAAATAATATCCTTATTCAGGACGCTTTCGTAGCGGGATTTAACGCTATCAGGTAGAGTTACGGCAAAGGAGCCTAAATCAGCTACAAAATGCCCGTCGGATTGGACGAGTTTGCCTTTGAAGAAGTTCATCGCAGGGGAACCGATGAATCCAGCGACAAATAGGTTGGCTGGGTGGTCATAAAGGTTCTGCGGGGTATCCAGCTGTTGAAGGAGACCTTTATTCATCACGGCAATGCGGGTCGCCATCGTCATGGCTTCCGTTTGGTCATGCGTCACATAAATAAAGGTGGTCTGCAGATTTTTATGCAGCTTACTCAGCTCAGCACGCGTCTGAACGCGCAATTTGGCATCCAAGTTAGAGAGCGGCTCGTCGAACAAGAACACTTTGGGTTCGCGAACAATTGCGCGCCCAACTGCAACACGCTGCCGCTGACCACCGGAGAGCTCTTTGGGCTTGCGCTGAAGCAGATTTCCGATGCCCAAGATTTCAGCGGATTGCTTCACACGGCGATCGATTTCGTCTTTGGGCATTTTGCGCAGTTTGAGGCCGAAAGCCATATTATCGTATACGGTCATATGCGGGTAAAGTGCATAGCTCTGGAAAACCATGGCAATGTCACGATCCTTAGGAGCGACATCGTTCACCACCTGATCCCCAATCATCACTTTACCTTCAGTGATCTCTTCCAAACCGGCTAAGCAGCGCAACGAAGTTGTTTTGCCGCAACCGGATGGGCCAACAAGGACAAGGAATTCCTTATCTTGAATTGCAAGATTTAAATCTTGCACGGCGACTACGTCGCCAAACTTTTTCCAAACGTGCTCGAATGTAACACTTGCCATAATTTTCCTCCAATCTGAACGAGTATAGTGACTTTATTATACTTCAAAATATTTCTTGCAAATGGCAATTTAAATAACTGTAAGAGCAAAGTGATAATGTCCTAAAGTAGCATAATAGAAATGTCCTAATTAAATTTAAGATCCCGTGTTCTAGCATGGTCTCCCGACCATGCGAAGATTGTAACTTGAGGTTTCAGAGAAGCTAACGATCCTACGATGAAAATTGATAAACAAAAAACCTGGAATGCGGAGACCTACGGTCAATTTCCTCGCTCGGTCGGAGACCGGCGAGAACAATAAATAGAAAACCCATATTGACAACTTTATCCACTGAACAGGACATTTCTAAATTGCCAGCATTAGGACATTTCTAATTAGCGATGACATGGCAAATTAAAAAACCTTGCCCAATTGGAGGCAAGGTTTTCGTGTGTATTACTCTTAATGTTAGCTGATTTTTTCGAACTGATCTTTACCGGCGCCGCAATCGGGGCAGACCCAGTCATCAGGCAGGTCTTCGAAAGCAGTTCCAGGGGCGATGCCATTATCAGGATCGCCAATTTTGGGGTCATAGATATAGCCACATGCTAAGCATTCGTATTTGTCCATTTTTTCTCCTTTATTCCTTTTACTGTTCAGAAAGGTTTGCAACCCTTTTTTCGGGGTTCACTGCTAAAATTATACACTACCTTCTCATTTTGCAAACGATTCAATACTTTTTCAGTCACAATATTTCTGCTTTGCATTCTATATGGCATAGTTAGGAATATAAACCCCAACCGCTATCTAGGAGGTTCTTATCCATATAGGATTGGTCCCAGACGCCTTCGCCATATTCTAAGGTTGTTTTCAATCCGAGGACTTGTTCCACCTTGGCACGGGTGCTTTCCATCAACATCGGTCCATAAGGACAGAAGGGCGTTGTGAGGATCATCACCAAATGGGCTTTATCGCCCTGGATGCTGATATTACGCACCAAGCCTAACTCCAAAACGGAAAAACCCAGCTCAGGATCTAATACCCCGGAAAGGTTCTCAATCAGCTCGTCATGGAACTGTGGATGGGTCTTATCGATATCCCATTGTGGTTTGTTATTCGAATTTTGGTCCATTGTTTGCTATAGATTAATCTTATAGGTGCACCTAGGATCACCTCGAAGCATACAGGTCTCCAGTTTTACCTCTCTGCCTAAAGCCTCGCTGAACAGGGTTTCATCGATCTTGCAAATTTCGGGATGCTCTTTGCCAACATGAAGGTAAGGGCAATTATCTGATTGCAAGATAATGCTATCGCCCTCTTTCTTCCAAGAAAGCAGAAAGCGATCGCTCGCTAATTGGTTTGCCAATTGTTCCAATTGGGCTTCAATTGGTTGGTTTTTATCGATGTTAGTCGATTCTTCAGCTTGTTTCTTGCCGATGCGTTTGAAAGTTGCTTCCACTTCTTCAGGGCTTAAGGTTTCTTCTAATTCGGTTAACAAATAGTTGGTAAGTTTAAGGTAATTTGTGGGGAACCTTTCCATACCTTTTTCAGTCAGCCGATAGACGAAGGCGGGACGACCAACACCATGCCGTTGTTCCTCTGCCGTAACTAAACCTTCAGCCTGGAGGTTGATCAGGTGATGACGGACAGAAATGCCATTGATACCGACAACCTCTGAAAGTTGTTTAATAGTAGCCTGGCGTTGGGTAAGTAGGGTATTTAGTATTTTATCTCTTGTGCTTTTCATAGTTACCTTCTCTCAATTTTTATTTTTAGAGTATATCATATTAGTATGCAAATATTTTACTATCGCATAACCTTAACGAACCTTATTCTACTATAAGTTGAACTATTAATGTTATAATTCAGCAAATATTAGATTATTATAATCACCTGAAAGGAGAAATGAAATGACAAGTATTATTGATATTGAAGGTATTGGTCCCACCTACGCAGCAAAACTCAAAGAAATAGGGATTAATACGGTAGAGGCATTGCTGAAAGCAGGTGCTACCCCAAAAGGTCGCGAGGAGATTGCCGAAAAAACGGGTATAGATAAAGGCTTAATCCTGGAGTGGGTCAACCTTGCTGATCTCTATCGCATCAAAGGTGTGGGAGAAGAGTATTCTGATTTACTGGAAGAGGCAGGTGTGGACACTGTGGTTGAGTTAGCTAAGCGCAACCCTGAAAACCTGCATGAGAAACTCTTGGCTGTAAATGCCGAGAAAAAACTTGTCCGCCGTGTACCGACTTTAGCGGAGGTTCAGGACTGGGTGGAGCAAGCTAAGGCATTGCCCAGGGTGATTACCTATTAAGGTTTTTTGTTCCACGGACCCAATTACCTCGAGAAGGGTTCGCGAGATGGCTATTGATGATCAAACCGCTATACCTATAGCGGTTTGATCGTTAATACGATCCAGGGGCTTTGAGTTTTATTTAGTTTGCCTTGCGCTTGGTTTATTTTTTCAGGTCTTCCGGTAATGAGGGGATGCGCAGCACCTGCCCAGGGATAATAAAGTTCATATTGTTCCCGATGACATCCCGGTTGAATTCATAAATCAAGCGGTAATAGGGCGGGGTAGCGTGCCCGTAATACCTCAGCGCGATGTGGCTCAGTGTTTCGTTTGGCCGGACGGTATGCGTCGCAATGACCCTTACCGCAGGCTGCGGGCTCACTAACGGGGGTTGTGGTGGAAGTTCCTCAGTTATTAGCTCTTCTTTCAACTCCTCTTTGGTAAGTTCCAAGATTTCCTCTGGCGCAAGCTCGCTTGGTTCTTGCTCAAGTTGGCATTGAATTCCTTCTTCCACAGGTTGGCTTGGGCTGGGCTCCTCTTGTGGAGTAGCTGGGCTCACCTCTTGGGTAGGGAATTCACCTGAGCGCAAAGCACCGCTCTCTTCGATTTGTTCTTCCTGCACCGACAAATCACTTGGTTTAGCGATTTCTTCGATCGGTTTTTCCGGCTCTTTACCCACCCCAAATTTATCAGCGATTTTTTGAAAAAGCTCTTATTTTCTGCACTCATTTGCTTCACCTCTCTTATACTATGGCGCCAAAACATTAGACATAAAAGATGAAATTTGGCGTGTCTCTCACCATAATTATTATACATAAGAAATCTAAGGAGATGTTAAAATTCCATTGTTAATAATATAATTGTTATATAAAAAAATTGACTTTTTTAGGCTGGAGTGATATAATGATTTTTTGCATCTGCTAGAAAAGGAGAATTAATGGCATTATCCCGTTACGTTTCTTCCGCAGAGATGCGAAACGATAATAAACTAAAATTAGACTGAGGAAAACATGGCACAACTTGAAATAAAGAACTTGCATGTGCAGGTAGGAGACAAAGAAATTTTACGGGGTTTTGGTGACAATTGAGCTCAAGGCCCGAAATACATGCGCTGATGGGACCAAACGGTACAGGTAAATCCACATTAGCTTATGCCATTATGGGGCATCCGCGCTATCAGATTGCCGGAGATATCCTCCTGGATGGCGAAAGCATTCGACCTTTCTCCGGACGAGCGTTCGCGGCGCGGGATGGTTTCTTGCTTTTCAATACCCGGTGGCGATTCCTGGGAGTAACTTTAGCGAATTTTTTGCGCGTAGCAATAAACGCCAGTCGTAAAGCAGATGATCCAGAAGACAAAGGCATATCCATCGTAAAGTTCCGCCAAATGCTAAAGGCAAGATGGAGCTGCTCAAGATGGATCTGCTTTGCTGGGCGCTATCTCAACGAAGGGTTTTTTCTGGAGGTGAGGAAAAAGCGCGCTGAGATATTGCAAATGGCAATGTTAAGAGCCGCGCTTCGCCATCTTGGATGAACCGATTCGGGATTAGATATCGATGCCTTACGCATCGTCTCAGAGGCGTCAATGCGTTGGCAGGCGATGTTTATCCGGCATACTGATTATTACGCACTATCAGCGCATGCTCAATTACATCAAGCCAGATTTTGTGCATATCATGTACGGTGGAAGGATCGTAGAATCAGGTCATGCCGAGTTAGCGCTGCGATTGGAGAGGAGAGTGGCTATGCGTGGGTGCGGGAAAAATATGGTCCCCTACCCAAAGAAGAAGAGCTAACCTCCTAGGGGAAGAGGCACTATGGCAGAAAATCAAGATTTTCTCAATACAATTGGGACTGAATACAAGTACGGGTTTAGCTATCCGGACGATTCGGTCTATAAAAGCCCTAAAGGACTTAGTGAAGAAGTTATCCGACAGATTTCAGCTTTCAAAGAGGAGCCGGAATGGATGTTGGAATTCCGTTTGAAAGCTTACCGTCACTTCATTGAACGTCCAATGCCCACCTGGGGACCAGACCTGACGGTTTGAATTTGGACGAAATAATTTTTTATGCACGCCGCCTCAGGTGGATCGAGAACAGCTGGGAAGACGTCCCCGACAACATCAAGAATACGTTTGACCGCCTAGGCATCCCTGAGGCAGAACAGAAATACTTAGCTGGCGTGGGCGCTCAATACGATTCGGAAATGGTCTACCATAACATTCAAAAACATTAGAAAAGCAAGGAGTCATTTTTCTGAGTATCAAGAATGGCCTCCAAGCAATACCCTGAAATCTTCCGCGAATACTTTTCGACAGTTGTACCCATCCAAGATAACAAATTTGCCGCGCTCAATAGTGCTGTGTGGTCTGGCGGATCCGCTTTGTTTATGTCCCCAAGGGCGTAAGGTTGATTTGCCTTTGCAAGCTTACTTCCGCTTGAATATGGCGAACATTGGGCAGTTCGAGCGTTCGTTGATTATTGCCGATGAGGGCGCGCAAGTGCATTATGTAGAAGGCTGTACCGCTCCATTGTTTAACAAGGATCTTTTCACAGCGGCGTGATTGAAATCGTGGTCAGAAGGGTGCGCGTGTGCGTTACACTACCATTCAAAACTGGTCTACCAACGTATATAACTTAGTGACCCAACGGGCAAAAGTTTTTAGAAAACGGCACCATGGAATGGGTGGATGCGAACTTAGGCTCGAAGATTACCATGAAATACCCCTCGTGTTACCTCATGGAGCCAAAGGGCGCATGGCGAAGTACTTTCGGTTGCCTTTGCCGGCCCAGGCCAGCAGCAAGATGCCGGCGCTAAGATGCTGCACTTTGCTCCCAATACCAGCAGCAAAATCACTTCCAAGTCGATCTCGCGTGGGAATGGGCGGGCATCGTATCGCGGGCTGGTGCGCGTGGCAGCCGAAGCGGAAAATTCCCGTTCTAACGTGGTTTGCGATGCACTGCTGCTGATCATGAATCACGTTCCGATACTTACCCCGGTCGACGTGCATGCCAAAGACGTATCCATCGGGCATGAAACGCGACAGTTCCAAGATTGGCGAAGAACAGCTTTTTGCTGAACAGCCGCGGGCTGACAGATGAAGAAGCCACCGCCATGGTGGTTTCCGGTTTTATTGAACCACTGGTTAAAGGAGCTGCCTATGGGATATGCGGTCGAGATGAACCGTCTGGTGCAGCTGCAAATGACCGGGGCGGTGGGCTAAAGGCAATACGATGGCAAACGTAAAGCAAAACACAAATTGATAATCACGAATTCCCTGGTCTGCTGAGTTTGACGCCAGAAATGTTTGAGCAGCCCGCTGCAAACACCATGATTCTGCTTGGGAGTTGGCTGCTCGAAAGCTTTCCCTTCCCGCTGAAGAAAGACGAAGCATGGCGCTGGGTGGACCTCAACAAGCTGAATTTCGCTGCGCTGCAGCAATCAAACAGGGCGCGAAGGCAGCTGCATTTACCTGAACAGCTTGAGGGCTTAACCAAAGAGAAAATGGTCATTCAGGCAGCTTGATTATTTCACCCGCGGGTGTGGTTCGCCAGGTTGATGCCACCGTCGAGCGAGCTGGAGTGATGTCACGGACTTTAGGTCCGCAGAAGGATTATCCAGAGCTGGTAGCCAAATTGTCGGGCGGCGTGGTGAACCGAAAGCTTAGATTTGCAGCGATGACCGCAGCATTGGCTGAAGACGGCTTATTGCTATATGTGCCTAAAAACTGCCGACTGGAGCAGCCATTATTAGTTCAAATTTTAGCAGCAGCCGGGGATCATCAAACATCTTTCCTTTTTATACTCTTATTTGGCTGGAAGCTGGGGCATTAGCGGATCATGAGCTTGCCTTCGGCTCCCTGCCGGCAGGCAATGCCAACCAAACTTTCCATTCTGGCATCGTAGAGATTCACTTAGATGATGAGGCTGTGTTGAACCTAACCGAAATTCAAGGTTTGATCATCAGGTTTGGAATATAACCCATGAGCGCGCACAGGTAGGGCGTCATGCCCGTTTTATGTGGCTTTATGGAGCCCTGGGAACATGCTTGAGCAAAAAATTTTATTGATACAGACCTACAAGGTAGTGATGCAGAAGTGCAGGTGAAGGGTTTTATCTGACAGATGACCGTCAACATTACGATCTGGATGCACCAGCAAAATCCATAGCCCCACGTACTACCAGCAATTTGCTTTTCAAAGTGCTGTGACGGAATCTTCTGCTGCAGTGTGGGAAGGGATGATTTACGTAGCGCCAACTGCCATGCAGACAGATGGCTATCAATCTTCGCGTAACCTGGTGCTAAGCAGGTCTGCTAAAGTGAATGCTATTCCCGGCTTGGAAATCTTAGCAGACGATGTACGGTGCAGCCATGGTGCTACGGTCGGTAAAATCGACGAAGAAGGAATTGTTCTACTTGCAGGCGCGTGGGACCCTTGCTGGATGCGGAGCAATTAATCCTTGAGGGATTTTTGGAGAAGTGTTAGAACTAACGCCTGATGAGGCGATTAAAGGAAGATCTGAAATCAAAGATTACCAAGAAATTTGCTGAAGTCAGAATGAGAAGAGACCAAACGGAGGTTGGATGAAAAGAAGCAGCTTTATGCGTCCCCCAGAGCCGGAAGACGATATGAAGTCGGAGATCGGGTTGAAGCTTATTGCGACCATGATAAAAATGGTCAGCGGGTAAAGGGGTTGGATCAGGTACCGTGGTGTCATTAGATGAAAAGAATGTGGCAGTGCAATTCCGGACGACGGTTTACCTTACCGATGGCTGGATGGTGCCGGAATCATATTCTCTGGTTCCCGTTTGAGTCCGAGAATATCCGCCCCGGTTAAACCCCGCTCGCGCTCTGCTGAGCAAGTGACGCCGGATATGCTCTAAAGAGCGGAAAGATCAGCCCAGCGCTGAAAACTCGCCAACAATCTGAATAATATCGAAGCCCTCGGCAAAAAGGCCGCTCGGCAGGCCCCATGCCGAATTGCTGTGGAACGCAGTACCGGTTCTGAGAAATAGTAGCGGTCTGTATAGGTAACATACTTCGCAAGGGCTTCGATTTTCTTATTAACAGCGGCTTCAGTGACTTCCACTAGGAAATGAGGAAAAAAACCGTAACTGCTGCGCAAACGTCATAGCCGAGGACTGTTGTGCCGCGGAAGGCTCGTAAGGCTTCTTGCGTGACCGTTACGTGATCTTGGTGGATATCTTGGGGTGTATGCACGAACACAATTTCAGGCTTGACGCACGGCGTAGCTGCAGCATTTTCTCCAAAATTTCCTGACGGGAGGCTGGGAAGCGGCGGGTTTCAAAAGTTCCAACTTCGATTTGGGCATCGGTGAGGCCCAAAGTGTGCATGCTAATATAGTGCTCCTCCAGCAGGTGCTGCAGGTCAGGGGTTCTTTTTATTATCCGAGAATGTCATGCAGTAAAGGCTGGTTTCGTCGATGATATCAACGATCAGCGCACCGCAGCCGAGCTCGATATCATCGGGGTGTGCGCCTAAAAGAGCACGGATTTACCGAAAAGTCATATTATGATTCACTTAAGCTGCTCCTTAGTAGCGATAAACCCGCCCACAACTTTGGTCATCACGATTTTACCATCACGTTCGATGCGTTTGCGGGCGGCTTCCTCGATCTGCGTCATCACTTTCTCCGAAATCCTCATGAGTAACAAATAGCGCGTTCCATAAGCGCCGATCCTCGGACATGGAGGCTCGCGTGTATTCCATAAAGAGCTCAACGGTTGGGAAGATGAGGTGGTTTTCGAAGATATGCTGTTCCACCTTGGAGAATAGCTGCTGCATGGTGCTGTAAATCTCGGAGGCGTAACGCGAGCTGCCAGGCATAAGCGGGATTGGCTTGCCGGTGGCTTCTTTGATGATTTCGTAGAAAACGGCTTTGTTATTGGGCATAGGTCCGGTGGTGAAAAAGCCGCCCGCCGGGTTGCGTTTTGAGCACGCGGTGCATCTCGCTGAGCGTGAAGGGGATATCCTGCGCATAGTAAATGGCAAAGCGAACAGGAACCAGGTCGAAGGTATCGAAGGCAGGTCGAAGGGCTGGTTGAAATCAAGCTGCTGGAACTTGACAGCATTGTTGACCTTTGGTTTTCTTCCATTGCCTGGGCGAGCGAAGTTCAGAAACGTCGCAACCAGTGATATCCGCATCGCCTTCAAGGGCATGGTAGTAGGAGAAGCATTGCTTGCCGGCGCCGCAGCCCACATCTAAAATCTTGATCCCCTTTCTGCAGCTGCAGGATTTCTAACATCCAGGCATCGATATCGCGGCTGCCATATTTGCTGTGGATATCAATGCGCTTGAGTAAGTCTTTGGTGGTTTCTTGAAAATCAACTTTCATTTTACCTTTTCTTTGAGGATAGCGGAATAAGTATACAATGCCGATACCTTTTGTCAAGCGGTGGGGGTCTTCGGGCGGGATCCAAATAGGAGACCTGCGGTCAAATTCTTTGTTCTCGCCGGTCTCCTGACCGGGCGAAGGCTCCCTGACCGAAGGTCTCCTTCCTTCCCAAAATTCTGCTCACCTTGTTCTCGCTGGTGTCCTCAGTGCAGAGCCTCGCAGGACCGGCAGCTTGAACCAAACTCTGTGGATTCTAGGCAGCATCTCGCCCGCTAGCATCTCGAGCACACGCGTAGTGCAAAAGGGCGTACGCAGCCAGACTTAGCTGGCATTGCGCTCACCTTGCCGATGAGCTGGGCACCCTCACCATAGCGTTGCGTATGGAAATTAACTCAGTGCAGCAGGGACATCAACCTCGGGCAGGATCACCAATCATCTTGCCCTCATTGGCTAAGTAAAGCGGGTCCAAGCCGAGTAGTTCGCAGGCTGCGCACCGGTTGAGTCCGTGGGAATGGCAGCTTCTTCCAGGGTGATGTTAACCTGAGACTGAGCTGCGATTTCAGCCAGCGTGGTGGCCAGGCCGCCGCGGGTAGGGTCGCGCAGCACGTGCACTGTAGGGACCGCCTGGCATAAGCCGGGACCAGCGCGTTCAGCGGGGCGGTATCGAGCGTACCTCAGATTGAAAGCCCAAATTGCCGCGGGCTTGCATCACGGCAATGCCATGGTTGCCAATGGGCGGGAGATTAGCACAGCATCCCCTGGTTGGCTTGGTCGCCAGCGTTTTCCGCCCCTCGACAAGCCAGCCAAAGCCGGTGGTGCTAATAAAGTCCATCTGATTTGCCTTTTTCCGTAACTTTGGTATCGACACGGCGATGATGCTCGCGCCAGCTTCTGCGCAAGCAACTTGCATGAGACAGCACTTCTCCAAGAGCCGCAATTGAGATCCTTCCTCGAGGATGAAAGTGGCGGTCAGGTAGCGTGGTTGAGCGCCCATCATGGCGACATCATTGACCGTGCCGCAGACTGCCAGCCGGCCGATATCCCCGCCTGGGAAAAATGGCAGGGGAGAACAATATATGTGCATCTGTGGAAATGACCAATGACGAGCCAACTGGCATTTCTTTGGAAGCGGCTATGTAGCGGCATCGTTGCCGGCGTTGAGCGTGGGGTTGCCGAGTACTTCTGAAACAGGTCACGGATGAGCTCGTGGGTCATCAAGCCACCGCTGCCATGCCCGATCACGATTTGGTCGTGCTGGCTGAGGCAGCGGGCAAACTGGGCCTTGCATCGCGGGGAATTCAACTTCGCTCATGGTTTCACGCGTTGGTAGCGGTAATAAGCCGCGCAGGCGCCTTCTGAAGCCATCGGCGCGCCTAGGGGTGAACTGGGAGTGCATTCCCGGCTAAAGGCAGGGCAGTCATGCGGGGTGGCGGCGCGCAACGCCTGCCAGCGATGCACAAAGGCGATTCCACCAGCGTAGTAAAAGCTACGAGCTCAGGCATCGAAGCTGCGATAAGCTGCGCGCAAGCCCAAGCGGGTAAAGAGGAATCAACCCGATGCCACGCCATTGGCGGTCGGCGGGTTCGAACACCGGTTGATTAAGGCTTGCGCCGTGCGGTTGCCTTCTCGGGTGACAGCGCGGGAATAAGCATTCTCTACGTCGCAGCGGCGCTCTTCAATTGGCGGACGGTCTGATAAATCCGCGAGAGCCAGGTCGACGGGCTCAAATCAGTGACTACGATGGGGGTGTCGTATTGGGCTGCGATAGGTTCGTATTCCCAGTAACCCATCACGGCGCAGACATGCCCAGCGGCTAAAAAGCCGTTCACGCGGTTCTCGGGGCTACTCCAGAATGGCATGAATGGCTGGCAGCACAGAAATACATTCGCCGGCAGGATGCTGAAGTTGGTGATGGCGTTACGCTCGGCGTGCAGGACGCTTGCTGCAATCGAAGGCACCGTGGTCTCAAAGCCGATAGCGAAGAAAACCACTTGACGTTCAGGCTCAGCTTGCGCCAGCCGCACCGCATCCATGGGCGAAACCACGCGCGCCATCGGCGCCATTGGCTCGCGCGCTAAAGAGATCCTGATGATTACCAGGCACGCGCAGCATATCGCCAAAGGTAGTGAAGATCGCCAGGCTGCGCGGCAATTTGAGTGCCGTTTCAACCGCCTCCAGCGAGGTGACGCACACTGGGCAGCCAGGCCCATGGATGAGCGTAATTTCAGGCGGGAGGAGTGGTCGATGCCGTATTGCAAGAGCGCATGCGTCTGCCCGCCGCAAATTTCCATAATATTCCAGGGCTGCGTGGTAATGCGCCGTATTTGCTCGATAAACTTACGCGTCAACTCAGCGCTGCGGTAATCCAGAGGTCGGAAGTGCTCACTCGCCCTCGCCAAGGTGTTCATCAGCTTGGTTGGATTCTTCAAGCTCTTTTAGTACGCAGGGTTTCTTGCGCTTCTTCAGCCGATAGCAGGTTGAGTGCAAAGCCGGCGTGCACAATCCTGCCATGCCCCACCTGAGCCTCTAGAGGATTGGTCGCTAAGAACGGAGCTTCCTGCTGCACTCCGCCCAAAATCAACCTTAGAAATGAGCGTGCCATCACGCTCGTAAATTTCAATTATTTTTCCAGGGATTGCTAAGCACATTTTTCCTCTTGTCATCCTTGCAAATGCGCCAGTGCTACTACAGCCTGACCGAGCGAGAGACACAGCCATCATTAGGCGGAAGCTGGGTGTGAATGAGTGCCGTGAAGCCTTCTGCTTCTAGCGCTGGCAGGGTTAAGATTCATCAACCTCATATTCTGCCACACTCCCCCTGAAATTGCCACCGTGCGCAAGCCGCGCTTTCCTGGCGGATTTGCCGGCAAGCCTCAGAGACATCCGCACCAGGCTATTGTGAAAGCGTGCTGCAATGAGACCCATGCTCACGCTCGCTTGGAAGATGCTGATTGCGCAGATCATCGGCAGCGGGTCGATGATGTCATTTTCCAGCGGCATCTCGTAAAAATCGCTTTCAAATGAGTCTGCAGCACTCTCGAGCATCATGGCTGCCTGCGCTTCGTAACTAAAATCTCCTCATAAGCCAATCAGGGAAGCCACAGCATCGAACAGGCGCCCCATGCTGCTGGTAAACGGAGCATTAAAGCCGGTACTTACCTGATGGCCAGCAGCCTGAGCTTCGGCGAGGTCAGTAATACCGGCGCAAGGGTTTAGTCTTCCAGATCGATACCAGCGGCGAGTAAGTAGCTCAGCGCCATGCGCGCAGACTGCGTACGGCTAAGTCCCCGCCAGGTAAAGGCAGCGGAGCCAGATGAAAGCGGCGCGTGAAGTCTTTATAGCCAGCAATCAGAATTTCTCCGCCCCAGATCGTACCATCGGTACCGTATCCTGTGCCGTCGTAAGCTAAGCCGATGACCGGCTCTGGGTACCTTAGCTATTCTCGGCTAAAGCGGCGCTAATATGGGCATGATGATGCTGCACCGAGATAATGGCGGGCTTTCCTCTTGACTGCGCGCTTGGGCGTAACGCGTGGCGAGATAATCCAGGTGGAAGTCACAAGCAGGCGCCGCCGGTTGGATACGAAAAACGCGCTCGTAATGGCGGATGTAATAGCATGCTCGTAGAGCACCCAGAGTCTCCTGGTTTTCAAATCGCCAATGTAGTGGCTGACGAAGGCATAGCGTTCTCGCGTGAGGCGAAGGTATTTTTTGAGCTCGGTACGCGTGGCTAAACGTGAGCTTCCCGGCAAGCGCAGCGCTGGGGGGCAAAGCCGCGCGCCCGGCGCACACCAGGTAAGGTTTCTCGCGCAGCATGGTCACGACAAGATCATCGATGCGCATATGGGTGGCCGGTCATGCATCAGGAAGCCGTCTGCCAGGCTTGCCGGGCGTTCGCCCGTGGCTTCGGTGTTCTCTAAGCGATGGGTTCCTCGCTCAGGTTGCCGCTCGTCATTACCAGCACCTCCGGAAATCCTGGCGCGGGCTCAGTAGAGCAAGTGCAGCGGGGTGTAGGGCAACATAAAGGCAAGCGCGTTTGATCGGGCGCAACAATTTGAGCGAGCACTTTACCCGCCTTGGTCATTTCCGCCGGGATGATTGGCGCTTGTGGAGCGCTGATGAGGCCAGCGGGCTGCAGGAGTAAGGGTTACATATTTCTCGATGATGCGGCGATCAAAAACCGTAAGGGCAAAAGGTTTGCCGGTGCGGTGCTTGCGCTCCGCAAAGGTTTGCACGGCTGCAGCGTTGGCAGCATCGCATACCAGATGAAAGCCTCTCCCAATCCTAACAGCTAAGATCTTGCCCTCCGCGAGCCACCGCCGTACTGTTTGGAGCGCATCTTCCCTCTCGGCTAACTTTTGGCCGCCCGCTTCAAACCAAATCTGCGGGCCGCAAACTGGGCAAGCAACCGGTTGGGCGTGAAAGCGCCGATTAACTGGGTCGGAGTATTCTGCGGCACAGTCGGGGCAAAGCGCAAAGCCAGCCATACTGGTGTTGGGACGGTCATAAGGGATGGATTTGATAATGGTAAAACGCGGACCGCAGTTGGTGCAATTGATGAAAGGGTAACGGTAGCGTCGATCAGCGGGGTCAAAAAGCTCGCGCCGGCAATCTGGGCAGATGGCCAGATCGGGCGAAACAGGCAGGAAATCATCCGGTTGGTCTTGACTCTCACGGATCTCGAAAACGGAGTAGGCTTTCGGCTCAGCCGGCTGCACCTTAAAGCTGTCGATGTGCGCCAAAGGCGGCGGGTTGCGCTGCAAGTCTTGCACAAAGGCAGCGCATGCTGCGGGGCTGCCATTAATCTCAATTTCTACGCCATGCGCAGAATTGAGTACCCAGCCGGTGAGGGCGTGTTTTTGCGCCAGCAAATATACCGTGGGGCGGAAGCCGACGCCCTGCACAATGCCGGTGATAAGAATGCGCTGGTTGATACGCCTTACTCCTTAGGAGCGATAACCTTGGCAGGAATATGCGCGGTCAGCCAGTCAATCCAGGCTGGGATGCCTTCGCCCGTCTTGCAGGAGACTTCAAAAATCTGCAGCCCAGGGTTGAGCATCTCCACACCCTGCTTGAAATAATCCATGCGGAAATCGAGATAAGGCAGCAGGTCAATTTTATTGATCACCAGCACATCTAAGCCGCGGTAGATATTAGGGTACTTGTAGGGCTTATCATCACCTTCAGGGATGGACGCCACGAGCACATTGGCATGCGTGCCGAGCTTAAAGGAAGCTGGGCAAATAAGATTGCCGACGTTCTCGACGATCACGAGGTTAAGCTCCTCCAGCGGCAGCTGATTAAGCCCCAATTCCAGCAGGACTGCATCCAAGTGGCATTGCCCGCCGGTGTTGATTTGCACTGCCGGCGCGCCTTGCTCAGCGATCTTGTCAGAGTCGATCGTGACCGGGGCGGTATCACCCTCTACCACGCCCACCTTGATTTCTGGGGGCAGATGGCTGATGGTTTGCAGGATCAGGCTGGTCTTGCCGGCGCCAGGCGATGCCATCAGGTTGATGCTGAAGACGTTCATATCGTCCAGCCGCGCCTGATTGCCAGCCGCCAAGCGGTCATTTGAGTCTAAAATTTTACGAACAACTTCAACTTTTTGGGTCATTTTCTACCTCATTTAATATTTCAATGGCATCCACTTGGAATTCCTCTCCCTGAATAATCTCCAAAGCAATACTCTGGCAGCTCGGGCAAGGGGTTAATTCCTCAGTGAGGTCAAATTCCGTTCCACAGTCTTTGCAGCGTAAGCGTGCTGGGATATGGGTGAAGTGCAGCTGAGCACCTTCGGCGAGCGTCCCTTGGCTGATGACATCCCAATAAAATTGCACCGATTCATCCACAATTGAGGAGAGCTGCCCTAGCGACAAATATATATCGGTAACCTTGCTGGCAGCGCGCGCTGCAGCTTCTTGTGTAGCAATCTCTAGGATGCTCTCGGTGACGGCTAATTCATGCATTATCGGTATTATATCCTTTTCAGGGAAGAGTTAATCCGCCTGAGGAATGTGGGGTCAAGCCGCAATAAGCCGTTCCGGGTGGCTGTAGATATCAAATTGGGCTTTCCGCAGGTAGCCGATGAGCGTGATTCCGGTTGAATCCGCGATTTGCACGGCGAGCGATGTGGGTGAAGTACGCGAGACAATCAGCGGGATGCCCAGAGCGAGCGTTTTATAGACCATCTCCGAGCTGATGCGCCCACTGAGTAAAAGCGCGCGCGGCGTAAATGTGGCGTGTTGCAGCAAATACAGCCCGGCGAGTTTATCCACGCAGTTGTGCCTGCCTAAATCTTCTACCAAGATGGGCACAGACTCCCCATCGCTCAATCCGGCACTATGAAACCCCCCGACTTGGTCATGCAGCGTCTGCATTGCCATGAACTGATCATAAAGCGCGATCACTTTGCCAGCCTGAATGCTGAAATCCACGCCAATCTTACGCGTAGCAATGTGGGGCTGCAAGCTGACGCCCGTGGAGGTGCGATGAAATTGTGCTGGCTTTTGGGTTGGGTGATTTAGCTGCACCAGGATGCGGTGGTCATCATCTTCGAATGTCACCCCTTCAATTTCTCCGAGGCTGGTGATGACGTTTTCATTGAAGAGAAAGCCGATGGCTAGTGCTTCCAGCGCGATGGGGGAGCAGATAAAGGTCAGCCAAGGTTCACCATTGACGGAGAGCGTTGCCGCATGCTCGCTAACGATGGGCGTGCTCTCAGGCGTCGTCTCCAAGGTTCCTTGGCGGTAATGCCAGATTGGGGTTTGGCTATAAGCTTCAGGCATGTTTATTCCTCTCGGTATGGTTTAGGCGGGGCTTCTTGGTGGAGATGGAAGCAAAGCAGCTCTGCGGCTTGGCTCACTAAAGCGGCAGTTTGCGGTGAAAGCACCTGTGA
Organism: Anaerolineaceae bacterium; assembly: GCA_040766895.1. GTDB lineage: Bacteria > Chloroflexota > Anaerolineae > Anaerolineales > Anaerolineaceae > Mesolinea. The sequence continues at coordinate 6,246 of JAXGPR010000004.1, read as the reverse complement.
GAACTCAAACTCAAAGCCGCGCACGGAGAGCAGCCAGGCAGCGGGGCAGCGAGCATAAAGCGTCTGCGTGATTGCTAGCAGCTCCCCGATGGATAAGTGATGCGTGAAGGCTGAGTGTACCCAAGCTGGGCTAATCGGCTCAAAAACCAGATTTGGCAGCTCAGGTGAGTTGTGGGCGTCCACAAAGATGATTTGGCAGTAATCGATGAGATCCTCGGCTAATTCAGGCAGCAGCTGGTAAAGATAGAGCAGGCGCAGGCTGCCATCTTCGTTCCCGGTCCATTCGCCGGGTAATTCTGGCGATTGCAAGCCTAGCTGAGCTGCTACCTGGGTGAGGATATGCCAGCCGGCACCGTCATCCTGACGGTCACGGTTGCCATAGGCAATCACCAAGGTTTTTGGGTTCACTGAGGTGCTCATGAAAAAGCCTCCCTTGAATCATACCAAAAAGGGAGGCAGGTTTCCTTTCGATTTGCTTAGCGCTTTATCACCCGCAGCAGGTTACCTTGTGGATCGTAGACGCTCACTTCCATAGGCATGCTGCCAACGGCGTGTGTGGAGCACGAGAGGCAAGGATCATGTGCGCGTATCGCGTGCTCGACGCGGTTGAGCATGCCTTCGCTAATTTCTGGGCCGTGCACGTAGGTTTTGGCAACATCGTCCACAGCTTTGCTCATGGCATAGTTATTATGCCCGGTGGCGACGATCAAATTGGCTTTGCTGATTTGACCATAGGCATTGACCCAATAATGGTGGATCAGTGTTCCACGCGGCGCTTCGATCACGCCGACGCCTTGTTCGCGCGGCTCTTGATGGGCGTTGATGATATCGGTACTGAGGATATCAGGATCCTCGAGTAATATTCGTGCACGCTCAGCGGCGAAAAGTGTCTCGATCAGGCGGGCGTAGTGATAGTGCAGCGTGTTTTCGACCGGCAAGCCGTGATTGAGTGCTTTGAAGCGTTGAAATTCAGCATTAGCTAACGGCGTGTCGATTTGGTCAACGGCATTGAGCCGCCCCAGCGGGCCCACACGATAAACGCCTTCGGGATAGCCCAGCTTCTTATAGTAGGGGAATTTGAGATAAGACCATGGCTCCACGTGCTCGGCGATGTAATCCAGGTAGTTTTGCGGGTCGAATTTCTCGAGCTGCTGCCCATCCCGACCTACGAGGCGGATCTGGCCATCATACAGCTCTAAGCTGTTTTGCGGCGTCACCAGGCTCATATAGCCGGTGGGGAAAACAGCAAATTCTCGAATGGTTTCCAGGTTTGCTTCTACCCAGCGGGTGGCAATCTGCAATCCAGTCTGAATGGTGGCGATTTGTTCATCCAGCTGCGCTAGTAAGCTGTCACGCGCGTCTATAGTGAAAGCGTGACTGACCCCGCCTGGTACGGCAAAGGTGGGGTGGACACTGCGTTCGCCCAGCGCACTGATGATTGACTGGCCAAATTTGCGCAAGCGTACTGCTTTGAGGGTTAGCTCAGGGTCGGCTTGCACCAGCCCAACCACGTTGCGGGTAGCGGGGTCATGGTCAAAGCCGAGGATTAGGTCTGGTCCGGCTAACTCGAAGAAGTGCATGCCATGGCTCTGAATCACCTGACCCATGTGCATGAGCTCGCGTAAGAGGGCAGCTGGTCGAGGGGGTGGGCAGCCGAGAACGGCATCGCCTGCCTTTGCAGCAGCTAAGTGATGGCTCACCGGGCAAATACCGCATATCCGTGGGGTGATTTGGGGCATTTCCTGCACCAGCCGACCTTCGCAGAATTTTTCGAAGCCGCGGAATTCATTCACATGAAAGTAAGCATGCTCCACCGAGCCATCTTCTTTCAGATGAATGGTCACTTTGGCGTGCCCCTCGATGCGGGTTACGGGTTCAATTGTTATTTTTTGGGCAGTCATCTGTCCTCCTAATGCCAGTCGTTATAGTCGCCAGAGACTTCTGGAATTCTGCCCTGGGCGAGCTCGGAAAGTACATAGAAAATTGCATCAGCGCTGGGTGCACAGCCTGGTAAGAATACATCCACCTTCACCACGTCACTTACCGGACGCACGTGCACCATGCGGGCAAGCTCGGGGTCATCCGGAATTTTGCCGCTTTCGTCAGTGCTCTCGGTTTGCACGTAAGCGCGTTCGAGTGCAGCTTGGTCGCCAGTGAAGTTGCGCATAGCCGGTACGCCGCCAAAGACGGCGCAATCGCCCAATGCCACCAATATTTTACAGCGCGAACGCATCTTTTTAGCCACCTCTTCGTTGTAGGTGTTGCTGATCCCGCCTTCTAAGATGCCAACGTCCACGCCATCCCTATCCGGCTCTTTCAAGTCCGTAATCGGCGTGGCGCGCAGTTCAACCAGTTTGAGCAGCTCCACAATGCGCTCGTCCATATCCAAGAAGGACATGTGGCAGCCAGCGCAGCCTGCCAACCAATCTGATGCTACTTTAGGTTTTGCCATGGTTTAACCTCTCTTTACTCACATTTTCAGCTGAACGGAAATTGGCTCGGCGGTCAGCGCTTCTTTCCAAGTTTTCACACTTTTCAAACCCACCAAGTCTGCTAAGGCGTTAATCACTTCTAATGAAGAACGCACACCTTCTGGTGCAATCAAAGCGGGATTACTTTGTTGCAGCCTGCCGTCGGTGCTCAGGTAGTGCCCGCTTTCTTCTGCCCACATCGTTGCCGGCAGGATTACATCTGCCCGCTCTGTGAGCGCTGAGGGATAGCTGGCATATACTATTAATGAAGGTATCCCTTTGCAGCGCTCAACGAGCACATCGTTAGGGGTTTCATCGCCTAGGGCGATCAGCGCCGTCTCAATCGTCTTGCTATCCGGCTCGACTTTATAATGCAATTGTGCCGCTGCTAAGCTGTTGGCTTTGCCTTTAATAATCAGGATGGGGATCCCCTCGCCTTGGGCAAAAAGGACTAACTGTAGCAAGGCTTCATAGTTATCCTCAGTGGCAAAGTCTCCGCCAATCACAATAACTGGATGGACAGCATCGGCTAGTAAACGAGCCGCTTTTTGCAGGCGATTAGCGTCCATATCGGTATTTTCGAGGACGGCAGCTAATTTCTTTTCATAGTATTTTTGATTAATCTGCATGTGAATATTGCGGGCGTAGAGAAAGCCATTTACAAAATCAAGGTATCCTCCGGGGCTAAGTTGTAGACTTACTGCGCAGTAGGGGCACAATCCATTAGGCTGATCCGAGACCGTGATGAGCTGTGTGCCGCCCCAATTCTGGCGTTTGAGGAAAAATCCAGCCACTTGGTGGTCCGTTTGGAGGTCAATACCGATAATAAGGGCTGCATCCACTGCTTTGAGGGCATTTAAGTCAGATTCAAAGGGTTCATCGAGATCGTCAGCGAGCCTGGTACTGCATAACGCAGCTTCGTCATCTTCCGTCAGGTAAATTCGTGTGCATTTAAAACCAGTTTGGAAAAGTTCAGACGTGTTCGTTAATGTTTCTAGGGGCAGGCGGGCTGAAACGAAAGCAGCCTTGCTCTCAGGCGAGCCTGTTTGCAGCTTTTCAGCAGCTACCCTAAGCGCTTCTTCCCACGTGGTTGGCTCCAGCTTGCCATTTTTACGGATGAGCGGCGTGGTGAAGCGCTTGTAACCAGTTTCCAGTGGTTCATAGCGCCCTTGCTTGCAGAGCAAGCCTTCGTTCATGGGAGAATCCCAGATGCCCTCGATGCGTACGAGGTGGTTATCGCGTGTGAGCACATCGCGCTCGCAGCCCAAGCTGCAGTCAGTGCAGACTGAAACTGTATGGGCAAGGTCGGTTTCGCGCCCAAGGTAAGCGCTGCGGCGGTCCATCAATGCACCGGTGGGGCAAATCTGCACACAAGCGCCACAGGAGACGCAGGAGCTTTCACCCAAGGGCACGCCAAAATCCGCCACTAAGATGCTGCTTGCGCCGCGGTCTTCAAAGCCTAAGGTAAAGTTGCCTACCTTCTCCCCGCATACGCGCACACAGCGCCGGCAAAGGATGCAGCGATTGTTATCTTGGAAGATATACGGATGTGAGGCATCCACCGCATAAGGCTTATAGTCGGGCGTGAGCGGCCAATGGGTGAGTCCCTGTTCATAAGCTGCGGCTTGCAGCTCGCAATCACCGTCGGTCTCCTGGCAATACATGCAGAAATGATTTCGCTCGCTAAAGAGCATTGAGAGCACAAACCTACGGGCTTCTTGCGTTTTAGGCGTATTAGTATGCACAACCATGTTGTTGTTCACTGGCAGCGTGCAGCTAGGCTGCAGGATGCGTGCTCCTTCTACCTCGACCATACACAGCCGGCAGCCACCGTAGGGGATCAAACTGGGGTGATAGCACAAGCGCGGAATTTTGACCCCGGCTGCTTCAGCTGCTTCCAGTACGGTGGTGCCTTCTGGAACTTCTACTTGAATACCGTCAATTGTGAGTGTAATCATAAATCTCGCTCCATCTCATTGTGTGTTAAACCAAGGCAGGAATGCTCAAGGAGCAAGCGCCTGCTGGACAAACATTTAAGCGAATATGCGCTTCCACTTCGTCGCGGAAACGGTAGAGCATATCCCGCAAGGGAACAGCTGCCGTCTGACCGAGCCCGCAGTTAGAGAGTTCGTTCAGTTGGAAGCTGATTTGCTCTAAGGTTTTCAGATCTTCCATTTTGCCTTTGCCTTGGCAGATTGCAGAAAGGATTTGATAAGCTTTCTCAGTGCCTACCCGGCAAGGAGAGCATTTCCCACAGCATTCCTTGCGGAAAAAGTTGAGCAGAACTCGCGCCAGGTCTACGACGCAAACCTCGTCGTTGCAAATCAGCAGCGCTCCGCTGCCCAAAGCCACACCAGCCTTAGCGAATGAGGCAAAATCCATGGGTGTATCCTGTAGGCTGGAAGGGATAATTGACCCGCCAGAACCACCAGTTTGCGCCATCTTGAAATAACCATTCTTCATCCCTTTCCCATAGAGGGTGATGATTTCGCGTAAGGTGATGCCCATAGGGACTTCGATCAATCCAGTGACATTCAGGTTGCCTAAAATGGTGTAAACCTTGGTACCTGGGCTGGTGGCAGTGCCAAAGGAGCGGAACCAATCCGATCCGTTGAGGATGATGGGGGCAATATTAGCCAGGGTCTCCACATTATTAACTAAGGTGGGCTTGCCCCACAATCCTTCAGTTGTGGGGTACGGTGGACGAGAGCGCGGCTCACCGCGCTTGCCTTCGATGGATTCAATCAGGGCAGTTTCCTCACCGCAAATATAAGCGCCCGCGCCTGTATGAACTTGCAGATCGAAGGCGAAACCAGAACCCATAATGTCTTCACCCAGCAAACCAAATTGCTTCGCTTGGGCGATGGCATTTTCCATGCGTTCAACCGCAAGTTGGTATTCACCGCGGATATAGATGTAGCCCTCACTAGCGCCAACGGCGTAACCCGCGATGAGCATACCTTCGATAATACGGTGCGGATCACCCTCTAAAATCAGACGGTCTTTAAAGGTGCCTGGCTCGCTTTCATCCGCATTGCAGACAACATATTTTTGATGCCCGTAAGCCTTGCGCACAAAGCTCCATTTAAGCCCGGCGGGGAAACCAGCTCCACCGCGGCCTTGCAGACCGGAGGCTTTGATTTGGCTAATGACTTCTTCCGGAGCCAGTTCCAAAGCCATACCTAGTGCCTGGTAGCCATCGTGGGCAATATAATCTTCGATGCTGTTGGGGTCGATTTGCCCAACGTTCTTAAGCACAATGCGGTTTTCAGCTGGCAATGATCCCTTGCGGGTATAGACCCAGGCAATACGCCCGGAGAGGTCGTAGGACGGGGCAAGCTTTTCCTCGACGATACGACCTTTATATAAATGCTCTTCAATGATGAGAGGGACATCTCGGGGCGAAACAGGGCCATAAATGACCGCTTCCGGGTAAATAATTACTAAAGGTAAGGCAAAACAATGTCCCACATCCTCAATCAGCGAAAGAGCAACTTCGTCTTGCAATCCGTATCGATGCAATTCTTCCCGGAAAACTTGCTCGATGCGATCAGCCCCTTGCTGAATGCTTAGCAGGTCATGGGAGATCAAAACCATAGAGCGAATAACTTTCATGGCAATCTCCTAATCATACCGGCTGAGGATATGAGGGATCTGCTCGGGTTCCAGGTTACCGTAGAGATCAGTATCAACAAGCATCACTGGCCCAATGCCACACACACCCAGGCAGCTGGTGGTGAGAAATGTCCAGCGGTTATCTGGGGTAGTTTCACCT